>JANMEV010000045.1:0-14112 GCA_031377305.1 Planctomycetota bacterium | reverse complement strand
CACGACGAACTCTTCGCCGCCGTACCTGCCAACGATGTCCGTATCACGAATTGTGTCTCGAAGAGTTGCAGCGACAATCTTCAACGCTTCGTCTCCGGCCTGATGACCATACGTATCGTTGATCTTCTTGAAATGGTCGATATCCACAACTGCAATGCCCAGCGAAAGTCCACGCACTCGATGCAGCGCGGCACGCTCGGAAAGCTCTTGTAACAGAAAACCCCGATTGCAAAGCCCCGTGAGTGAATCCATCCGCGAAACATGCAGCAGGTCCGCAACGCGCCGCTTCAGTCGACCATTTTCTTCCATCAGTTCCACCGGAATGGCCGGCAAGTTTGAAGGATTCTCAGCCATTTCGGCAATCCGCGACAACTGATCCAGAGCATCCTGGAGGAGGTCACTTGCGGACGGCAGTTTCGGAGGATCGATATCAAATAGAGGTGCAGAAATCTCCAGTTGTTCCTGCACCTGATTGATCACATCTTCCGCACTGAGCGGATGCGGCAACTGGATACCGGCAAGAGCCTCCTCAAGATGAACAATCGCAATTGCCGGCGTGTCATCGCAAATCAATGTGGCGACAGCATCAGCCAAACGGGTCACTTCTATCAGCGGATGCTGAACGGAACCAGAACGCATTTTCGTCGCTCCTGAATCGCTGAGGGCGCGAATCGCATGGTGACAGCGTTCAGGCAGGCCCATCTGCTGAAGAAGGATTGACGATAGCTTCCCGTGTGTAAATCCAAACACTTCCTGTTCAGCACGGGAAATTGGCACGCCCATCGAACGAGATCTTGTTAGGCATTCAAGGTATTTGACAGGTTCCGCTTTCAACAGAGCCAGTTTACCCAGTCCAGACAGAATGCTCGTGGTGTAACACTCACTTCGAAACGCCGGAGAACTGTATTGGCAGGCCAGGACTTCAGCAGCCGTCGCCTGTACGAACGAACGCCACCAGAAGGTTCGGTAGTGTTCGAGATGCTCCGAAGATTCCATCGACTGCCGCGCGAGAGAAAAGCTCAATACCAGTGGCGCCACGGCGGCTCGACCCATGAGCATCACGGCGCGACTCATGTCTGTGACCTCACCGCGAACGCCATACTTAGCAGAGTTGGCTGCTCTCAAAAGCTTACTGACAATCGCCGGATCCTTGCGAATGATACCCACCAACTGGTCGTTGGAACTGTCCGGATCACTGAATAGCTTTAGCGCTTCCACAGCAATGGTGGGAAGTGAGGGAATCCGAGAATAGCTGGAGAAGTCGGTCGTCATTGGTATTTTGTCGATGTCGAAGTTCAAAGATGTATCAGTGATGCCGCGCAGATTTCCGGTTTCCGTCCGACAAAGTATCTCAACTCTACTTTCAACGGGCTGGAGATGTTGAATTTTTTCTTCGCTGTCGCGGCGGCGCATTTCGAATCTGCGAAAAAGCAGTCGGTTCTCGCGTCACGTCATCGCGGGCATACCCGCAAGACTTGCTGGTTGTCCCTCAAAACTATTCGGCCCCAAACAAGGCGATCATCCGATTGCAATGAACAACACGAATACGTCGACGAGGCGATAAGGGGATTCCCTTGAGTAGGTCAGGTGAAACTGATCCTGGCAATTTCCATCAGCAGACTTTGCCGGGCTCATTGTTTGTGTTGAAGAAGCAACTTGCATTCACGAAGGTTTCCCCGCAGCCAGCAATGTTCTCTCCCTGCCACAATGCGTCGTGGTAACTGAGGTCGTCTCTACCGGATGTTCTGATTGCAGAGAGCGTTCCGGTTGTGCCGATGCCGACGATATGCAGCCTCTCACTCCACAATTTGACTTGCTGGGACGACTCATCAGCGCGACGGAACTCCGTCAGCGGGTGATCAGTAACAACCTCGCCAACGTCAACACGCCAAACTACCGGCGGCTTGATGTGGAGTTCGAGCAACGGCTGGCACAGGAACTTACGGGGTCGAGCTTATCCACAGCGGCTCCGGAAGTCATCGAAACACAGGGGCTAACCGCGCGGGCCGACGGCAACAACGTCGACATCGATCGCGAGATTGGGCAGATGAGCAAGAACGCCATGTTGCAGCAAACCTATATCCAACTCCTGAGCAGCCATCTGGATCAGATGCGAATGGCAATTCAGGGATCATAGTCGCGGCAGCAGTGGTTACAGAGAATTTGATTCGGGGGATAGCCAATGTCAATTCGTCAGATACTGTCAGGCATGGAGATCAGCGCCTCTGGTTTGACGGGCGAACGGCTGCGAATGGAGGTTGCGGCAAACAACATCGCCAACCTGAATTCGACTCGAACGCCCGATGGCGGACCCTACCAGCGTCAACGAGTCACATTTGCCTCGGCGATGAACGATTGGATTCAGCCCGATCGCAATGGCGTCTCGGACCTCAGGGGCGTGAGCGTGTCCGGAGTATCCAGCGACACAACTCCCGGACCACGCGTCTATGACCCCGGCCATCCGGATGCCGACGCGACAGGTCACGTTGAAATGCCGAACGTCAATCTGTCTCATGAGATGGTCGACATGGTAACAGCCAGTCGCGCATACGAAGCGAACCTGAAATCGCTTGAGACCTTTCGGCAAATGGCCGAACAGGCACTGTCTCTTCTGAGAGGACAGCGCTGATGGCAATGCAGTCACTTGGCGGACCCACCAATCTTCCTCAGATATCGCCTCCCACAGCGCGTGAGGCAAAGTCGACAGCCGGAAACGTTCCGTTTTCCGAGCTGGTGGAAGGACTGGTCAAGCAAACCAATGAGCAGACACAACAGGCTCAGCAAAGTGTTGAGCAGCTCGTCACCGGCGAAGCGACCAGCCTTCATGACGTCGTGCTCACAGCATCCCGAGCCGACCTGGCCTTTCGGCTCATGATGGAGATTCGTAATCGTCTGATTTCGTCATATCAGGAAGTCATGAGGATGCAGGTGTAGTTTCGAGGGCGATCAAGTTGCTGCGAGTCTAACCGACCCGAGTCGTATCGAACGTTTGAACAAGAGTTGCTAAGGGCCTGCGAACATGGCATTTTGGACAACATTCAAAGAACAACTGCTGGCTTTGTGGAACCGATGGAGCATTGGTCAGCGCGTTGGATTCTCAGCGGCAGCGGCCGCGTGCGTTGCCGCTGTCCTGGGCACCATGATCTGGGCGTCTCAGCCAGAGTACGTCGTGATCGCCAGCCAACTGACTCCTCAGAGATCTGCCGAAATCGTAGGAATGCTCGACACGGAAAAGATTGGCTACGAGCTTAACTTTTCGGGATCCGCCGTGTCCGTCGCCAGCAGCGATGTCGCAAAGGCTCGCCTGGCGTTGCAGGATCAGTTGACTCCGGAAGAAGACCGCAGCGATGAAGACAACTCGATTCTGCCATTCGGCTCTCCCCGAGCTGAAGAGGATCGTCGTCGAAGCGCACTTGAGAAACGGGTGCAGGATAATATCGCACGGCTTTGCGGAATTCGCGCGGCGACGGTCTCTATTAGCCGGCCAGATTCAACTCCTTTCGCCGACGACCAATCGCCGGTGACAGCGGCCGTGGTTATCGAACCCAAGCCAGGAGAAACAGTTTCCACGGGCATGGCTCAAACGATCATCATGGTTGTGTCCAAGTCGGTGCCGGGTTTAACGGCAAACAATATTGTTCTGACCGACACCAACGGTCGCCAGTTTGGCGGCCATGATGGGATGCAGTCGGAACTGGATAGCCAACTGGCCTACAAAGAGAAAATTGAAGCCTATCTGGCGACGAAGGCCGAGATGGTGCTGCTCCGACTTCAGGGAGTTCGCGGTAGCGTACAGGTCACTGTTGATATTGATTTCAGCAAGCAAACTCGAACCAGCAATACCTACGACCCCGACACTAAGGTCAAAACAAGTGAGTCCATTGTCAACAATAAGCAGGACGGCGGAATAGCTCCGCCTGTCGGCATTCCAGGCACAGGCAGTAACATCGTCCCGGAAACAGTTCCGAAAAATGCCTATGGAAACTCTACGAACGAACAGATCGATACAGAGTATGAGAACTCATTCATTAATGAGGAGCTCCATCATCCGGGCGGCAAGATCGTCCGATTGACCGTCGCTGCAGTTGTAGACGTTCAACCGGCGGCACCAGTCGATCCCAGTGCTCCGCAAACAACGCCAACTGCCTCTCCCCTGCAACAGGAAGCCATCGAGAAGATCGTCATGAATGCTGTCGGGTTCGATCCATTGCGCAACGACGAGATTCAGGTTGTTTTAGCTCCACTCACACAACTGGACACCATCGAACCTGCAACGCCCGGGTTTGTCTGGCAGCAGTGGCAGCCGCTGATGCAGTCGGTCTCTTTGGGACTTGCGGCAACGCTGGCCTTCATCATTGGCCTGATGTTGATGAAACGCATGAAGCCGATCGTAATCACTGAAACCGTGGGACCGGGAATTCCTCTAGCCGACGCACGACGTCTGGCATCCATCTCGGAGCAGGCCCGAGCGAATCCGGAAGTCGTCGCGAGCATCCTTTCTGCATGGCTGAACGAGCAGGAAAAAGCCACCGATCCCGTAACCGCCGCGGCGTCCGGACGAAATTCGCAAAAGAGCACCGTGACACCATCATCAGGGACGGGATCGTCAATTCCAAAATCAGCAATGCCGCAGAACGGTTCGTCAAATGAAGGCAGGAAGGCTGCATGATGTATGCAGGCATTTGGCGTCCTGAAACTTTTTAACGAGGGATATCAACATCTTAAGTCGTCTTTCGCTCTGCGAAAGAAAAGCTGCTTTTGCGGAGCAAAAGGCGACACTGAGGCATCAAACTTTGCAAAGTGATCGCCATTCTCACTCGTAACCGTGCGGTACTCAACGTGCTACTCGAATCTGGAACAGTCGTCACGCTCGGCTAAAGAACTAGAAAGTCCACGGACGGACAATGGATCGCGAACGTCAAACTCTTGAACTGCTGCAACTGCTGGGCGATGAAGTCGCCGAAGCCGTCCTGGGACGCCTGCAGCCCGAAAGAGCCGAAAAGCTTCGCGCGGGAATGAAGTCTGACTCGCCGCACGTGTCGACCATCAGCCGCCAGCGAGATGTTCTGGACGAGTTCGAGATCTTTTTTCAGTTCGCGATGAAGAATCAACCGCAGGAGCCAAACCCGCTCAGCGCAGAGGCTTATTCTGAAGAGAGTTCGACGTCTGCAAATCAGTCGGCCTCAGACGCATCCAAATCAAACGGCAGCGACGAAAACTTGGCCCAGACTCAAACGACATCTGAAGCTGCGACATCCGACACCAGCGCCAACGGATCTTCAGCACTTTCCCAAGGAGCCAGTGAGTCCAGCACTCAACCGGCGGAGGCATCACAGGACGGTGTCGACAATGCGGAATCGGCTCCGCGCGAGGACGAACAAATGGCAACAACTCAGACGAATTCAACACCTGAGCAACCGGCGCTTTCCGGCGATCCGTTGCTTGACCTGCAGACTCTCAGCATTCACCAGCTGGCTCTGGCGTTGGCTTCCGAGCAATCTCGCACATCCGCGATTTTACTCAGCAACCTTCCAGCAAAGCTCACCGGTGAAGTCCTGAACCTGATGAAGCCGGAATATCAAAAGCTGGTGATGAAGGAACTGACCAAAGAACAGCACGCTCCGGCTGTTCTTGTCGAACGTATCGCTCGTGCAACGTTTTCACGAGCCAGTCAGTTGCCGCCTGAACCACCAGATACTCGCGACCACGCCGACAAAGTCGCCGAAATGCTGCGCAGCGTTCCGAAGGCTGGTCGTCGCAACATGCTGGCCGCGATTGAGGAACAGGATCCGGAACTGGCCAAGTCGCTTCTGACTCGAATTTACAGGTTCGATGACATCACGTCGCTCAGCAAGGCGATTGTGCAGCGGGTCCTTGGCGAAGTCGACAGCACGAATCTTACAACGGCCTTGTTCGGGGCGGCGGAAGACGTGAAAGAAGCAATCTTCGTCAATCTGTCCAAACGAGCTCGCCAGACGATTGAAGAAGAAATGCAGTTCATGACCAACGTGGCGGAGTCTCGCATCACTCAGGCTCGCAATGCGATTGCTGAAGTCATCGCAAAGATTGATATGGAAGGGGAATCATGATGCCACGGACTGACACGCGCCCCTCCTCAGACAACATCAAAATCGATTCTGCTGAATAGCGAAACATGACAACGCTAAACGTCACACTCAAACGCTCGCCCCGCTCACTGATCGTCGGCGACCACACGATCGCGATCGAGTTCGCGCGCCCTGAAGGCGAAGCGAACACGCCGGCCGATGGCGTTCAGACTCACTCATCGTCGCTCAAGCAAGTCGACTCCCCCAGCAATGCGAGGCAGACTTCCTCAATGACTCGCTCGGCAGACGCCGGGCGAGTCTCCAGTGGAATTCCAACGGCCACGACGCCAACGGGCATGACAGCATCACCAGCAATGCCGAAGTCCACGGCTTCAATCACCGCCGATCCCAGTGGCAAGGTCGTGACACCGCTTTCGCAGTCAAACGCCGTTCCGATTCTTTCGGGAGCGACTCACGAAGTGGTGACGGCGGCTGATCTCGGCTTTGGCGGAGTCTCCGAAGAAGAGCTGCATGATGTGAAACAACTGCTCGCCAATGCGGCGGAGATGGTTCTGGAACTTCAGGAACAGCATCGACAGTCGCTGAGCGAAATGCAGGAAGTGGCCGTTGAACTCGCCGCCGCGGCCGCTTCATGGCTTGTCGGTTTCGCCATTGAACACGACATGTTTGCAATCGATGACCTCATTCGAAAATCGCTGCATCAACTGGAATTGGATCAGCCAGTGCGGGTGCGTCTCAATCCGGCAGACCATGAACTACTTCGAAACCTGATGAAGGATCCGACAAGTCGAGACGCTTTGAAGAACGTGACCTGCTTTGATGACTCGGCAATTCCTCGCGGCAATTGTCGAGTCGAATCGGGGCGAAAGATTCTACTGACCGATATGGATTCGCGGCTGGCAGATATCCGCCGCTCATGGATGGAGAAACTGGATGACTCTCAGGTTGAACGTCGAGGAGATGGCTCAGCTGCCAGCGCATTGCGACGCTTTCCGGACCGTCGGGAAACTGCGTAGTGTTCGTGGCCTGCTGCGAGCCGACATGCCTGCGTTCGTCGGAGAGACCTGTTCCGTGGGACTCTCAACCGGCGAACAGCTCATGGCCGAAGTGGTCGGGTTTGACGAATCCGAATCTCAACTGATGTGTTTCGACAGCACCGCCGGTTTGCAGCCTGGGCTGGAAATCATCGGCCTCGGCCGCAGCCGCGCTGTGCCAGTGGGGCGAGGATTGCTGAAACGAGTGATCGACGGCATCGGTCGGCCGATCGACGGCAAAGGACCTCTGCGAGTCCGTCGCTGGCGTTCAGAAACAGCAACAGTCCCCGAAGCGATGCAACGAACTCGAATTACCGAACCGCTTGTCACCGGACAGCGTGTGATCGACGGGCTACTGACCATTGGCCGAGGTCAGCGTGTGGGACTTTTTGCCGGTAGCGGAGTGGGTAAAAGTACTCTCCTGGGCGAAATCGCAAAAAGCGCAGAATCCGACGTGAACGTGATCGCGCTCGTCGGCGAACGCGGTCGTGAAGTTCGTCCGTTTATCGAAGACTGTCTGGGAGAAGCAGGGCTTGAACGCTCCGTCGTGGTCGTTGCCACGTCTGACCAAACCCCATTGATGCGAATCAAGGCCGTTCTGACGGCCGCGACGATCGCAGAGGAATTTCGTGATCAGGGAGCACATGTCCTGTTCTTTCTCGACAGCCTCACCCGACTCGCCATGGCACAGCGTGAACTTGGTTTGTTGTTGGGTGAACCGCCAGGATCTCGCGGCTACCCGCCTTCCGTGCAATCGCTTCTGGCCAGCGTGCTGGAACGACTCGGTTGTGGCGAAGTCGGCGCGATCACTGGACTGATCACCGTACTGGTGGATGGAGATGACATGGATGAACCAATCACCGACGCAGCTCGCGGGATTCTGGACGGTCACATTTTGTTGAATCGAAAAATCGCGGCGACAGGACATTTTCCGGCCGTCGACGTTCTGCCAAGTATCAGCCGAGTCTTTCGGGAAGTCACTACGAGCGACCATCAAAAATATGCACAGAAACTTCGGTCGCTCCTGGCAACTCATGCGGAGGTAGCCGATCTGATTCAAATTGGTGCCTACAAAACAGGAACGTCTCCTCAGGTTGATCGAGCCGTTCAGCTTATGCCGGCAGCCAAACAATTTTTACAGCAATCCGTCGATTATAAATCGGCATGGCCAGAAACTCAGGAACAACTCAAAGCACTCGCCATGGCTTGGCCATGGTAAACAGTTTGATTGGCGATCGATGACTTCGATCCCTCAATCTAAAGACATGTAGGTTGGACATTCCTGTCCGACACAACTTCGACGGGCAGGAATGCCCATCCTATAGGAAACTGCAGCACACAGATCCAAACCAAGTATGAAACGATTTTCATCACGCTACGAAAAGATCCGCCGCTTGCGGGCTCAGCAGGAAGACATCTGCCGAGCCGCCGCCGCCGCACGCAATGCCGAGCGGAACGCAGCGGAGCAGGCTCGTGATGCAAAACGGCGATGGTTGGAAACGATAGAACGGACAGCCGCAACGGACATGAGCGCCGGACTCAGCGGCGCGTTGCTGAACTCAATCGCAAGCGAAATTGACCGAGGAAAAAACGAACTGCGCGTGGCCAATGATGTGCTCAAAGCGGCGGAAGACAAACTCCGTGAGGCTTTAGAACATCACAAGCACGCCCGGGCCGAATTGAAGATCGTGGAAGAAGTCATTCACCGAGAACGCACCGAACATCGCCATGAGCAACTTCGTATTCAGGAGCATCAGCTTCAGGAACAGGCGGCTCAGGCGTATTTTCGTCGACAGGAAACTAGCCGAGGCACTGAACCATGAAAAAGATGCTGGGACTACTTTTGTACGCAGGCTTAATGTTCGGCGTGACCGCGGGACTTGGTATGTTCATGCTTAAAAAGTCCGCCTCGCATGGAGCGGCAACCGCTGAACATGGCGACGAAGAAGCGTCCGAGGACGGCAGCACGGAACACGGCGAAGAAGCGTCTGACCACAAGCCGGCCCCTGCTGCAAGTTCTGAACATGCTGTCGCATCGGACCATGGCAGTGACAACGAGTCTTCGCATGCTCCGTCTTCTCACGGCAAGTCGGAAGAGCATGACTCGCATTCAGGAGAACCGGGGTCCTCTCATCAGGATGAAAGACTTCCTGTCGCCGTGCGTGCCACACCTATGAGCGTTGAAGAAATCGTTCGCATGGGAATGAGCCTGAAGACTCGTGACGAAGTCGTGCGGAAGCGAGAAGAATCGCTGCGAGAGATCGAAGCTCAGCAGCGGCTCGTGCTGTCGGACATGGCTGCCGCCCAACAGGAAATTGAGAACCTTCTGGCTCAGACCAGTGATCAGCGAGCCGCAAAAGAAGAACTGCTGGCTCGAATGAACGCTCAGAATGAAGCTCTGGATCGTGAGCGCAAATCCATCGCGGCCGAGAAAGCGGTGGTTCTCGACGAACAGGAGAAACTGGCCGCGGCCAGGAAACAATTTGATGCCGATAAGTCGACCGTCGCACAAAGTGACAGCGAACTGGCGTTGAAGCGAAAAGAACTGGAAGTTGATCGGAAAGATTTTGAAGCCGAAAAAACTCGCATCCGAACCGACGGCGAAAAGCTGGCAAAGGATCGGGAAACCTGGGTCGCTGAAAAAGAGAAGGTCAGCAGCGAGATGAAGAAGATCGCCGAGGAGCGAAAACAATTAGACGTCGACCGAAAACTTTTCGATCAGGACAAACGAGCCTTCCTCAGTTCGTCGGCAACCAGCGATGCCGCCGGGGCCACAGTCAAGACGGCGCCAATTGATGCGGCCACGCAGCAGAAGAACCTCAAGTCGATGGCCGCTATCTTTGACAACATGGAGCCCACCTCGGCCGCGAAGGGAATTAAAACGTTTGCCAGCACGGATAATCTGGACGCCGCAGCCGAAGTCTTCGCAAATATGGAACAACGAAAAACATCCAAAGTCTTCGATGAACTTCTCAAGCTGGATGAAGCCTTTGCCAATGACATTCTCAACAAGATCAGCAGCAGAAACGAGCCTTCAAAGTCGGCCAAAAAACCGTAGTACATCACCGGGCAATGAACTCTGATGGAACAGACTTATGGAAATCATGGACGTTGTTGAAATTGGCCAGGACTTGCTGGTGACAGTTCTCTGGCTGTCGGGCCCGTCGATTCTTGTCAGTCTTGTCATCGGCCTGATCATCAGTCTCATGCAGACGGTTACAAGCATCCAGGAACAAACTCTCTCGTTTGCTCCTCGCATCGTCGCGGTCGGAGCCGTCATGCTTCTAACGTTGCCGTGGACTCTGCAACTATCGTCCGAATTCACAATGCGGATGATGGAACGAATGCTGCAGGTGACGCGATGACCTGGACGGTGCCTCCCGATGCTCAGTTGCTGGCTGGACTGCTGATTCTGTTTCGAGTCGGCGCGTTCATTGCATTTCTTCCGCCCCTGAACGGCCAGGGAATGCCAAACACGGTGAAACTGGGACTGACATTGGCACTCACTGTTCTCCTCGCTCCGCGCTACGCTCCTGAAATAGCGTTAGCACTAGAAGTAACAAAATCCAACACCACCGCCTGGATCCAACTGGGCTTTCTTTCGATGCGGGAAACAGCCCTCGGAGCTGGCATGGCATGGATGTTCAGCCTTTGCCTGGTTCCCGTTCGAATTGGAGGAGCCTGGGTGGCTCAGGAAATGGGCTTGACCATGGGCGGTCTGGCATCGCCAATGGATCAGCAGTCCAGCAACGTTGTTTCGCAGATGCTCGAAGCCGTAGCCGTGCTGCTGTTCTTCCTGCTGGATCTGCATCACGTCATGTTCTTCGCCTTGGGACATTCGTTTCGCATGCGACCGGCCGCCACATCATGGTCAATGCCGTCGTGGGATGCCGTGCTCTGGAGCGTGACTCAATCGGTCGATCACGGATTTCTGATCGTCGGTCCCATCGGAATTCTTCTGTTCGTGGCGTCGCTCACTGTACTTATCACCATGCGAACCGCGCCGCAGTTTAACTTCATGTCATACGGAATGACGCTGCGACTGGTGGCTGGACTGGGTGGTCTTGTCGTCTTCTTTCCCGAACTCTGCGGAGGCGTTCAGCAATTATTGACCTTTGTTGGTCAGGAGGTCGCTTCCTGAAATGGCGGGCCCGGAGAACAACGGTACAGAAGCACCATCAGATCGTCGCCGCGAAGACGCGCGCGAGGAGGGTCAGGTCGTCTTCAGTTCTGACTTGACGGCATCTGTCACGCTGATGGCCGGTTGCCTGATGCTGCTCTGGACCGGCAGTTCGATCGCAACTCGCATCATGGACGGCTTTCGTGAGTGGTTCCTTGAAGTTCCATCCATGGAATGGGGAAACTGGCAGGTCTCGCTGGGAGCACGCTGGATCACATCGGAGCTGACCGGCATCTGCGGCGTTTTCGTCCTGGGAATTATGGCGATCGGCCTGGCATTCGGTTTTGCTCAGGTTGGTTTTCATGTCTCTTTTAAGTCGCTCGCAATCAACTGGGAACGAGTCCTCCCGCAAAACGGCTGGTCAAAGATCATCTCTATGGATTCGGGGATCCACGGACTCCTGAACGCGACGAAGGTCACGTTTCTACTCGCCGTGACCATGATTCTGTTGTGGATGCGAAGACATGAACTTTCGCTGCGTAACTTTGAATCCGTCGCCGCTGTTTCCACATTTGCATGGCACCTTGGATTGATGATCTGCATCTCGCTGGCGGGAGTCACCATTGCGCTGGCTTTGATCGACTATCTGATCAAGTGGTTTCGCAACGAGCAGAAACTGAAGATGACTCGGGAAGAAGTGAAGCAGGAACAAAAAGACTCGTCTGGCGACCCGCACGTCCGAGCGGCAATCCGCAAAAAACAGCGAGAAGCTCGCAAGCGACAGTCCGTTAAAGATGTGCCAAAGGCCACCGTGATTCTGACCAACCCGACTCACCTTGCCATCGCGATTCAATACGAACCCGGCACGATGCGAGCTCCCAAAGTCGTCGCCAAGGGTGCCGGAGTCTTCGCGAAGAATATTGTTCGCATCGCGAAGGAAAACAAAATCCCGGTCCTTGAAAGAAAGCCACTGGCTCGAGCTCTCTTCAAGTCAGTCGAAGTCGGACAGGAAATCCCGTTCGACTACTTTCGAGCCATCGCTGAAATCCTGGCTCAGATTTACCGGGCAAAACAATCGGCAGCGTAGAAATCGACGTCCTCCGCTAAGCCCTCCGTCCATTTTCAAATCAAAACTCTGACGATCGAGCGACCTATGGACATTGCAACAATCCTCGGACTTGCGACCGGACTGATAATGGTCGCATCAGCGATGCTGTTCAGTGGCGATGCAATGCCCTACATGCATTTGCCCTCTCTGCTGATCACGTTCGGCGGCACTCTGTCCGCTGTGCTCATCCATTTCCCGGCAAGTCGAGTGAAAAACGGGATCGCCGTGGCTCGCAACTGTTTTGTAACGAAACTTCCCGAGCCCGCCGACGTCATCGCCCGGTTCCGAAGCTTCGCGCTTACGGCCAGACGAGAAGGTTTACTGGCGCTCGAACCTTTCGCGACGGATGAACCAGATCCGTTTCTGAGGACTGGACTGGAACTCACATCCAGCGGATGTGAACCCGCCGTCCTGAGCGCCGCGCTTCAACGAGAAGTCTCGGCCATTGAACAGCGACATGCGTCAGGTCGACGTTTGTTCGAAGTCATGGCGTCTGCCGCTCCGGCATGGGGGATGATTGGCACACTGATCGGACTTGTTCAGATGCTTCGCCATCTCGACGACCCGCGACAGATCGGTTCCGGCCTGGCGATGGCCCTGCTGACAACGTTGTACGGCGCGTTGTTTGCCAACTTGTTTTGCATTCCGATGGCGGGAAAGCTCGAATCCCGCCATGCCGAAGAAGTGACGATTCGTGAAATCATGAGCGAAGGTTTTCTGGCACTGATTGAAGAGCATTCGCCGAACGTCATGGAAGAACGTTTGCGAGCCTGGATTCCGCCGCAACAACGGTTCGATCTCGACAAGGATCAGGCTCGAGCCGCCTGAGGAGCATCGCCATGGAAATCAGCAATCGCACTCCGGCAGTTCGATCGAACTACGCCGTTTTCACATCGTCGCTGCAACCAGGGATCCTGGTCTGCATGATGTTCGTGCTGGTGATCGCAAAGCTGTTGTCCGAATCCGCACAGGCGACTCTCGTGCGACAGTTGTCAGCACAACAGGAGGCCTCTTCGAAATTCCTGGCCGTCGTCGCCGCGTCGCCTCGACCGGACAACACGACCGACAGCAAAGAAGCCACAGTCCCGATCGAATCCGTCGATGCGGCGGTTGCGAGAAGTCTGCGTGTCCTGCAATCGTCCGGCAATACCGAGGAATCCGATCGAGTGACTCTCCAGATCTCTCTTGCAGAACTCGTTCCAACGGCCGCCGATGTATCCACGACCAAACGGCAGTTCCTCAAGCTGGTTTCTCGTCAACTTGGAATTCACGGCATGAAGGCAACCCTTTGCGTGTCCGAAGCGAGCAAGCTTGATGAAGTCGCCGGATTGGCCGAGTCCATGCGAACTCACGGCGATCTGTCGATGAACCAGTTGGCCATCGGAGTGGATGAGTCGGTGCCGCCGAATACTGTTCGCATCGAACTGGTGCGACGCCGTGAGCAAGTTGAGCCGTTGGAGTCATTGCAGTGAGCACACGTTTGCCGAAGTCAACTCAGTCTGCTGCAACGCTCAAGCCGTCCGTGTCGACGGCAGGAATGCTGCTGAGCTTCTTTGCGTGCTCGCTGGCGTTGATCTTCGTGGCTCGCGATTCGTCAGGCCAGTCGCTGGCCGCCGTGTCGAACGCGTTTTGGCGAACGCCGAATTCTGTAGAGTCCGATCTGACCAAACAAACGTCCTCCGCGACAGGTTCTTCGGAGACGCATTCTCCGCAATCGACGGCGGGGAAATCCATCAGATCAGCAAAGCCTATGTCTCCGACATCCAGATCGAAGGATGTCGC
>JANMEV010000037.1:0-3002 GCA_031377305.1 Planctomycetota bacterium | reverse complement strand
TCTGTGGCAGCGTTGTAACCGTAATTACCTTCACCAGCCGCGACCTTTTCGCAAATGACTCCGCCGTCAACGCCGGCGTTGTCAGCGATCTGGGTCAGCGGAGCACGGCAGGCTCGCACGATGATGTCGTAGCCGACCTTTTCATCGTGAGTCAACTTGCCAGGTTTCACGGCAACTGAAGCTCGCAGGATTGCAACGCCGCCACCTGGAAGAATTCCTTCTTCGACAGCAGCGCGAGTTGCGTGCAGAGCGTCTTCAACGCGAGCCTTCTTTTCCTTCATTTCGCTTTCGGTTGCGGCACCGACGTTGACCTGAGCAACTCCGCCAGCAAGCTTTGCGATACGTTCTTCCAGTTTTTCGCTGTCGTAATCGCTGGTGCTGTTAGCGAGTTCGCGTCGGATCTGTTCGATGCGAGCCTGGATGTCAGCCTTCTTGCCGCCACCTTCGACAACAGTTGTGTTGTCTTTGTCGATCACGATCTTGCGAGCGGTACCGAGGTCAGCCAGCTCAATGCTGTCCAGTTTGATTCCCAGGTCGTCAAAAATCGCCGTACCACCGACCATGATGGCGATGTCCTGCAGCATGGCCTTGCGGCGATCGCCGTAGCCAGGTGCCTTGACAGCAGCAATCTTGAACGTGCCGCGCAGCTTGTTGATCACGAGAGTCGCAAGGGCCTCGCCTTCGACGTCTTCAGCGATGATCAGCAGCGGCTTGCCACTGTTGACAACTTTCTCTAGTACTGGGACAAGGTCCTTAATGCTGGAGATTTTCTTTTCGTGGATCAGCACGTAAGCGTCTTCGAGGACGACTTCCATGCCTTCTGAATCAGTTACGAAGTAAGGAGACAGGTATCCCTTGTCGAACTGAAGACCTTCGACCACTTCGAAAGTGGTTTCCAGGCTCTTGCCTTCTTCGACAGTGATCACGCCGTCTTTGCCGACCTGCTCCATTGCATCGGCAAGGATCTGTCCAATTTCTGCGTCGCCGTTGGCAGCCACAGTGCCGACCTGAGCGATTGCTTTCTTGGAGCGGCAGTCCTGAGCCATCCCCTTCAGGTTTTGGATGATGTCGGCAACAGCCTTGTCCATGCCACGCTTCATGTCGAGCGGGCTGACACCGGCAACGACAGCCTTCAGGCCTTCGTTGTAGATGGCTTCAGCCATGACGGTTGCGGTTGTGGTACCGTCACCAGCGACATCGCTGGTCTTGCTGGCCACTTCGCGAACCATTCGCGCGCCCATGTCTTCGAACTTGTTTGGCAGTTCGATTTCACGAGCGACAGTAACGCCGTCTTTTGTGACGGTTGGTGAACCAAAACTCTTTTCAATAATCACATTGCGACCGCGGGGGCCGAGAGTCACTTTGACAGCTCGCGCCAGCTTCGAGACGCCTCGACGCATCGCTTCCTGAGCTTCCTGATCAAAGGCAATCATCTTTGCCATGTCGAACTTCTCCAGTGAATTCTATTTGAGACTTTGAAATCTGAGATTTGAAATTTGAGATCGCGGACGAACACAATGGCTGAATTCGTAAGAAATCTACAGAGGCTGGAAAACTAGACAGTTGCTAGAATGTCGCTTTCGCGCATCAGCAGATAAGTGTTGTCGCCAACGCTGATTTCGTCGCCAGCATAAGAACTGAAGATCACTCGATCGCCTTCTTTCACTGTCAATGGCACTTTTTCGCCCTTGTCATTGACGTGGCCATCACCGACGGCGATCACTTCGCCGCGCTGTGGTTTGCCCTGTGCCGAGTCGGGCAGCAAAATTCCGCCAGCTGTCTTTTCTTCAGCAACGGCTCGCTTCAGCACAACGCGATCCCCCAGAGGCACAATGCGTGTGCCGCTCGCGGAAGCCTTCTTCGCCATGACTTTACTCCTGACCTGTCGATCACAATTCTAAAGGATTTACGGTGAACCAGCCGCCCACTGACGACAGCCGTAACGGCGTGCATCACTTTGAGCGGCCAGTATTGCAGAGAACATACCTCTAAAGCCCGCGGAGAGCGAATAACGTGCCATCGAACAGAGTCTTATCATAACTTGCTTTGCAGCATTGATTTACGCCAATCTGCTGAGTGATCCTCTCCCTGCGGAACTCCAGCCGACTGCCGTTTTGACAAGTATTAAGGCGTTGTCCACTGCGCGTTTCGGGCGATGAGAAAACAGACTTGTTTTCTCATAAACAAGCTCTGGAGTTGATGTGAGCCGATCGAATACCTCGCCGACGTTGATTCATTGTTCCGGAGGCAAGGGCGAACATGCCTGCAGTCGCAAAATCACAGATCGACAGACCGAACAACTTTAATAGCACCCTGCATCACTATGGTGCCCATCTGCCGGCGGATGGTGTACATTCCCCTCATTGCCAGTACCTTTCGAGAAGTTTGTCGAGCGAGGAGTCCTGACGTGGCACTGCCAAAAAAACGTCCTGAAGAGAGTCTCGGGGATTTCGAATTTCTCAACCGCGGCGACAGCGACGATGTCACCAAGCAGGTTCTGGATCAATCGGCGGATGGCTCGGCGATTCACGAAGGCTTGCTTGGAGCCAAAACGATGGAAATGACCAGCGTGGACGACGAATTGGCTCAGTGCACCGCAATCGCTCAATTTTCCGGCGTTGATGTCGTCAATCCGGAAAGAATAATCAAGTCGAATTCATCGCAACACTTGCCGCTTGGTGAAGGGCGCAAGGGAAACGAACCGGCACAGCAGTCGACTTCAGCGACTATCGCTGGCTATGCGATTGCGGTAACTCTTCTTCTGCTTTTTTGCCTGGCAACCGGTCGCCTTTCGCTGACGGGAAATCACGCCCTTGAGAGCCTTCCGGACATCCGGCCGCTGTCTCCGAACGAATTCCGCAAAGTCCCGGATGGCACCGAGGTACCTCCAAAACATGTCATGAAGCTTGGCGAGTCGCGTCGGTTTGGAGATGTACTGGTGACTCCAGTGCGGGTGACTCGTGAGTCTTTGCTTTTCCAGCACTTTCAAAGCGGTGTGGTCG
>JANMEV010000005.1:0-9033 GCA_031377305.1 Planctomycetota bacterium | reverse complement strand
TGCTTCAGCAGTTTCAGTGAATGACATAACGACAAACTTTCCTGGTTTGGTAACTCATCCAAACGCCGCGCTTAAGTTCGTTGGGAACAAGCGGACAAGCGTGAATGCAATTTGAAATATGGTGGAGCCATTAGTGGCTATTCAAAGATGATCGGACGGCCGTTGCTGGCCGCCCTTCGTCTCGACAACGCTGACGCGTTATCTTGTCAACATCGCGGCTTATGAGTTCGATCGGGTCGGCGGTCGACGACGTCGACGAGCTGGCGGGCGATCACCCTGAGCAGACGAGCTTCCAGTTTCAATATCGATTCCATCGCCGAAGTGCGACTGTGCTTCAGCATTTCGTGACTCACTCGCGTGTGGCCGACGAGCCGGTTGAGGGCGATTGTCCGACGGGTTGCTTGACGCCGTCCGTGGCTGACGACGCAAGCCAAGATTTGACGGAACAGGTCGATCCGCTTCTCGGTGCGGTGCGGCTGGACGTCGATTTCGTTCAGCGGCTCGCCCCAGATCCTTTCGAGGTGGTTCTTCTCGGTTGGAACGACGCGGCCCAGACTGCCCCTGAGTCTCCCGAGACGGGTACGCAGATGACTGCGGTGCACGGCCCTGCAATCCCTGAATGCGGCTTGGCTGACCAGGTCGAGACGGACGATCCGATCGGTCCTGTCGATCCTGACCTCGTCGACCATCGCGGCCTGATTCTGAACGAGACACTTCCTCAACAGGATGGTTCATGTCGAAGCCGGGCACTTCGAGCACGTTGATCTTCATGCCGATCAATTTTTCAATGCTTTTCAGCATGCGACGCTCTTCAGAATCGCACAGGGAAATAGCCACACCCGTCGCTCCAGCTCGACCTGAACGGCCAATGCGGTGCACATAAGTTTCTTCTTCGGTGGGCATGTCATGCAGAAAGACGTGCGAAACCAAATCCACGTCGATTCCGCGAGCCGCAATATCCGTGGCAACCAAAATCGGTGGGCGAGGTCCCTTGAAGTCTTCCAGAATACGTTGACGCTTGTTCTGGCTTTTGTTGGCGTGAATCGCTTCTGATCGAAGGCCTGCGGCGGTGAGGTTTCGAACAATTCGATCCGCACCATGCTTTGTTCGACTAAAAACAATCGCCCGTGAAGGATTGTTCTTTGTGATCAGTTCAATCAGCAGGCGAGTCTTCTGCTTCTGCGGAACAAAGCAAACGCTCTGTTCAACCAGCTCCGTCGTTTTCTGCTTCGGAACGATGGAGATGCTGACTGGGTTGTGAAGGATCGAGTTCGCGAGTTCGCGAATCTCTGGCTTCATCGTCGCAGAAAACATCAGCGTCTGACGCTTGCGAGGCACATATTCAAGTATGCGTCGAATCGCCGGGAAGAAGCCCATGTCCAGCATGCGGTCTGCTTCGTCCAGTACCAGTGTCTGCAAACTTTCCAGATGAACATGCCCTTGTTTGATCAGGTCCATCAACCGGCCAGGTGTTGCTACGACAATGTCGACACCCTTGCGAAGTGCATTCACCTGAGGCTGCTGCCCCACGCCACCATAGATCGTCGCGATTCGCAAAGCAGCAAACGCACCGTAACTGGTGAAGCTTTCGTGAATCTGAACGGCCAGTTCTCGTGTACTGGCAAGTACGAGGACTCGAATTGGACGAGGCCCCGATTTTTGAGCCGCTGTGGAACCTAACAAGCGATGCAGAATTGGCAGGGCAAATGCAGCTGTTTTACCGGTTCCAGTCTGAGCAATTCCTATAACATCGTGCCCTTCGAGCACTGTTGGAATGGCCTGAGCCTGAATTGGGGTCGCAACTGAATAACCTTCCTGCAAAACGGCGCGCAACAGGGGCTCGGCGAGCCCGAAGTCTCTGAAATTCATTCTTTATCCTGGGTTAATTTGAAACATTCCCAGGACCGAATGCAGGAGAACGCGATGGAGGGCGGTCTCAAAACGCTTGGAACTGGCAGTTGTCCATCGACGAGGCTAGTACAAAAACAACGTTTTGACGGCCTGTTGTGCGATTGGAACAGGAACTGAATGCTTCACTGATCAGGTCAACACTCGCGTGAAAAGCTTCACGACATGAAAATGGACCCGAAGTCAGTTGTGGGTGAACTGTATCAGCAATCGTCCAAATGGACAGACAAATTCTCATCTTCCGATGAAATTCCTGTTCTTCCCGCGACTTGCCCTGCATTGCCTTCGTTACTCAGGCACCGTCTGCGCGTTTTGACTGACTGGAGTGACTATGCGTTCAAGTCATTCGCCTGGGTCTTTCCCCGGCTCGGCACTAATCGCGACTGAGAAGTCAGTTTGCCTTGATACAGCGTCTTAGCACCTCTCGCAAGGCCTACGTCGATGGAGCGATCTCAAGCTCCGTTGAGCCCAAATCTTTGGGTGCGTCGGACTTTGGCTCAATTATCAGCGTCGAAGAACCCGACGGCGGTACGGAGCCGGGGGCGACGGCGGCGGGAGTCACTTCGATCGTTGGTCCGGTGCCTTTCTCTGCGACGGGTGCAGGGCTACTCACGGCACCCGATCCGTCGTTGGTGACGTCCGTCTTTGGCGCTTCAACTGCAGGCAAATCTGGCTTCTTTGCGGGCTCCACAAGTATCCGTTTTCGAAGGTCGTCACCCAGTTCAAGTTTCCAGATTCCGTCCGAGTCCTTAATTCGAACAAAGCGATTTGTGACTTCGACGATCTCGGCACTGATCTCGGAGACCGAAAGCTTGTCACCAGATTTTAGACGCTCAGTCTTCCCCTTGCCTTTGTTTGTGAACCAGGCAAACAGAACATCATCTTTTCCGAACACTCCAGACAGAACAGTCAGGCTGGCATCGTCGTCGCGAACATCCAGGCTGATCTTCTTCGATGCAGACTTGGCGTCGTCGCCCGAATCCGTCACCTTAACTTCGACATCGTACTTGCCGGGACTGAAGGTCCTGGCAGGAGTCCAGGACAGCTTGCCAGTGGCAGCGTCGATCTTTAGTCCCTCAGGACTGCCGCCGCCGAGCGAATACGTGAGCGACTCAGCAGGACCGTCGTCCATCGCTGTCGCTGTCGATTCGAAATCTCTGCCGATGATCACGACCGCCGATTCCGCCAGCGTGAGTTCTGGCGCTGAGTTCATCGAACGAATCGTGATCGTCAACTTCGAATTCAACTTCACATCGGGATTGCCAATCTGAGTCAACAGCACCGTTGTAGCATACTTTCCGGCAGCCAACGCTTCCGTCGGTTTCCAGAGGAACTCGCCGGTCTTCGGATCGATGGCCATCCCTTCCGTCGCATCTGCCAGCGCAAACTGAGCCTCACCCAGATCCGGATTGAGGCTTTCAGCGCGAGCGGTGAACTTGACTTCTTCTCCCGGCTTGATCGTTCTGTCGCTCACCCCGGCCAGGCGAGGATTGAATGTCTTCGGCGGCGACGGTATCACAAACGGCGAAGAGCTAACCAACGATGCATACTGTTCGAACTGAATGTCCTTGCGATCCCAATTGACGGGGAACAGTTCGGCAGATGACTTCTCCGGGTGAGCGACCGCCTTCGTGCCTTCAACACCGCGTTTGATTTTCCAGCCAGTTTCGGACACCGATTCGACCCGTACAAGTTCGCGTTCCAATCGCACCAGAAACGGTTCAAACGGATCAGGCATGGGGAATTCTTCGCCGGTCTCAACGCTTATCTCGTTGGCAGACTCAGTCAACGCAGATTTCAATGTCGCGCGAGGCAGCAGTTCCCGTTTGTCATCTGTGCCATCAATGCTCATACCTTCCGCGGTAAACGAGACGCTCAACCGAGGATTGCCCGTGACTCCCGGACTATCAATTGTCATCGCCGAAATTCGATGAAGAATGCTGGCCTGATCGAAAAGGAACAGAAAGCGAGCGAGTCCCTGGAGATCCGTTTCCGCCTTTTTGACTTCCACCGACACTGTCAGGTATTCCTTCAACGGCGCGCGGCCACTAGCGACCACTTCAAAGCTCGGCCCAGAAAAGCCACACTGACGCGTCAGCCCATAGATCCATTCTCGATACAGCCGCTGCGCATCGTCAATGTTGGGTGGCAAACTGATGCTCTTCCAGTTTTCAACATTCGTTTGAGCCGTGTGAAGAGCCAGTTTTTTGATACTCAGGCTTTCTGCTTCCGACTCTGCCGCCGTGACCTTCGCCTGCAGATCGCGAATCGGCTTCATCACCCAGCCGTCTACCGTCGAACGGCCAAAGAAGATTGCCGCGACCACTCCGAGGCCGGCCAACAGCATGTTTTGTCGTTTCTTCTCGTCCATCGAACCTGTTTCCACTCTTATCAAAAGGGTCAACGGCCTTTTCGAGACCTTGACGATTCAATTCCACTCAAGACTTGCTTCCAGAATCTTCCGTCACGTAAGGCAACGTGATCTCGAGCACAATCTTCCAGGCGTATTCCTGTGCCGCTGCAGTTGAACGAGCTTCAGCTGGCTTCATCTCCTTTAAGCCAAAACCGGCGTCTCGTATCCGGCGTTCCAATTCGCTCACGTCGTTCTCTGTCCTGGCATACCCCTCGAGCAGAACGGTTCCGACTCCGGCCTGAGTTCCTGTGCCCAATGTCAGCTTGTCAACAAACAAGCGATCAGTGCCTGGCAGGATCCCCTTGAGACGCACAAATTCGTCGAGCCACTCAATGTCGCGACTGAGCCAGGTCTCAACCTTTTCAGAAATCTCAAGTTCGTTGTTTCCCGCTTCAAGTTCCGACCGGATCTCGGCATTCTCAGTGTCGAGCACCTTTCTTGCCGCTGTGAGATCGGTGATCTTTGCCTGACGCAGAAAGAAGCCGACAGTAAATACCAGCACGGCAGCCAGTGCGCCCGCCAGTACCTTGATCCGTCGAAAATCCTTCTTCGCAGGAGCCCGACGGGGATTGATCAGGTCTACAACTTGAACGTTGGATTGGCCCGCACCAATGATCGACCCCGCGATTGTCACGACGTCAGCAGATGCAATGCCATCCGGCAACATGCCTGAAAGAAACGCAGTCGCGGGATCGATGCGTTCAATCTTCGCTCCGTCCAGGCGAGCCGAAAGTTGATCGGTGACGGCCGATGTAACATCAGGTGAGCCAATCAGGATGACTCGATCGATGGTATGTTCGCCAAGGATCTCGGCCGCCGACATGCGAGCCCGTGTTAGCTCCGCGCGGATCGTCCGTTCAATTGAATCGGCCGACGTCCAGGAACTACCGCTGTGCGAAAACACAACGGACGTGCCCTTCAAAAACGTAAGTTCGATGAAGTCTCGCCGCATAACGGCCACGACCGCAACTTTGCCCGGCGATACCGCATCCGACAGAATTCCAGCACGCGCTACCGCCTGTGCAACGCAGTAAGCGCTGACTCGAACTTCTGCCAGTTCCAAGCCAGCATCATTCAGCGTCCGCCGCGCGATGGCCACCTGATCGTTGGGGACGGTCACCAGAAGCACATCTCGAGTCGTACTTCCAGGCTGAACCGGCAGCGGGGTGAAGTCCATGCAGACAGATTCCACAGGAACCGTCAGCCGCATTGACGCCTGAAGACGAATCATGTCCGCAATTTCCGAATCCGGAACCTGCGGCAGCTGGATGCGATGAATGGTCACTAACTGGCGAGGAAACACCACGGCGACGGCCGCTCGTTTTCTGTCGGCAGCGGCCGGGAAAATCTGCTTCAGCCGGTCGACCAGATCCAAAGTGTCCTTTGAATCGACCTCGCGTTCCAGGATCTGAACCATCCCAAACCGCGCCTTGGCGCTGTCGACGGTTCCCTGAGCAACCACAAGTCGGTCGCGATCCCATTCAATAAACTTGTCGACCATTTGATTTGAGCCCCGAAGGACGACTTATTCGTTTGAAAAACTGTTGCTGGCGATCAGACATGGCCGACGGCCGTTTTTGTCTTGTGGATCAGAATTCCACTCGTGCAGCCGCCCGATTACCAGAATCAACCCCGGACGCCGAATGGTGGCACCGCTATTTAGTAGAAACAAGCACAGGTTTTCCATGTTGCCTTTGTCGTCTCAGGTTTTTTTCGGTTTTTCGGACTTTGCTGTCGAAAAACTGCCGAGTTATTACGATTCCTGCCCGGAAACAACGCTTTGCGGGGAAGACTCTCGACAATTCCCCGGCGACTCAGCACCGGCGCATCCCTATCAATCGGCCACCGGCCTCTACTACATACCAACATGAATCCGGCGTGCGAACAGCAACCCGGCCGCACCAATCGTCCGGAAATCTTCTTTTTTATACTGGCAGACCTCACTTCAATGAATACGCTGCTGATCGTTCCCGATCAAGTCCATGCGAAGATCTCCGACTTGCCCAACGTCACGACGACGCCGTTTCCGACGAGTTTCATTCGAAGCGTCTGGCCCGCTGCCGTTGGGGTTCTACCCATGGTTGACGGCTTCGCACGCGTCGTAGCGACTCAGAACTCAGATCTGCAGGCAGTGCGCGAAATGACATGCGTTCTGTCCGCCATCGATGATTCTGCGAGCTCCGCGATCGTGTTTGCCGATGAAACAATCCCAGCGGCGCTTCGAGCGACGATTCCCGAGTGTCTGCATCCGTTCCTCAGAAGACCTCACTGCGGCGATCTCATCGCGATCAGCACAACGACGCTTCGATCGGCCGACGCGAGGAGTTCAATGCTGGACATCGCAATGGCCGCCGGGATGTCTCATGCTGCCCTTGCGAAACATCCGCATATCAACCGTTTCCCGATGCCAGGTCCGGGGTCCTCCGAAGTCAGCGTCGACTCATTGCAACCTGCAATCGAGCACGCAGTGGATGGGCTCAAACTTTCCAGCATGGAGCGACGATGCACCGAAGCCGGCCTGCTGCTGTTGTGGGATTTCCTTGATGAGTCTCACGAGATCTCGCAGACTATGGAAGGCAAGGGATCGCCTCGCACGGCCGACTACTGGCACGGCATCATGCATCGACGCGAACCCGATGCCGGGAACGCATCGTACTGGTTTCGACGCGTCGGACATCATCCAGCATTCGATGTGCTCGGGACTTCGCTGGAAGATCTGATGCTGCAACTTGGAGCAACGGCCGACCAGTCGCTTCAGGCAAAAAACAGATTGATCAAACGAAGCATCTTCGATCCGTTTGCCATGATTGAACTCTCGCAATCTGCATTGCGTTCGCCCACCAGCCCGGACCATTCGCTGTGCCGAATGGTGCAGTACATTGAGATTCTGAACCTCATTGCGTGGTCGACAAACAGCAAATGAAGGGGCCTGGCACCGATCCGCATTGGCCCCTTCGAACGTCCCGGGCATGAAGATCAATGTGCCGGAGGCATGCTGTTCTGGAAGGCCCGATTGCGGAACATGAAGTCAATAATATTGCCTTCGTGCGGTTGAAGCCAGTTCAGCGCACAAGTTGGGATCGGGCCGATGTTCAGGCGGTCGATATGACGAGCGTCGACCAGTTCGGTGATCCATTTTTCGTTGTTCGTGATCGCCGTGCCGACCAGGGTCGAACCGATTTTGCTCAGCATTTTGTCCTGAGGACACTCAACGACCGACACGAACGGAAACATGTATTCGGTATTCGCCATCGAATTGTCCACGTCGCTCACGTGCAGAACTGTCGGACGCAGGTAGTCGCAACGTTCGTGCTTCACCAGACGATCGCCGCCGCGGTATTTGGCGGTCATTTCGGTGACCGGGCCTTTGATGCCGTCTTCGATCTGATTGTTCATCGCTTCCGCAACACCGGCGGTTGTGAACGCTGCGATGGCCGCATCGGGATCGGTCGTCGGCAGCGGAGCGATCGGGGCGAGCTTCCTGGCGATGGCATCGGCGATGGCTTCGGTGTGTCGAGATGCCCAGATGCCCGAGCAGTTGATGCAGCTTCGTCCGCCGTTCATCAGCACGCTCTTCACCAGCACATCGAGATACTCTTCCCAGCGATCGACGCAGTCGTCACCGATCATTATCTTGCTGAACCCCGGACCATGCGCCTGGACTCGTGGATTGCCGTGATACTTATCAACCGTCGCCTGGCCTCCGAAGATCATCGCTCGCCCGCAGGTTTCGAGAACTTTGTTGCCGACGTCGTGAGGCCCCGGATACAAACAGAACGCTTCTCGCGGAACGCCAGCCGCGGCGAATGCTTCGTACATTCGATACGGAGTCCATGGTTCCGACGAACCAGGCTTCAGCACCAGTCCGATCTGCAGAGGAATCGCAGGCAGCCACAGAGTATGCACGCCTGGCGAATTCGATGGCAGCACAAGTCCCAGAGTCGACGTCGTCGCCTGGAAGCTGACCATTACGTTTCGCGATTCCATCCCGTAACCGCGAGACAGAATATCCAGCGGCAGGCCTCGCGTGAGACAGTTCAACATGTCGCCCATATGCTTCAGAACGAATGCGTTCTTTGACATGTTGGCTCGGCACATGTTCAGCGGCAGACCGGTTGTTGCGGACTGGATCGAGCAGAACTCTTCCGGAGTCTGCGTGCCGGTTCCCATTGGCAGATTTGCGCTCAGATAAAGATCGGCCGCTTGTTCGCACTTCTTGATCAGGTCGGCAATCGAAAACTGCTTCAGAATCTCGCGAGCCTTGTTCGACTTCCGAGAATCCATCTGCACCAGACCTGCGTTGGCCTGATGCATTTTGGCCATGACCTCACCGGTCTCAAAATGAACCACGTCCGCCTTCTCAAGCGATTCGTACGGCTTACCCCAGCGAACAACAGGAATTTCAAGCATGGAAGGAACAATCAACGGTTTTGCGGAAGATTGGGAACGCAGAATGATCGACACGGAGGCATTGTAGAGCCCAAAACGCAGGCGTCCAGGATACTCAACTTCGGCAAGATTGACTTCTGCGTGTGGTTCCAGCGTTGCTCTCTCGAACCCCGAGGCGGGAGTTTTGAAGTTGCGTGTTTTGTTGCATCCCAACCCGACACGTCAGTGAGGGATTGCGATTTAGTGCTTTACAACGGTCTCAGTAAATCCCTCGCTGACGCTTCGGGTTGGGATGGAGAGTCTCGGTCTTTGCGATCCTGGGC
>JANMEV010000643.1:0-11438 GCA_031377305.1 Planctomycetota bacterium | reverse complement strand
ATGTAAAGCCAACCGCCGAGGTTATTGGAAAGCTCCGCAAGGTGCTTGTCCAAATGCAGCACAAGATCGATTAGCTGCTTAACAGTGTTCATCACAGGATAATTTTCCAGGCAGAGTTCTGGGGTTCTGGACGCTGGTCATGGAATTCACAGGCCCGAATTTTGATCCGATCAGGATGTTTGCCTCTGGAAAACTATGTCAGTCAGAACGGCATGTGTTAAAAACGCAACATCCGACGGATGTTTCCGAGGATGGGAATACGGATTGTACCAATGGTCGCGATAGCATCACTTGAGCGGCGGACCGGTTTTGTGTCACACTGCTCGAATGAGTGTGTGCAAACTTGCGAGAGTTTCCATGGTTCTTTGGTCGCCAGTTGACCAGATCAATCCCGGGACTCTCAAACTCAGCGCGACTCGCAATGTGAAAACACCGCATCCCTCGCCAGCCGGTCTGTTCTCGGCGTCCGGATCGACTCGATCAACATCTGCCCATCTGTTGTGACACGGAAGACGGATAATTCAATGAGTGAAGAAGAAAAGAACTTGGTCCGCCAGTTGACTCGGCTGCAGCGTCGAGTCCTGGGAACTCTGATGGAGAAGGGGTTTACAACTCCCGATCAGTATCCGATGACGATCAAAGGGGCGATGACAGGCTGCAATCAGAAAAGCAATCGCGACCCGGTCACCGAGTACTCCGAAGCAGAAGTCGCCGATGCGTTAGAACAGCTTCGCCAGCTCGGACTGGTCGCCGAAGTGTTCACCGACGGAGGCCGCGCGGCTCGCTATCGCCATTACGCACGTCATAAATTCGATTTTAACGAAGCCCAGTTTGCAGTGATCTGCGAGCTGCTGCTGCGAGGCCGACAGCAACCCGGCGAACTCCGAACTCGCGCCAGTCGCATGGTGCGGATCGATAGTCAGGAACAGCTCAAGGCCGATTTGCAGTCGCTGCAGGAAAAGGGCTTTGTCCAGAGCAACGGCCCATTGGAACGACGAGGCGTTGAGGTCGATCATACGTTTTACCTGCTAAAGGAAAACATGACGATGGCCGCCGCGAATCTGCCCGCGGACGACGAACCCACCGCGGCGGTTGCTTCGACGGCAGCGGCTGTTTTTCGACCCGTCGCGTCGTCTTCACCAGCAGCGAGCGTCGAACCCGGTCTGCTGCGAGCGTTGCAGAGTCAGTTGACCGAGTTGAATTCTCAAATGTCGGCCCTTCAATGTGTGATGGACTCGATGCAGCAGCGGTTGGAGCGGATCGAACGTGATCTGGGTGTTTAGCGAAGCAACTCATGGGCTACAAGAATTTACAGGAATGTGTCCGCGGTCTTGAACGCAGCGGGCAACTCATACGCCTCCGAACCGAGGTCAGCGCGAATCTTGAGGCGGCTGAGATTCATCGGCGAATTTGCGAGCGTGGTGGTCCGGCGATTCTGTTTGAGAACGTCACGGGCTGTAAGTTTCCGATGGTCAGCAACCTGTTCGGCACGCTTGAACGGGCTCGGTATATCTTCCGCGACGCGTTGCAGGGCGTGGAGACTCTGGTCCAACTGAAGAAGGATCCCGTCTATCTGTTGCGACATCCGGGTCGAATTCCGGGAGCTCTTCGCACACTGATCTCGATGCGCTGTGCGACTCGTCGATCTGGAGCTGTGATGGCATGCCAGACCACGCTTGAGCAACTGCCGCAGCTGAAGTGCTGGCCGAATGACGGAGGAGCGTTCATTACGCTGCCACAGGTCTATACCGAGCATCCAAATCGGCCGGGTTACATCCATTCAAACCTCGGCATGTATCGAGTTCAAATCAGTGGCAATGAATACCGGCCCAACAAGGAAGTGGGACTTCACTATCAGATTCATCGCAGCATTGGATTCCACCACGCGGCAGCGATTGCGAAGGGCGAATCGCTGCGAGTGAACATTCTGGTCGGCGGTCCTCCATCCCTGGCGGTGTCTGCCGTCATGCCGCTGCCGGATGGAATTCCGGAAGTCGCGTTCGCCGGAGCGCTTTCACGGCGGGCTGTACGAATGGTTCGCAACGGATCCGGCCCCATGATCTGTGCGGAAGCTGATTTCTGCATCAGCGGAACAATCGATCCCAATCGCCAGTTGCCGGAAGGTCCCTTCGGAGATCATCTCGGCTACTACAGCCTGACGCACGATTTTCCGGTGGTGAATGTCGATGCCGTCTACCATCGCAAAGACGCCATTTGGCCATTCACGGTTGTCGGACGGCCGCCGCAGGAAGACACGATCTTCGGAACGTTGATTCACGATCTCACGGGCCCGGCGATTCCCGCAGTTCTCCCGGGAGTCCACGCCGTTCACGCCGTCGATGCGGCTGGAGTTCATCCACTGCTCCTGGCAATCGGCAGTGAACGCTACGTCCCGTACGCCGCCGACCGGCAGCCTCAGGAACTATTGACTAATGCAAACGCGATACTCGGTCAGGGGCAGTTGTCGCTGGCAAAGTACTTGTTGATCGTGGCAAAGGAAGATAATCCGGAACTCGACATTCACGACATCGGAGGATTCCTGCTGCACTTGCTGCGGCGAGTCGACTGGAGTCGAGACCTGCACTTTCAGACTCGCACAACCATTGACACGCTGGACTACACCGGAACCGGGTTGAACGCGGGCTCCAAACTGGTGATCGCTGCAGCTGGGCGAACAAAGAGAGAACTGGCCACCGAAGTGCCGAGTGACTTTTACCTGCCGGATGGTTTCGCTGATCCATACGATTGCCTTCCCGGAATCCTTGCGGTGAAGGCTCCGAAGTGCACCGCCGAACGGAGTCACTCAGACGGTGTCGCCGAACGATTTTGCCGAGCGATTGACTCAGTGCCAGCCGAACGACTCGAGGGATGGCCCCTGATAGTGCTTGTCGATGACAGTCGCTTCTGTGCTGAGACACTGAACAACTTCCTCTGGATGACATTTACTCGCAGCAATCCTGCGGCTGACATTTTCGGCATTCGATCATTTGTGGACAACAAGCACTGGGGTTGCCATGGTCCGCTTGTCATCGACGCCCGCGTGAAGCCATACATGGCTCCGCCGCTGGAAACGGATCCTGCCGTAAGTCGGCGAGTCGACGCGATGGCCGCGCCGGGCGGTCCGTTGCATGGAGTTCTCTGAGCAAGTGCCGACGCCTTGGCCAAATTAGAACGAACGTTCAGGCCTCTCTGCCTCACACCGTTGCCATCATCTGTTCGCACGGACTTGGTGAGCCGCCGGAACTTCAAACTGAAGCAAAAATGCCACAAAGCCGCAGATGTTGCAGACTGTTTACGATCCTTGCTGCGGCTTGGAATTTCGCCGCAAAATCTGCCAAGCCTGCCCATTACTTCAGTTTGCAGCCTGTTGCGAGCCAGAATATTTTGCCAAAGCATTTGAAATTGCCCATTTCGCCGCAACAATACGACCTAAACAGTTTTCGCGACTGATGCATTGCACGGGCATTCGATGGGTCACGAAAAATGTTGGCAACGAAACATTGACCATGCCTTCTCCATGAGGCATTTGATTCTCAGAGAATGTCCACTTCGTTTCGTGGAGCAAACGGCGAGTGGATCCTGACTGGGCCAAACTGGTAGGCTTTTAGCCAAAAGGAACGATATGAAGAATTTTGCAAAACTACTGTCGATGTGTTTGATTGCTGTGATGAGTTCTGTTCAGGCAGGTCAGGAATTGATGCCAATTCCCGAAGTGCCAATGATGGTGGCTGAACAGCCAGTCTACGAACAGGGTGGCGTTTTCGTTGAAAGCTGCGCTGAGCCGCTTTACACGAACGTGAAGTACAAAGACCTGCGAGAAATGTCGCCATGTGCACAGCCAAAAATCATCGCCGTCAAAGATCCTTGTGACGACGGTTGCTGTGGCCAGAAGTGCGTCTACATTCAGATTTGTGTTCCGACATGTGGCTGCGAACTTATCAGCTGCAAGCGAAACGGCGATCGAATTCGATACGACTACGGCAAGTATGCTGTTGACGTTCGAATCAAACGAAACCACATTGAAGTGGACTACCAGGACTAACACCCGTCATCCGTTGGATGTTTTCTTCCAGCGTACCGATTGATCCGAGAGGGCGACGAAGAAAATTCGTCGCCCTCTCTTTTTGCGCGCGATTCGGGAACATTTGAGCCGATGGCGAACGTCAACAGTGCTTTGAAGCCAATCGGAATGTCCGTTCTGTCCAAAAATCGCCGGAAACTGCTGCCAGCCAGCGTTTATAGTCCTTTGAGGATTGCCAAGTGCTTGAAACGTGGAGCCTGACTTTGCCTTTCGGCTGAAACAGGCAGCCGACGGACTTCCATTTTTTATAACGGCTCCGTCTTAGGAGTCTGATGGGTTCGACTCGCTCCCAACGGTCCAGTGTACTAAACTTTCGATGGGGAAAATCGCGCTCGGGCGAATTCCGGGCTGAGTGGAATTCCTTTGCTTTTCCAAAGCTCGTTTTTTTCGTTACGTAAACTTTCAGAGACTGAGTTTCTGCTATGTCGTTGCCAACATGTCCATCCTGTGGCCAGTCGGTGTTGGAAGATGACGCGGTTGACTGCCCGTTTTGCGGGGCCGCGATGGATGGTTCTCGTGGGGCGAAGAACACGCCACGGCCGAAAGTAGGTCCCGTCGTTAATCGTCCAGGAGCGCGCAAGCCGGTCGAAAAGCCGGGCACTTCAGCGACGCCAGTCGAGCCGCCCAAGCACGTCGCTCGGCCCGTCGCCGGCGCGCGAGGAGGACGGCCTCAGGTGGATGAAGACGATCCGTTCGGCATCGGTGGCGCAACGCTCGCGTCGCAGGCCATTCAGGCGACAGCACGGCCAGAGAAAGGCCGTCTGAGCAAAGTCGTCTGCCCGATGTGCGAAACCGTCGGGTTCGTCGCCAAAAGCGCGCTCGGCAAGTCAGTCCGTTGCGCGAATGAAAAGTGCATGGTTCCGGTCTTCACCGCCACCGATCCCAACGAACAGGCAACGGACCGCAAACCGACTCGACTGTCTGACGAAGCCGCCGTCGCCAAAAAAGCAGCGGATGCTGCTCGACCGGCGAAACGCAATCCGATGGTCGTCTACGGCGTTGTGGGCGGCATACTTCTACTATTAACAGTTGGTGTTTTGTCGCTGTTGACAAAACCTTCCGACGTTCCGAAAGACCTCAACACACCCATCGTTCTGAAAGACTTTGGTCCTACGGACGACGAAATTGCACAGCAGGAAGCTGTGGCTGCAGGGAAGGCGAAAGCGGCCGTTGATGCGATCAACCCAAAGGTTGAGGTCGCTGCTCACGCGAAGAAAATGATCGGCCTTGCGCGGCAGCCCAACTTGCGAGACAAAGCGTGGGCTCGACGAATGACGGGCGATGTTTATCTGCGACTATCGGACCCCGCCGCAGCGGCTCAGGAATTCAACCAACTCATCACAGTGGACAGTAAGAAAGGGTTCTATCAGGTTGATCCTTACCTTGCGGAATATTGGCGAGCCCAGTCGGCCAACGACAAGGATCTGGCAGCGAAAAGACTCAAGGATTCAATGTCCGATCGAGCAACGCTGGACAGAACCGGTCGAACAGCAACCGAAGCGGCGATCAGTCTGGCAGCAGTTCTGTTCAATGAAGGTCAGGCAGACAAAGCCATTCAACTGATCACATCTCGTCAACTGGATCGAACTGTTCCTCATGACCGCGATACGATGGCCAGCATTGCATGGAGCGTTTCAGCAAGTCGATGCCGCGATGCCAGTGTGACTAGCCCCGCTGTTTCAGACGCAATGATGTGGATCAACCCACTTCATCTCGCCGTTGCCTTTGACCTCGCGATTCACGACAAATGGAGCCAGTCGATCGCCTGGGCCAAAACAACGACCGACTCGCGCGCGATGACAGATGCGTTGGTCGCGATTGCCGATGTCGCGGCGATCAGGAAAGCCCCAGCGGATGTCATGTTACAGATCGAATCTGCAGTGAGTGTCAATGACGTCGTCGGCGCCCTTCGAGTTCGCGCGGCAGTTGCTGCAGCGACGAAGGATGCCGCAAAACTGGATTCGTGCATCTCGGCTCTCGGCCAATTGACGAATGCAGTACCCATACAACTTCCGTCTCAGCTTGAGTTGGTTCAGAACGATGTTGTCGATCACAGTTCGTTCCTGTTTCAGGCGATCGCAGTGGCCGAAGTTGTTCGCGCCGCGGTGGTGATCGGTTCAGCGGATCATGCGACAACGGCTATCAATCGGCTGGCGAGCGACCTTGCTGCGGTTGCTCCGCCCACAGCCTTGCTGCGAGTGCCCATCAACCAGTTTGCATCAGAAGAGCCGGCATTCAAAAAACGTCTTGCTGCCGAATTGAATGTGAACGATGAAAAGCAATTCGCATCAATGTTTAGAAGTTACCGAAGGCATGTGGAACAACTTGCGACTGCCGCAGAGGATCGTCGTCTGTTGCAGATTCTTCTGCTGTCTCGCATCGTTCGGGCGGGAGGAGTTTCTGTCGTACAAAAAGCAATGAATGAATCGACGGACCTGAAGAACGACTCGATGCTGGATGAACTGATCGGATTCGTTGCGGTGGCGGCTTACGTGTCTGGGCAGCAGTTTCCAGAGGTGTTCTCACCGGATGCAGCGTTGCGAAAAGGAACGGCTCGATTCGGAAACGCGCAGTACGTCGTAAGCATTGCTCGTGAAGCGAACACAGCGTGGGCCGATCGACTCTCGAATCTTCCCGAATCATTGAAGCGATTGGATGTTGGAGCAGGAACCGAACAACCCGGCTTGCGTCAGGCGCTTGTCTGCGAACTTTTGGAGTCTGTAGCAAAGTCCGCCAGGGATCCGTCCGTAGTTTTGGCCGCGATCTCTCAACTTCAAAATGGCGTCTGGAAGGAAGAAGCTTACACAATCGTCGGACGCGTGTTTGCGGATCAGAAAACAGATAAGAAAGTGGAAACGTGGATCACCGGCAACAAGGTTCCATCAATGGAACACATTGCTTTGCTTTACGGAATTTCGATGGGTATTCTCGAACGGCCAGTTCCCGCACCGGCAACAAATCCCGCCGCTGCCGGTGCTGCCGTCTCCGGTGGCAAAAAGTAACGCCGGAATATTGAACTCACTTCCGACGGCTTGCTTGCATATTTGACGGAAACACACAGTGTCTAAACATTCCGTGATGGCATTCCTGGCGGCACTCTTCATCACCAATCTGGTGGCCGCAGAAGAAAAGGTCACCTTCAATCGGGACATTCGCCCGATTCTTTCGGACAAGTGTTTTTTCTGTCACGGCCCGGATAGCGCAAAGCGAGAAGCCGATTTGCGACTGGATGTCAGGGATGTCGCGATATCCGCAGGTGCAATCCACATAGCCAGCCCCGACAGCAGTGAATTGCTGCGGCGCGTGCTAAGTGATGATGCAGAAATCCAGATGCCTCCGCCGACGGCGAAGCTTGGACATCTCACCGCAAAGGAAATAGAGACTCTGAAAAAGTGGATCGAACAGGGAGCTGAGTACGAAGGACACTGGTCCTTTATTCCATTGGCCTTTGATGCCGCCGACGCGAAAATGAAACCTGGCGACATTGCGCAGAAGATTGATGACATTGTGCGATCCGGGCTCCGCTCGCGTGGTTCGTCGATGCAGCCACAAGCCGAGCGGCACACGCTTGTACGAAGGTTGAGTATCGACCTAACCGGACTGCCGCCGACCGTCGCTGAAGTTGATGCCTTCACCGCCGATCAGGCACCGGACTCTGTCGAAAGGCTTGTCGATCGATTGCTCAGCTCACCACACTATGGCGAACGCATGACTGTCGATTGGCTGGATACGGCTCGCTATGCCGACAGCTATGGCTTTCAGGTCGACCGCGAACGCGAAATGTGGCCGTGGCGAGACTGGGTGGTCAAGTCTTTCAACGACAACATGCCGTTTGACCAGTTCATCATCTGGCAGCTTGCGGGCGATCTGCTTCCCGACGCGACCGATGATCAGATTCTGGCAACCGCCTTCAATCGACTGCATCAGCAGGAAGCAGAAGGCGGCAGCGTTGAAGAAGAGTACCGAGTCGAATACGTCTGCGACCGTGTTCAGACATTTGCGACGACGTTTCTCGGACTCACCTTCGAATGTGCTCGGTGCCACGATCACAAGTACGATCCGATCACTCAAAAGGAATACTACCAGCTCTTTTCAATCTTTCAGAACGTCGATGAAGCCGGGCTGTATTCGTATTTCACGATGTCGCCTCCAACACCGGCATTGACGATGACCGATGCGACGGGAAAGCAGACTCTGGTGTCGCTGCAGAAAAAAGTAAGTGAGCTCGAGCAGCAGACGTCGCCACTTCGCGAATCGAAGAGTTCTACTTTCGAAGCATGGATCTCGAACGGCGAACGATCTTCCGCAGAACTCACTCTGCCTGAACTCGCCCGTTTCGATTTCGAGTCGCTGGACGGGGACAAGCTCGCCAACTCAATCGCGCCGAATGCTCCTGCGGTTCTGCGAGGCGAGAACAAACTTGCTCCCGGCCACGAGGGCAATGCCGTGCAATTCACGGGCGACGATCCTGTCGATCTGCCGATCGGAAACTTTCGACGCGAGGAACCGTTCAGCGTTTCTTTGTGGCTCAAGATGCCGAATGTTAATGAGCGAGCGGTGGTGTTTCATCGGTCGCGAGCCTGGACGGACGCGGCTAGTCGCGGCTACGAGTTGCTGATCGAAAATGGTCGGCTGAAATGGTCGCTAATTCATTTCTGGCCGGGCAACGCAGCGTCAATTCAGGCGACCGAAGAGCTTCCGGTGAGCCAATGGGTGCACGTCGTGGTGTCGTCCGATGGCAGCAGCCGAGCCGCCGGACTCCAGCTCGTCGTCAACGGGAACCTCGTTGCCACGGAGACCGTGAAGGACAACCTGTCGAGAGAAATCACCGGCGGTGGTGGAGACAATATCGCTCTCGGCGAACGTTTCCGCGACCGCGGTTTCAAGGGTGGCATGGTCGACGATTTTCGCGTCTTCAGTCGGAAACTGAGCACTCTGGAATCGCTGGCAACCTTTGACAGCCAGGCAGCCATCACGATTCTGCGAACACCAAAGGATTCTCTTGATGCAACTCAGCGCGACATTCTGCTGAGTCACTTTCTGGACAGCATCGACGCGGACCTGGCCCAGCATGCGAAGACACTGCAGGACGCTCGTTCGGAACTAGCGAGGTTCAACGACGGGCTGAAGGAAATCATGGTCATGCGAGAGCTACCTCAGCCAAAGAAAGCGTACGTTCTGTTTCGCGGCGAGTACGCTCAGCGACGAGATGAAGTCGCCGCGGGCACTCCCGCAGCTCTGTCGCCATTTCCTCAGGACGCCCCGAAGAATCGACTCGGGCTGGCACGCTGGCTGACGGATCGTCGGCATCCATTGACGGCACGAGTCACGGTGAATCGTGTCTGGCAAAGTCTGTTCGGGCGAGGTCTTGTGCGAACGGCCGAAGACTTCGGGAGCCAGGGAGCACGCCCTTTGTATCCGGAAGTTCTGGATACTCTTGCGAAGCAACTGATCAACAGCGGCTGGGACATGAAGCAACTCTCGCGTTCGATCGTCTTGTCACAGACCTATCAGCAGAACAGCCTTGCGGATTCAAAAACGATGACCGATGACCCTGATAACGAATGGCTTGCGCGAGGTCCCAGGTTCCGTTTGTCCGCTGAGATGATTCGTGACAATGCTCTCGTCGCAGCTGGATTGCTGAATCCGGGCATTGGCGGACCGCCAGTCAATCCGTACGAAATGACGGAGTCGTTTAAACCCACAGCGGCAAGTGCAGGCGATGGAGTTTATCGCCGAAGTCTTTACACAAACTGGCGTCGCACCGGACCACCACCGGCGATGGTGGCCTTCGACGCGCCTCGCCGCGCTGTCTGCACAGCGAAGCGGGAACGAACCGATTCTCCTCTACAGGCCCTGATCCTTCTGAATGGAATTCAGTACGTTGAGGCCGCTCGAGTGCTGGGCGAGTCGCTGCATACACATTCAAATGGCAACGTCGCGAAGATGATTGACGAAGGCTTTCTGCGATGTCTCAGTCGCCGTCCGGATGCTCGGGAAACGGAGATTCTTTCAAGGCTGTACGAAGAACAGATCAAGCACTTTCAGGCCCATGTTGCCGACGCCGACGAACTGCTGAAGATCGGACAGAAGCCACACGACACAACAATCAAATCCGCAGAGGCCGCAGCAGCGACCATGCTGGCTCAGGCAATGTTGAATCACGACGAATGCGTCGTAAAGCGTTAATCACACCGTCGCGATTCATTTTTCTGTCCGCGATGTTACTGTTGCGTCGTTCGTCGTTCATGGCATCTCGGTGATACTGCTCTCGGCGGACGCCGCCTGTTGCGTTGAGCTGCTCGCGCGCAGTTGCAGCAGCCACGCAATTGCATATGAGCCGGCGATTCCGAGATACACTCCTCCCATGATGGGAACCGGAATCCGTGCGTCGCCGGGGCTCCAATCAAGCAGGAAGATGGTCAGAAAAACGCCTACGCACAACCCCAGGCCGCTCAGTCCAAACAGAACCCCACCCTTCATGCTGCGCTGATAGCTCAGCACCGCTACTATGATTCCGACGATCGAGAGTATCGGTCCCGTGCCAATGATCGATTCAACTTGCCAGCAGGCAACTCCCAGGCCAATCAATACGACAAGCATTTGCAGGCAGATGCAGAGTTGCAGCCAGAAATGGTTGCCAAACGTGAAAATACGCTGATCCCCCACCGACATGGTCTGCGGTGCCTCGTACGGATTGTCCCAATCGCTCGAAGTTCGACCCATGGTTTGGCAATCATCTAAATACGCAGGAGAACCCAATGGCTTTCGCGGCCCGCGTTACGCTGGCGGAAAGTCTGTGGCCTCACCTTCGGGTTCGTCAAGCGGTGACGAGTATTTGGAAAAGTCGTATGATCAAACTACAGTGCTGCATCAAACGTCAAACACGTCAAAGTGAACAGGATAATGTTTCATGCAGTTTAGAACACTTGGATCAAGCGGATTGAAGCTCAGCGTGATTGGTCTGGGAACGTGGGCCATCGGCGGCGGCGACTGGAAATTCGGCTGGGGCGATCAGGATGAATCGTCCGCCATTGGTGCGATTGTGCGAGCTGTGGAGCTGGGAATCAACTGGATCGACACGGCCGCCATTTATGGCGAAGGCCAAAGCGAAGTTCTTGTGGCAAAGGCGATGAAGGCGATTCCGGCGGCAAACCGTCCGTTCATTGCGACAAAGTGCGGTCGAGTCGCCCTGGGCGGCGGTGAGATCGGCAAGTCACTGCGCCGCGAGAGCGTCATTGCGGAATGCGAAGCCAGCCTGAAGCGACTCAACACCGATTGCATCGACTTGTATCAACTGCACTGGCCTGAGCCAGACGAGGAAATCGAAGAAGGCTGGCAAACGCTGGCCGAGCTG
>JANMEV010000664.1:0-3256 GCA_031377305.1 Planctomycetota bacterium | reverse complement strand
AATCCCAACCCGAAGCGTCAGCGAGGGATTGCTGTTCAAAGACGCCGAAATGTTCTCCCTCACTGACGTTTCGGTTTGTTAAGCCCCATGAGATCAACATGCCGCTGGCGGGCTGTTGATTTCGGATCGTGTTGACTGTTTGTTTTCAGATGCAGAGAAACCGGTTTCGCCGGTCTCCCAACGTCGTCAATCTATGGAGTCATTGTGCAAGTTCTTGGTCTGGACATTGGCGGAGCCAACATCAAAGCGGCAACGGCGGATGGCAAATCTGTCAGCATCGCCTTTCCGATTTGGCAGAACAGAAATCTCCTCACGTCGAAGCTGAGAGAGATCACGCTGCTTCAGTCCGGTGCGCCAGAAATCGTTGCGATCACGATGACGGCGGAGCTTGCCGATTGCTTTGTGAACAAGGCCGAAGGAGTCGAGTTCATCATCAGCGCTGTGGTTGAAGTCTTTTCGGAATCGTTGATTCGAGTCTGGTTGACTTCAGGCGAGTTTGCCGAGCCCGAAGATGCGATCGAGTTGCCTCAGATTGTGGCCGCCTCCAATTGGCATGCGTTGGCCACATGGGCAGGCCGAGCGATTCCAACCGGGCCTGCTTTGCTGATCGACGTGGGGTCCACGACGACCGATATTATTCCACTGCTGGACGGAATACCTGTTTCGGAGGGTCTGACGGATATTGCTCGGCTCGAATCCGGCGAATTGCTTTACACAGGTGTCCGCCGGACTCCGATCTGTGCAATGGTGCAGTCCGTCCCGCTGCTCATAGAAGACCGCGGTCCAAACAATGAAACGCGACTTGAACAGTTCATTCCCGTCGCAGCGGAACTGTTTGCAACGGTTCAGGACGCTCACCTGTTGAATGGCGATCTCGCAGCCGATGCCAATGACATGGATACTGCCGACGGTCGACCGTTCACTCGTGACGCGGCGATGAATCGGTTGGCTCACATGTTGTGCTGCGATCGCTCGGAACTCAGCGACTCTCAGCTTCAGCACATTGCCGCCTTTATTGCCGAAACACAACTGGCTCAACTTTGTACAGGAATTCACAATCGCCTTGACTTTTTGGCCGGGCTGCAGCCTCAGCATGCCAACAGCGAGATTCGGATCCTCGTCAGCGGCAGCGGGGCCTGGCTTGCGGAAAGAGCCATCCAGAAGATCGACGACGCCCGGTCCGCTTCCGTCAGCAATCTTGCCACCATGTTTGTTCAGGACATCAGCACCTGTGCGCCGGCGTTTGCTGTGGCTCGACTGGCAGCCGAGCGATGTCTGGACGACCTGCTGCCCGTTTCACCGTGGTAACGCTTGCTGCGAACTGCGGTAAATGCGAACTGCGGAAAAGATGAATTGTTCACAGCGGTTCATTTCCCCGGTTCGCAACTGCCGCCGGACTCCGCTTTTGAGATCTATGTGCATCCACTACCATTCCGCCAGAAATCTCGCCATTTGCGGGATTTTCAGCTGAAGCGGTGTGAATTGCGACTCTTCCGGAACCTTGAAACATGGCCAACATTCTCGTCACTGGAGCAGCCGGCTTCATTGGCATGCACACCGCCGCTTGTCTGCTGGATCGAGGCGACACGGTTGTTGGAATCGACAATCTGAACGACTACTATCAACCTCAGTTGAAGTACGACCGTTTAGCAGAATTGACCAGACGACCCGGTTTTCGCTTCGAAAAAATGTCGCTGGAAGATCGCGATGGCATGACCAAACTGTTTCAGTTGAATCAGTTTGACAGCGTCATCCATCTGGCCGCTCAGGCTGGCGTTCGATACTCTCTTACGAATCCTCATGCCTATGTAGATTCGAATCTTGTCGGCTTCATGAACATTCTGGAATCCTGCCGCCACCAGAAGATTGGTCACTTGACGTACGCGTCTTCAAGTTCCGTTTATGGGGCGAACCGAAAGATTCCGTTTTCGGTTGACGACCGAGTTGACCATCCCATCAGCCTTTATGCCGCGACAAAAAAGGCGAATGAACTGATGGCTCACACGTACAGTCATCTGTTCGGTCTGCCCACAACAGGCCTGCGATTCTTCACGGTCTACGGACCCTGGGGACGTCCAGACATGGCCATGTGGTTGTTCACGCAGGCCATTCTGGCCGGTAAGCCGATCGATGTCTTCAACCACGGAAAGATGAAACGCGATTTTACGTTTGTCGACGACATTGTTGAAGGCGTCATTCGCACCAATGACACGATCCCCAAAGCGACGTTGGTGGCCAGCGACGCGGAAGACTCCCAAACCTCGGCGCCGTATCGAGTCTACAACATCGGCAACAATCAGCCGGTCGAGCTGATGCACTTGATCGAAACGCTGGAATCCGCGCTGGGGAAGAAGGCGGAGAAGAAGATGCTGCCGATGCAACCGGGCGATGTTCAGTCAACGTTTGCGAATATCGACGCGTTGCAGCGAGATGTCGGGTTTCGACCGAGCACCGCGATTGAAGACGGTGTCAGAAAGTTTGTTGAATGGTACAAGTCATATCACAGGATCTGACTTGGTCGAGCTGGGACGCGTCGCTCATTGAGATGCACAAAGACGCTAATTGTTCTCCATCATGGCGAATAGTAACCGGAACATTTCAAAATGAATCTTTCCTCACATCGCATTGCGTTTATTGGCACCGGGCAAATGGCGACCGCGTTGTCCGCCGGTTTTGTTCGCGAACTGCTCAAGCCTGAACAGATCGTTGGTTACGACCCGTATGAGCACGCTCGCCAGAAGTTTGCGGAAGCAACCGGAAGCGGCGTCACAGTCTCTGCGGACCTGAACAGCGTACTGGCCGGCGCAACAGTTGTGGTGCTCGCTGTAAAACCGCAAATCATCGCCGATGTTTTGAAGTCGATTTCCGCGCTGATGTCGATGTCACCGCTGGTCGTCTCAGTTGCTGCGGGTGTGACAATTCAAAAGCTTGCAGCCGGGTTGCCGTCGGGAACGCGAATCATCCGAGTGATGCCGAACACGCCTGCTCTGATCGGTAAAGGAGCAAGCGGTTTGTCCGGCGGATCAAGCGCAACAGCCGACGACTTGGCGGTGGTGGAGGGGCTTTTAAAGACCGTCGGTATCGTCGAAACCGTTGCTGAACACCTTCTGGATGCAGTCACCGGGCTTTCGGGCAGCGGTCCCGCCTACGTGTTTCAGCTCATTGAAGCTCTGAGCGACGGAGGAGTCAAAATGGGCCTGCCGCGAGCGACGGCGACTCGGCTGGCTTCACAAACCGTAGCGGGTGCTGCCGAAAT
>JANMEV010000659.1:0-5675 GCA_031377305.1 Planctomycetota bacterium | reverse complement strand
CGGACAGGTATTGGTTCTGAAGAGACTGGGAAACCAAAAGGCACTCCGCCGCGCAACAGTTACTAGAACTAGTGATGGTAATCAACAGCTTGATCGGAAAGCTGAGTGAAAACTGGTTTGGGCAGGCAACAACACTGTATTCTCAAAACGACAATGCAGGCAAGCAACTGCAATCCCGGTTGTGCCACATTCTGCCAATCGCAGCACACAGCGCATAAAAAAACCTCACATCCAAACAAGGATGTGAGGTTATGACCCCAAGGGGATTTGAACCCCTGTTACCGGAATGAAAATCCGATGTCCTAGACCTAACTAGACGATGGGGCCGTCTAAGCGTTACCAGACACAACTCTGCGAAGAATAGCCAGGTGACAGCAGCCAAATCAAATCACTGGGCGATCGCGTCGGAGGATTCTTCGGAACGATCTGCAGAAAACTTAAGTTTTTCACTTAGGATTGCGTCAAGGACTTCCTGCCTGTGTACAGAAACGTCGCGTGGAGCTTCTATACCGATTCGAACTTTGTCGCCTCGGACATCAATCACCGTGATCACGACATTGTCGTTGATCACGATACTTTCGTTCTTCTTCCTTGATAACACGAGCATGACATCTCTCCCGACAAAGGGTTCTTACTTGTCCGCACTTCGCCTCCTGAGCGCGATAACCCAGCAAAACCACAACATCGTGTGCACCAACATGTTATGCGGCCCATCGAAGAGCGTCAATCACTCAAACGGCAATTCTTGCTTCAAGCAACCGTTTCCAGTCGCACCGATGGAAAGAATCAAAGAAAAAAGGCGCAACCCCTAAGGGGTAAGCGCCTTTCTGATTGCATTGAGAATTACCGCCGTCATGGACAGATCATGGCAGTCCCGGCATTTGGCATTACAGCGACACAGTCACGGACAAAAGCAGCAGCCATTCCTAATCGAAGAAACTAAATCAGTTCCTTCAGTTTCTTCAGCGCCTTGACCTTAACAACCTTCTTTTCAGGCTTTGCTGCGATCGGAATCTCTTCGCCAGTTGAAGGATTTCGACCCATGCGTGCCTTTGTGGCAGGACGAACGTGAACGTGAATCTTGAGCAGGCCTGGCAGCGTGAAGATGCCTGGACCCTTTGAAACATTGGTTGCAATCAAGCCTTCAAGGGCTTCAAGAACTGCGCCAACTTCCTTTCGGCTCTGTCCAGTGGATTCTGCCAGGGCATTCAGGATTTCGGTCTTAGACAGAGGTTTGTCTGACTTTTTGGCCATCGAAAAAAATCTCCTTCAATTCAAATCAATACTGGAACTAACCGGGAATATTGGAGGGGTGTCCTCTGAGACATTGAAAACCCTCGTGTTTTTCGCAGGAAGTAGAGTTCTGATCACCAAGAGTGTCAATCGTACGCTAGATGGAAATTGCTGATTTCCGCTGATTTTTCAATGTTTTTCCGTATTCGCACGACTGTGTGTCATTTTTTGTTGCCCTAGAATGCCTGTTTTTCTTCGCCAGTCAGGGGAATCAGAAATTCCGAATCCAAACAGATGGTCGCGACAAAGGAATCGTGATCACTTCCGGATACCATGCTGGGAATGTATTGAATCCTCGATTTTTCCCTTTGTTTTTGATGCGATCCACTGACGGGCGGCTTTCATGTCTTTGCGGATTATTTCCGGTCAATACCGACGACGACTGCTGAAGACTCCGTCCGACGAATCCACTCGCCCATATACGGATCGAGTTCGCCAGATTGTCTTCGATCGACTTCGTGGCTTTGTCCCAAATGCTCGAGTGGCTGATGTTTTCTCCGGTGTTGGCACTATGGGGATGGAATCACTCAGTCGCGGTGCCGCATCGTGCGTCTTCTACGAAGCGAGTCCAGAAATTCACGAACTCCTTGTGTCGAACGTTCGCGCGATTGCTCCGGAGGCTCGCACAATTTGCTGGCGGACAGATGTTCGTCGTACATCGTTCAAACCGCACGGCGGCGACGATTGTCTTCCATACTCGTTGATTTTCTTTGATCCGCCTTACCGCACGACGGACGAAATTTCTCCCGGCCGCCCGCTGGCCGCCAGCCTCAAGCGATTGTCGCGCGATACGATCTCCTCGCCGGATGCCGTCTTGGTTCTGCGAACGCCGGAGCACTTCGAAGCCCCGGAAATCACCGGTTGGAACGTCCACGATTGCTGGGAGCTTTCGTCGATGATGATTTGGATTATGACCAAGCCCGGTGCATTCACCGCCGACGGAGAGCTTGTGAGCGCAAACGATTCAGACGACTCCGATTTCGATGCTGACCAATCAAACGATGACGATATCAACGACGAAGATTCGGACGACGATCAGGACGAAACATAGAACCCTGACGAGACCACAAGCCGCTTGAGGCCACATGAGCGCCCTTGAAATCTCTCGGCGTCCGTCGCCTGCGGCTCGACCTGCCTGAGCGGCATTAGTTCTCAAGCCGGTTGAACCGAGAGACCCAGGGAGAATTCAGGGATTTCAGATTCGTTGTTAAAAAGTCAACGATTTCCCTATTCGTAACGTCCGCGAACTTTCCTTCGAGAAACGCTTCGGATCTCACTTCCCCGGGAACCATCGTCGATTTGCGGAAGTCTTTGTATTGCTCGTCCTTCAGATCAACGGCTTTGAAGACTTTTTCGGCGTTTTTCGCGTCGTCTTTATTATCCTTCGACGCGACCACATGAATAGCGATAGGAAGTGGCTTTAATACCTTCAGAACGTTTGCATTGATCCCTTTCACCATGGTGTTGGGACTATACATTATCAAAGCCTGCACATCCTGACCGCGTGGCGTTCTGGACTCGAGCGTTGGAGCATCAGGGAATGGTGTCTTGGCGTGATCCGCAACAGCGAAACCAGCGGCCACCATGCAGCTCGAACCCATTGAAACAATGCCCAGTTTTCGAATATTCAGCTTTTGAGATTTGTGCTCGTTCATCAGAAATGCCTTTACGACTTCCAGATCAACGGATGCCATCAGGGCGTAATCATTCTGAGCCATTTTCAGCACTGGAGGCTCAGCTCCTGTCGTCGGAGGAACTGTGTCGCCATGTTTTCGCAAATCGACTGAAATCACAGCGAAGCCGTTCTTCTGCAGCGAAAGAGCGGTGGTTTGCCAGATGCGACGGTTGCGGGCGTCCTTCTTATCCGGGCCTTCGGTTGCCGTCAGCAGAATCACGACGGGAGACTCTTTTCCTTCCGTCGAAGCATAGTAGGTTGCATGGATCAGCCAATTGTCGGCAGTCGGAAGCTTCAGCTCCTGCACTCCTGTCGTGGCAGGTGTTCCCTTTTGCCCAGTGGCAGCGGGTGCCGGGGTTGCGCCTTTCTTGTCGGACTTTTCTGAGGTTGCCGATTTCTTCTCCGACTTCCCTGCGGTTGACTTTTGCCGCGCGGCGAGGTCGCTGACCGGCAATGTCAACGCAATCGCAAAGAGAAACGACATTGCAGCAATTCGAAAAGCGGACATGAATCGACTCCCGGAGGCGAACAAAGCGAAGGCAAAACTCAAACGCTGAATACCATCATCGAGCTTGTTTGATTTTCGAGCTTCCACCGCGATGGTCAAGCCCGGAAGACGATTCGATGGAAAATCTGCGCAATGAAGCGACGCCAACAGTGACCACGGCAACCGGGAAGTTGATTTGTCGTCCCAGACTCCGAATGACTTTTCACAACGACGAAGAATGGCCCTTCGCTTTCCTGCGGCAAAGTCAGCCCCTATTATGCACGTAACGCGGTTGCTCCATTCGAACGTCGGCGAGACCTGATCCGGAAAATACAGGCTCCGGATTCGTTCAATTCTACGGGACCTGCGTGGACTCGCCGTATCATTTCAGCGAGATCGCCCACTCCTGTGCGAACGACGCCAGTGGGCTCTTAATTTGTCGATCAAGTTTGTTTTAGAAGGCACGGTACGATGGGTTTGTTTACGGGGAAGAAGGGAATAGTTCTGGGGATCGCGAACGAACGATCGATCGCATGGGCCATCACAGAACAACTGCATCGTGAAGGTGCCGAGATGGGATTCACACACCTACCGGATTCCGGTGATCGCCCGAAGAATCAGAACAAAGTTGCAAAGCTGGTAGATCCAATCGGCTCCAAATTCCTGATGCCAATGGATGTTTGCAACGATGAACACATCGACGCAGTCATCGATAAAGCCATTGCGACTTTCGGAAAGATCGATTTCATTGTTCACGCGATCGCCTTTGCTCCTCCTGCCGACCTGACCGGACCAACCTACGCTTGTAGCCGCAACGGTTTCAAATCGGCGATGGAAATCAGCGCGTACAGTCTTCTGGCAGTTTCCGGAGCCGCTCAGAAAAAGGGTGCCTTCACCAGCGACGCCAGCATTCTGACGCTGTCGTATTTCGGGGGCGAGGAAGTCATTCCTGGCTACAACCTGATGGGAATCTGCAAAGCTGCTTTGGAGTGCGGCGTTCGGTACCTCGCGAGTGAACTCGGCCCAACAGGAACTCGAGTCAATGCAATCAGTGCTGGTCCAGTGAAAACTGTAAGCGCCATGGGCGTCGGCGATTTTGATGAGATGTTGACTCTGTACAAAGGCGTTTCGCCAATGCGGCGTAACATCTCGGCCGAGGAAGTCGGCAAGATGGGTATGGTTTTGCTGAGCGATCTGTCGAGCGGTATTACCGGCGAAGTGGTTCACGTCGACTGCGGCTACAGCGTCATGGGCGCGCCACCGGCCGACTTTTTTGCGAATGCATCTTCCGCCAGCTAGTGGAAATGGTTGTTTAAAATTGAATCTACGCGGTTGCGGGCTGGGTGCTTATTCACCTGGCCTGTGATCGCAGGATTCTGCGACTTTGGGCCAATGTTACGTTCAGTAACATGGCCGTCGGAAGAGCGGCCGAATAACTCGTAATCCCAGGTTTGCCCTTTCGGCCTGTGAAACTCGTTCTCCTTTGTTTTTCGTGAGTTCTGATCAGGCCTTATGACCTCTCGCATACGCATCGGAATTGCAGTTGTTGAATCGGCAGGCCAGATCCTTGTCGGTCGCAGAGCGGCTGGCGTTCCACTGGCAGGACTCGACGAATTCCCCGGCGGAAAATGTGAAGCCGACGAAACTCCGCGGTCATGTGCGGTACGGGAATGCCGTGAAGAGACCGGGCTACTGATCGTTCCTCGTGAACACCTCGCCACAGTGGAACACTCATACGATCATGGCGACGTTGAACTGCATTTTTGGCGATGCGGACTAAGTCCCGGAATGCCAGACAACGCTTCTGCGACAGCGCCCTTCCGCTGGGTTTCGTTCGAGGAACTTGGGACGCTCAACTTCCCCGCCGCAAACAAGACTGTGCTGGATCGGCTGCTGGCGAAGTGAATGCCTGCCTGGAGACGCTCACTTGATCCCGGGGCGATGCCTGAGCGAGCGTCCGGATATCGTATATTCCGAGGTTGTCGATGTCCGGTTTTCTGGATGGGCTTCGGAGATTGCGGTTCTTTTAACCATGACTCTGACGGTTGTACCCGGCTTGTCGGTCTCGCCGCGGACGTCTTTGAATTCGGCTGTCACATCTGCGTGAATCGGGCGTTTTGAGTCTGAGGCCTACCGATCTGATAGATGATCCACGGATTCTGATCTGCATTGTCACGGACGACAATCATCAATGTGCAAAATCTGCCGAACATCCCTACT
>JANMEV010000641.1:0-3152 GCA_031377305.1 Planctomycetota bacterium | reverse complement strand
TCACCTGATAGCGACTACACGCCAATCGCTTGTTTGCTGAATAGCGGCTATGGCTGCGTGGGGTACTTCAACTCCTCGGTCAACAACAATCTGAGGGACACGATTGTGCTTCTCAACATGCGTCTTGTTGACCTACGAGTTGAAGAAGGCCACTCCCGTCGCGGTCGAATTGCTGACTTCAACGACTTTCTGCAGGATGTTGTTGCAAAACATGTTCATTCAGAAACGGAAAGCGACGCGGCCGAAAACATGGACGGCGAAGATGGAACGATACCGCTCACTGCAATTCCAGTTTCTGAAATCGCCATGCTGTATCCAGTGGCACAGATCGCTCGACTTTTGAAATCCGCTCAGCGTGTGGCGCAAAGCACAAACGGCTCACCGCCATCGACTGAGGTGCCCACATTTCTGGACTTCAACAACAAGAGTATTGTTTTGAAGGTGCTGCGAGCGAAGATCTGGTGATTCACAATACCACAGGCAGACTTCAGCTTGATCAATGGGTCGTCCATTCTTCCGTCAGGTATTTTCGCGTTCGCTGCAGTGAATTGGGGCATATTCTATTTTCGTCGCATTGAACGCTTCTTTGCAGATCTGTCTTGAAGTCAGTCCCTGATGTCTTCTTCAAGAACGGGTTTTCTGGTGCATCCAGGGAAGTTTGAGTATACTCCGAGAGGTCCGAGTTGCCGATGTGGGCGGATGCCTGCAGGAATAACTTGGGGAGTTGTAGAACGATTCGTGAAGGCATTTTTTGGAAATTCCGATCTCCCCAAGGACTCGGGAACAAGTCAAGTCGCTGTTTTGCCGCCAGAAATTCCATAGTTCGATTCGGAGCAATATCCATGACTCATGCCGCCGTCACTGACAGCCTCGCAGAACGCCTGCAGGAGTTGGGTGGAATCGTCGCCAGTCGTGTCAGAAGCACGCCGGCCCCGGGAACTGCAAATCTGGAAGACTTGGTCCTGGCTAACGACCATACAAAGCCACTCTGCGAACTGATCGACAATAGCCTGGTGGAGAAAGCTGTGGGATTCGAAGCCTCCGTTGTGGCAGTCACGATCTCCGGACTGTTAAGAAGTTTCGTGGTTTTTCGCCGTCTCGGAATTGTCTCCGGTGCCGACGGAATGTTTCGCCTGCTTGCCAGTTCAGTCCGAGGCCCTGATGTTGCGTTTCTTTCTCGTGATCGCTTTCCCAGCGGACAGTTTCCACAAGAAGCGTATCCCGCTTTGGCTCCGGATTTGGCCGTTGAGGTTCTAAGCCCCGGCAATACAAAAGCGGAAATGATGCGGAAGCGGATCGAGTACTTTCATTCTGGAGTCCGCCTGGTATGGATCGTCGATTGCCGTAGTCGGTCCGTGGCTGTCTATACGTCTCCGGTCGATGTTACGGTGCTGGATGAAGAGGCAAAGATCGCGGGTGGCGATGTACTTCCGGGGTTTGAATGTATGGTGGCGGAGTTCTTCAGTGATCTGGATGCCAATTCGATTTGAGAAGTGAGCATGTCAGCCCATTCAACACCAAATCCCATCTGTGCCAGTAACACAACAGTCCCGAGTCTCCCATCCGCAAATACGCAGTGGCACACATTGCGAAGCTGCTAAAGACGGCCAAGCGTTGCATTGGATGACAAATCGGTTGCGATGGCCGAAGTCACCACGTTTTTCGACTTCAACACCAAGAGCATCATGTTGAAAGTGCTAAGAGCAAAAATCTGGTGACGCCGAATGCTCAGCGGCTGGCGATTTTGATAATCATCCACCGATCAACCATGTGTCAAATACTGCAGAGTTCGTTCAAGAGAATCCTGCAGCGTTACCTTTGCGGCCAGATTGAGTTCCTCCGCAGCTCGCGTTACATCGGGGATGTAGCGGGTGGGTGGTACGGATGGGTTGGCCTGTTGCAGGATTCGAACTGGGAGAGATGGCGAACGGAGATTTGCAATCATGTTGGCCAGCGAGCTGATTGAGATGGCCTCGCCGGAACCGACGTTGTAGGCTCGGCCGGATTGGCCGCGAAGCAGAATTCTCCAGAGCCATACGGCCATGTCAGCGGCGTACAAGTATGATCGCAGCGGAGTGCCGTCGCCCTGAATCACGATCTCCTTGCCTTGAATCAAGTCTCGTAGAAAGTTGCCCACGGCAAAATGAGCATCGATCGGCAAGTGTGGTCCAACAAACGCAAACGCTCGGGCCACAACTGTCTCGAAACCGAATGCTTGACCGTAAACTGCTGCCAGAGTTTCCGCCGCGCGTTTGCCTTCCCCGTAAGCGGCTCCCCTGGCAATAGGACTTGGGCCGAAATGGGCATCTTCCTGAAGCGCCGCTACGCTGGCAGATTGCGGACCGTAAATGGCCCCGGAAGAGACGAGCAGGAATCGCTTGATGCGAGAGTATTCCGCAAACTGCAGGATGTTCCTGGTTCCATCGATCAGTGTTTCCAGCGTCAACATATCCGACACGATTCCGGGTGTCTTTCCTGAGTCATACGCCGCGTGAATCAGATAATCGAATATGCCAAGGTTTGGGGGCCACGATGCTGCGGAAAACTGCGTCACATCTCCACGTACCGTGACCACAGCAGGGTCGTTCGCCAGATGCGGATTCAACGCAGCCCATCGATCCGGATCACGAGTCAACAGCACGAGTTTCAATCCAAGCTCGCTCCGTCGATTGATGTGCAGGGCCGTTTCCAGCAGCCAGGTTCCAAAGAACCCGGTGCCTCCGGTCAGAAAAATCCTGGCACCACGAGCCGCTGCAAAATCATCGACGAGCAGTTGAAAAACATAATCCAGATCGATGTCGGACAAAGGCTCATTTGGGCTTTGAATGTTGCTTGCGGCTGTCATGAGAATTCTCGTTGAAACTGGATTCAGCGGCGGATCATGTAAAGGGTCATCAGGCAAAACGGAGTTCCAACAACCAGCGTGCCCATGAGAATGCTGCGAATCAGAAGCCCTGCGGCGATCCCATGAGTCGGTTCAATTGCGACCACCGTACCAACGGCAACGGAGACGAGTTCGACAAGCCCCAATCCATTCGGAGTCAGGCCCGTCAATGCTGTCAGGATGCCGAGGCAGGTCACGAGCACAACGGCGGACGCAGAAAGCGAAAGCCCGATCGCTCCCCAGGCAGCCCAAAAGACCACGCACTCGA
>JANMEV010000624.1:0-19660 GCA_031377305.1 Planctomycetota bacterium | reverse complement strand
CTGCTTGACAAAGTGTCGCAGATTACCCAGTGTGGCGCAATCGCCCTGAACCGGTTCCGCATGATCAGGGGCTTCCAGCTGCGGAAGAAGACGGTGAAGAAGCAACTTCCAACTTTTTAGAGCATTACTTCAATCTCAGAGTCGACTACCAATTAGAATTGACACTGCCCGTCGATCTGACAATCGCAGAGGCCGACCGGTTGGCGGCGTTTATCAAATCTCTGCCGCTGGATGATTTTCAGTAGCGATTCTGCGCGGAGGAAGACGAACAAAGCGTTGAACCATAAGTTGCCACCTACCCCTCCCAACTAAATACGTCAACCGTCGGCAACACCGGTTAATGCAATTTGTTTCAGGATGCATGACAAATATGGCCAAGAATGAAAGCGTCGACTTTTTCCTTCGTTTTCTTCGGGAACGCTTTCAGGTGTTTCGCGAAGCGTTGAAGGCATTTCTACAGACTGTCGCTCTCGAGGATCGTAACAACAAAGTTGCTGCCGCTAGAAAAGTTTTGACTGCTCTCGACGACTTGAAACGTGCCATTGCCGCAACGGATCGTCCAGGTTGGATTGGCGCACTTGAGGACAAATTCGATTGGTACACCCAAGTTGTCGCGCAAGGCCAAGGAGACGCTGGTCTACAGGTACTCCAGTGTATCATTGGTGCGAGTTCAGATATCGATCGTCAAAAGTGGCACTTCACTGATGCCACCGAAAGCGTCGCGATTGATTTTACCGCGATCTACGATGAGTATTATAGAAGCTCCCGCGTACCGGAACTTTTCGACGAATTGGTTACCCAGTTGGAGCAAATCATTGACAGTGGAGAGATAGACAGCCTCCAAACAATCAAGGCGCTTGAGAAATTGATTGCCACGATAAAAAAGAATTCCCGGGGTGATCTGTTCTCCACAAAAGGGGCATGGGAGTTTACGCAGTTGTTGTTCAAAAACGTGGCCATTGATGTTCTGGAAAGTGTCCCCGGCCTCAAGCACTTCGTCAAAGGTTTGCGAAAGACTATGTCGGAGTTAGATCTCGAAATGTCACAGGTGCACGATCAAATCCGCCAAAGACTCACAGAAAGTGCAAAGGCCGATCTGCCGATGTTGGCGTATCACCCCCTATTGCTACCCGCTCCCAAAGACGACACAGAATCGGACGGCATCCTAAACAAATGAGCTTTGACTTCGCGACGAGCGAGGTCGGGGCGTAGTTGGTGGTTGAGCGAGGTGGGTTCGTGGCTGAGCGAGGCAGGGGAGCCGAAGCGTTTCGAAAGGCCTTTGTTGCAGAACCCAAGTGGAATTGGCTTGGGCGGTTCCATACGCGAAACGCAATTTCCCGAAGTCGATTTGCGGCGACACAGGTGAGGAGTCTTAACATTTGCCATGTTTTCAAGCAGTCGCGATAGTTTTCTTGATCGTACGGCGATGAGGTACGCCGCACTGTTCCCGCATGTAACTGCTCCACAATCATGCACACTACAGCCTCAAAAATATTCGGTTTCTGTACAGGTAGTACAGAAACAGCCATTTGGCCAATAGGGTGCCGGCGGTGAGGACGACGGGGCTCCAGTCGCCGGTGAGTTGGGCGGTGCCGGTGAGGAAGAAGGTGGCCATTTTGTTGAAGTCGATGAAGCGTGGGGCGATGTAGATGGTGATGGCGTTCATTCCGATCACGGTCCAGACGAATGACCACTTCTGCCAGCGAAGCACGTCGATCACGGTGTAGAAGAAACTCAGCAGGATCAGACTCCAGCCACCGGCGACCAACACGAATGAACTGGTCCACAGGTTCTTGATGATCGGGAACTTCTGGCCCCACAAATTACCAACCACGACGAAAAGAACGCCGCTGACGAGCAGACCAGCCGCTTTGATCCAGCCAGAGCGAAGACTCTTTAGCCACTGACCGGCGAGTGCTCCCAGCAGAACCGTCGCGACGGCGGGGATCGTCGACAGCAAGCCCTCGTTGTCTCCGTAGCCGTAGTACGACTGCATGATCTTGCCGGGCAGAAGCGTTCGGTCCAGATAGCCACAGAGGTTTCCTTCCTTCGTAAAGTCGCCAGCTACGCCGCCAGGCACAGGAACCCACGCCAGCGCAGCCCAATAGCCCAGCAGAATTCCCAGGACCACGCCAACTTGTCGGCGAAGCTTGAGATTCAGAAACAAGACGGCCGCTATGCCATAACAGATCGCGATTCGCTGAAGCACTCCAGCGTAGCGAAGATTCGCGAAGTCAAACTTAAGCAGTTCATTGGCGATCACTCCCAGCAGGAATAGCAACGCTGTTCGCCGAAGTATTCGAGCATACGCGGATGCCGGTTGCTCTCGAAACCTTTCCAGCGAGAACGGGATGACACAGCCGACCAGAAACATGAACAGCGGAAAGATCAGGTCATAGAATCGAAAGCCTTCCCATTCGACGTGTTCAAACTGATCCTTCAGTCGATCAGTCGTTGGTGAAGAAAACCGGCTGAGGATTCCCGTGGCCAGCGCGTCGCCACCGGCGATCCAAAACATGTCAAAGCCTCGCAACGCATCAAGCGATTGCAGCCGAGGTGTTGGTTCGACGGGCTTGTCGGCTGATGTTGGTGCTGATTCGTTGTTCATGGGAGTCCACGCATAAAAAAAATTCCGGCGGCGGAGCGATGTTTGTACGGTACGTTCGAAAATCAGAATCGCAATTTTGAACCACTGAAAACACGGAATCACACGGAAAAGATGTCAGCAAATTCCTGGGCGACGCTTCCGTGTATTCAGTGTCTTTCGTGGTAAAAAAACTGCTGCGACTTTGCCCGTCGGCGGAGCGACGGGAGTACGGTACGCCCGTCGCTCCGTCGACAGGATTACCTCGCGGATACGGGACCGAGTCTTAGTTGTCGGGCGACGTCGTCGAAGAGGGCTTCGAGCACAAGTTTCACGGGCGAGTTGCCTTCGATCTGATGAGCGGCAGCGATGACTCGATCGAGCAGCGGAGCCAGGAGATCGACTCCGGATCGCACACCGAATCGCTTCAGCAGTGGATCGGCAAAGTCGCCGGATGTAAGGCGTCGCAAACGTCCGTTGATGACTTCCGCCATAAATCTCAGCAGCCATTGAGCGTTGCGGCGAGTCTCTTCGGTGCTTGAAGAAATTCGCTCCAGCTCATCGGAGATCTGTTTTGAGATCTCAACCGGTTTCATGTTTTCCAACTGGTCCATTTGCTGGCTGAGCAGATCTCGCAGATGACGCAGGTCGGGGTTGAGGAGCTGCTGAGCTAGTGTGATGCTGCCTTCAGCCATCGCCGCAACGATGGCGGCTTCGTCGGCGTTGTCGACCAGTTCTTCCGACAGCAGGATGCTCTTCAAGTCCGCTTCGGTCAGAGGAAAGAATCGAATCACCTGGCAGCGTGAGCGAATCGTCGGCAGCAGCGAGTCCGGGTTGTCGCAGACCAGCAGAATCAACGCGTGCGACGGCGGCTCTTCCAGCGTCTTCAGCAGCGCGTTAGCACCTTCGGCATTGAGCCGATGCGCGTCGTTGATAAGGGCGACTCGTCGTTCCGATGCCTGAGCAGCCATGGCCAGTTCGAAGCACAAGCCTTCACGTCCATGCTTGTCGCTGTCTCCGGAAATCAGGGCCACCGGGATTTCTGATTTTCCGGTCGGTAAACCGATCTCCATATAGTCGGGCCACGTACCGGCCAGGAAACCTCGACAGGCTCGACATTCGCCGCACGCATCGATCTGATCTGGCTGGCGATTGCGGCAAAACATCGACTGAGCCAGCAGCCTTGCGAACTTGCGTTTGCCAACACCATCGGGTCCGGTCAAGACATAAGCATGCGACAAACGCCCGCGTTGAAGTGACCTTTCGAACAACGCTCGTTGTTCTTCATGGCCTTTCAGAGATTGCCAGGCTGATGTCATGTGGAATCGATCTAAGTGGAGTTTAGTGTCAAACGCTACAGCAATTGTGTTTCCGCGATGTAGATGGCTTTCAGCATCGCGCGGGCTTTGTTTTGTGTTTCCTTGTATTCCATTTCGGGAACGCTGTCGGCGACGATACCGGCTCCCGCCTGAATGTAGATTATTCCGTCCTTCATCACGAGCGTTCGAAGAGCAATGCAGGTATCCATGTTGCCTGTGAAGTCAATATAGCCCACCGCGCCGCCGTAGGGACCTCGCTTTTGCGGCTCGACTGCGTCGATGATTTCCATGGCTCGAACCTTGGGAGCCCCCGACACTGTGCCGGCGGGCAAGCCGGCTCGCAGAGCTTCCAATGGCGTAAGGCCTTCGCGAAGCTGTCCACAAACATTGGACGTGATATGCATCACGTGGCTGTAACGTTCGACGACCATCACGTCGGACAACTTCACCGACCCGTACTCGGCGACTCGACCGACATCGTTGCGAGCCAGATCGATCAGCATGACATGCTCGGCACGTTCCTTGGGATCAGCTAGCAATTCTTCGGCGAGGTCACGATCTTCCTGCGGCGTCTTTCCACGAGGCCGAGTTCCCGCGAGCGGTCGAATCGTCGTTTCACCATCTTCGACTCGGACCATGATTTCCGGCGAACTGCCGACTAGGTCGACTTCCGGAGTTCGCAGCAGAAACATGAACGGACTGGGATTGACCATTCGCAGCGAACGATAAACATCCAGCGGCCTGGCCGAGCTGCGGTATTCGAATCGCTGACTGATGACGACCTGGAAAATGTCGCCCGCCTTGATGAACTCGCGACACGTTTCGATCGCGGTGTAAAACTGGGGCTGAGTGAAGTTGGACCTGACTTCCGGCAACGTATCGACAGTCAAATCGATGTCCGTCAACTGTACGTCGCCACCGCTGAAGGCGAGCTGTCGGCAGAGCACATCGAGCCGTTCTTCGGCTCGACTTCGTGATTCTTCGATGTCACCAATCGAAGTGTCCGCGAGGGCCACGACCAGCACCACTTTTTTGATGTGATCGAACACGACCATCCCATCATAGAACGCAAACGTCATATCGGGAAGATGTCGGTCGTCGGTCGGAACGTTAGGAAGATTTTCGGTGTAGCGGATAACGTCGTAGCCTGCGAATCCCACGGCGCCTCCACAAAACCGAGGCAGTCCAGGCAGCGTCACCGAACGATACTGCGCGATCAGTGAATCAAGGTCCTTCAAGGGATCAGCGCTGTCGAATTCCTTTCGTTCGTGCCCGATATGATCGATGACCACTTTCGGGCCGGTCGCCGTCAGCGTCAGAAAGGGATTGCTTCCGACAAAGCTGTAGCGGCCGACTCGTTCGCCGCCAACGACGCTTTCAAACAGGAACGCCCATGGACCGGAAGCAATGCGCTGATAGGCTGTGACCGGTGTCAGCGTGTCGGCGGTGAGCTGACGATAGACGGGCACAAACCGAGCCTGCTCAGCGAGTTTCTGAAATTCAGCAGCAATCGGCAGGGTTGTGGGAGATTTCATAGGATTTGAGATTTCAAAATGTTGGGCCGCAAAGTGCCTGCTGCGAGTGAGTGTTTATGAAACAAGGAGATACCCGCGGCTAGAGAGCGATTATTTAATGGGGCTTCACAACCCGAAACGTCAGTGAGGGATAAAAGTTGACGCGTTTTTCAACAACAATCCCTCGCTGACGCATCGGGTCAGGATTAAATCGACAGCCTACTATCGCCGTGCGGCTTTAGGCCGGTCACGGCAGACCGACCGAGTGACCAAGTGGAACTACTTCGTTAACGAAAGAATTCTGACGGACTTTGTAATCTGTTCAAACAAGGGGCGAGCCTCTTCAAGTTCGTGGTCTGTGCCTTGCCACCATGCCAACAAAGTCATGTTGGTCGATCGGACACTCGTAAAGGACACCGAGTTCAGGAGTTCAAAACACGAAAACGTCACTTCGCGACTGAATGCTGTCTTCTGAGCAAGCGTCGTTTTGACTTCGTGCACCTCGGCGTCGTCATATTCTTCCAGAAATACGGCAACACAAGAATTGACAACTTCGTCTGCTTCGGGACATTCAGTCAGGACTCGCAACGCCCAGAAACAAGCACCGTCGGCCGAGACCGTGATCAAGACGTCATCGCCATCATTCTCTTCCGTGAGTTCCCAGAAGCCTGGATAGTCAAACTGAACTCCGTGCCCTTCAAACCGATTCAGGACTTCTGCCTTATCGAAACTCATCGCTCACTCCGAACTTCTGCAGACCATGGACAGGTCCGCTTACCGTAGGTCGACTTGCCTCAGGTCGACGTCGCCGAACGGCATGGTAGTCAACCGGCCGATTCGAAGCGCCGATGGAGAATGGTTTTCCCAGACGCGGATGTAAAACCCCGTTCAGAACAGCGCACTGGCCCTTTCCGCAAGTCCAGGCTGTGATTCGCTGTTGAGAATCCCGTCGGCGGAGCGACGGGTCTACAGTAGGTTGATCTGTCCCAGATCAGCGGGCGTACACGTCGCCAGAGGACGGCGGGGTGCATAATCATGGCAGCGTGCTCCAGTTAACGTGGCGCCGTCCAGACTGAGACAGGTCGGGCCACAGATTCCCGGGCGGCCAGAACTCGGGCTGGCGGGGAAATGGAGAATTTCGGACAATCTGGCCGGTGAGTTTCTCAGCCCATCAGGCTCAATACTGGCAGGATGCCCGACATGATCGCTCGATATTTCTCGCTGTTGATTGCTCTGATCGTGACGTCCAACAGTTGGGGTGACGATGCTCCACAGCTCGCCGAGCAGCCCGTGTTCGTGGCTCGATTTAACGGGTGGAATCAAAAGGGCTTTGAAGCCTACATCCGCGAACTCAACAACGACCTTCAGGTTGGGAAGAACCTCACGGAGGCGATCGACAAGAATCCCAACAACGACGCCGTCGCCCCTGTCGAAGCGCCGGCCACGGGATTCCTTGTGTATCTGGCAAAGGGACTGATCCCGTCGGTTGAGCAAATTCAGTATTCGGAAGTCGGCAGCCTTGAAGAGTTTGAAAAGGCGGTGCGGGAACAGAAGAAGCTATTTGGTGAAATGGCATCGCTTGATGGATCGAACGAAAAGTACAAGATCGTGCAAACCGTCCTAAGTCGAATAGACATCACCGACAAGAGCACAGAAGTTTCAAACTCGCCTGAGGCCAGCGGCATCAAGGTGAAACAAGTGTCGTCATCCAAGACCGACGCGACAACCACAGATGACGAGCCCGACGTCCCCGAAGCTCAGCAAACCCGGATCATGCTTGGTCCGCTTGGGTTCTCATCATCTTCGGTCGAAAACGACGGGAAGATCGTGGAAGAAAACGGACGTCGGTACCGCGACAATTCGTACAAGACAACAACATGGTTTCGCTATCATGACGGCTTTATGTTCACAGGAACCTCGAACGCCCTTTGGGAAATGAATCCACCAACGGCCGAGCTGCTTCGCGATCAAAACAATGCCGACCTGAACGGCCATTTGGCGTTCTACCCGGATCGAATTCCGGAAGGCTTCCGTCAGCTCGCTTGGAATGCGTTGAATACGACAATCGGGACCGAGCTTCAGCAGGGCGATGACGAGTCGAGCGAAGACTATCTGATGCGTCGGACGTCGGGCGAAGCCGGTCTGGCGTTGATTCAGGCGACCATGTTTGACACTCAGGAAGTCTCCGCCTGGATGAAGTTCGCATCCGGCGATGAACCTGTTCGCGGCGAACTGAAGATCAACGCTCGCAACAACAGCAATCTTGGGAAGAGCCTGCGAGAGTTTGCCGCGGCCAACAGCCGGTTCGCACCGATCCTCAAAGACGATGCCGCAGCAACGGTTCACATTGCGTTTAACCTTTCGGACGATTGGAAGAAAGCCGTCGAGACGGTTCGAACCTCGTTCAACTCTCATTTGAATGATGCTCCAGAGGCAGCGATCGCAGAAATGCGCGAGATCATCCACTCACTAACCAGTTCTTCAGAACACGGCACAGTAGAAGCCATGGTCAAACTCGGATGGAGCAAAGAGTCCGGCGGCGTGATCTATGGCGGGATTCACGCCGATGAGAACGACAAGCTTTTGGACAGTGTTTTCGCGATGGCCAACATCGACGGCTCAGGATTCGATCGGATCGAAAAGGGCGAAATGCAATTACTGGTGGCAGAGCTCCCGGACGACTATCAATCGGAACTCGTTCGGTTAACGCGCGTGTACGTCGCTCACGTGAACTCCTGCCTGTGGTTCGCCATCGGCGGCGAGAACGCTCACGAGATCATTCGTTTGTCCGTGGATCGCTGCTCAAAGTCCGACGGACCAATTCAAACGCCGCTGCTGACGACGGCGCTCGATTTCGAAAAACTCATTTCCTATCCGCAGGATGATCCGACTGGCCTAACAGCGGTCGCTCCGGTCTGCTTCGCAAGCATCGACGGATTGATCAAAAACTACACGTTCACGCGATCGGTCGATTCAGAGGAATCCGAATCCGAATCGGACTCCAACGCCGACCTGGCGTTCCGTGCACTGCAGCTTGGCGGTTCGAAGCAATTGAGCCTCACCGTTGACGCCGATGAATCCGGCCTTGTCGTCCGAGGCACACTCGGCAACGCTCTGGTTCGCGCAGTGATGGCGCCAACAATCGGAATGTTCGACCGGCTCGTTCAAACCTCGCAAACGTCATCGGAAGGCGAAGTCGAAGTCTCACCAACCGAGCCCGAGACCCGCTAATCGACCCGCGCTTAGTCAAACCCCGAGCCGCAGACGACGTCGCTCAAAAGTGCAGCCGTCGCGCGTGGCTCGTAGTGAATCGAAAGCAAGAATCATTCGTACATCCAATAGCCAAACACGAACGAGCCCAAGTTTGCTGCCGTAATCGCCGCCATGTCCCGAACGGCGTTGCCTCGCCGAACAGGGATTGGAAAGGCGACGCGAAACAACAGGCATTCAGCGATCGGCGCAAAGATTTCGGCGGTTACGAGGTAGGCCAAGCGTCCCCACCAAACGCCGACTGTCAATGGAAGAACAAGAATCACAACGGGATAAGTGCAGGCCGTCAACCAGAAACCGGCGACCACCCGTCTGCGAAACGAATGACAACTTGATAACCCGATCAGCAGAATCGGAATCTCAATTGTAATTGTCAGAAGATAACCGCGAGGCAGAAAAGCCCAAAGTTGCTCGGTTGAAAAGTCCATCTTGCACCAGGCTGAGACTTGACGTCTCTCAAAGTGAACGCAGCAGGAATGGAATTTCCATGAGCACATGCAGGATTGCAATTGTAAAGTAAACGTCGCGTGTCCACGGATAGTCCACCAGAAACGACGCCCACAACAGCAACACGGCGACGGCGCCCAGAGCGACAATGATCATGAGCAACCGTCGCCAGGACAAAGATCGCCGTGCCAAAGGAACATCCGAAAAACGTAACAGGGAACTCCGCTGGCTCAAGAGCGGTATCAACATGACCCAAATCAGATAGTGTAACAGTTCGAGAAAGACGTGGACTGCGATAAGAAAATGCGTCGAGATTCCTGAGATGACGCCAGCACCGGCATGATGCGCGATCTGCCATGTCAGAAGGTCCGGTGTGGGGATGTCTGGACTGTTGGCCAAAAACGCGGCCATCACAATCAGACAGACAGGAATCAGCAGCAAACCGTAGCGAAATGATTGCCGCCAGACCAGCGATCGTCGCTGTAGTTCTCGATCGAGGAACGCGATCGCAAGAAGTGGATGGAGGTAAACCAGCGCAAGACTCCAGGCAATCGGAGCCATCCAGTTGACTGCAACGAACACGAATCCGATCGGAATGAGAAACGGCCAATCGCGACGCGGGTTCTGCCGGCTACGGAGAAGCGCCAGCGACACAATCCAGGCGGTAAGCAGCGAATTCCAGACAGCAACCAACACAAAACCCGTCGTTGAACTATCCCCGGACAGCCACGGCAGTGCAGCAAACATAGCGGCGAGAAACAAGGATCCGATCAGACCCAATGAAAAATACGGGGCTAGTTTTCCCCACCGTGCGGGCATATGTGTCAGAAAATACTGAGCTTCGGTCCAATTGTGCGGCCCAGCAAACACAAACACAGCAACGATGGAAACTCCGATCGGTACGGCTGTCGCAACGGTCGCGCAACCTACAACAATGATGGCCGTAATCGCAATCATTAATGGAGAAAACGATTTTGCTTCCCGACAGTAAACCGGCGAGTCATCGTATCTGGTTGACCCTGACATCAGTATCCGTCCGCTGTATCTCTTTGAAGTCAGAAAGTTGATTCACTTTGATCAGGCCAACTACTCTCGACTCGGCAGGATAAGTGTGACTTCATGCCCGAGATCCTGGACCTCAATGACGATCAGCCGTTGGGCCTGCGATTGCTCGGCAGTTGATGAAACGCCTTGCGTTGGGATAAACAAATTTGCCAGCAGGACGATTCCGACAACCAGAACAATGCCAGTGAGGCCAATCATTTGCTTCTTCCAATTTGGCTCCATGCGGTTAACGAACATCAGACTGATCGCTGCAGCCGTCATCGCTAGTCCGGCGACAGCAGTTCCGATCGGGAGAGACTGACTTGAACTTCCCGACCCAGATATTGATTCCCGCAACTCAGGCAGCAAGCTGCGTGGGATGATGATCTTTGCCGCGACGTTTGGGTCACCGTTTTCCGGTTCGCCCTCCACAATCTTTACCGGTGCCAGCATGGGTGGTTCTGGCAACCTGGGACGACCGGGAGTGATATCGCCGTGAGCGATACTGGCTAAACCGATCAGCAAAACCGTCGACAAAACCGTTTGCCAAGGCAACATGAGAATATTCTCCAACAAGATCAAACCAAAACGTGGCGAGAACGGGAACTCGGCCTACCAAGTCACAGTCGGGCAAGAATGTCCTACCGTCACCGTCGCTTCATCGAGAACCATCATCAATCACCGACAGATTTCGAAACAGCACCACATCGATGTTCTGCGAGATGAATTTGACCGATCCATCACCAATGGCAAAAAAAACACCGTCATCATGCCGACTTCCAAACCCGGTTGTCTGTTCGCGAAGCGGCATTCCAATGTTGATTCGAACGCTCGCATCGCCCAAAGCCATCGCCAACCCCTGAGCCCTGCTGCAGTCTGGCACACCAATCCATGTGCCGTGCCCGACGGCGCCAGCATGCGAGCCTACCGGCGAGTATCGCTCACCGAACATGATTGTATTGCTCGTCCCGTCGGTGACATGTGCTATTTTGACAAAGCTATTCTGACCGAAGTACCCTCCAAAATGTTTTTGATCGCAATAGCGATGTTCCTGAGACGGCATCGTCCCGATGTTACCGAGGCTTCCCTTGTTGACAAGCGGAACGATCGATGTCGGCACCGCAGCGGCATTGTATTGAAGCCCGCCAGCTTCGAGTTGTAGGTATCCGGCATTGCCGAAATAGCTGGATCGGGGAAACCGGTCTGGCCAATCGTCAACCCCTTCCGGAACGATGTTATCGGCGACTTTCGCGTTGACGATCATCGCATGCGGAACGGTCTCAAGCTCGGAGTCTGACGGACAAACAAGAGAAGGCAGTCTAACTTTGAATTCGGATGAATCGGGCAGCCCGTGAATCCCTGCCTCAAAATAGGGCTCGAACTTTTGGTATACATCCGTGGCATCCATGAACGGCAGGATTCTGACATTCCATCCCCAGCCGAGATAGTTTCCGTCTGGACGAACCTCAAATCCGGCAGGATATCGATTGAAGGCATCTTGATAGTTCGCAATCGCCAATCCGATCTGCTTAAGGTTGTTCTTGCATTGAGTTTTTCGCGACGCTTCTTGAGCATGCTGGACGAATGGGAGAAAGACTGCAACGTTGAGAAGGATCACGCTGAAGACGAGCACCACTTCCAGCCGCGTCAGTCCAGACCGCTTTCGCTTCGATGAAAGGATTGGTTTGCGCTTACCTTCTGCCGGGAATGATTGCATCGATCCTCCACTTGATCTTCTTCCAGGATCACCATCTGGTTGATATGGAGACTCGAGCGGTCTCTGACATTGACGTTTGTCTGACAGGCGTGTGTAAGGACCAAAGTTCACAGACATTGAACGTGCCAGGTTTGCTGCTGGTCTACTAATCTGATGGTGAATTAAGAGTTTGTCCGAAACAATTGGCTGACGAAAGCCGGGTAGGGCCTTGTCATCGCTGCAATTCCAGGGAAATCCAATTGCTCGCTCAGAAGGAGAGAGTTTCGTCTGAACACTCGAAAGGGGAGTGCGGGCAGCAACGAAAGCGATATCGCTTCGGGTCATCGTCTTCCATTCCCTGTTATCCGTCGCCTGCGGATCGGGGATAAACGAACAGTGCTGAAGGACGGCTGTGATTCTGCAGGATGACGCTATAATCCGAGCATGAACAACACGCCTCAACCCAGCGCTGGCTCGATTGAAAAAGAGTTCGGCGTTCCAATTCCTGGACCGATTCTGCCAGCCGATCAGTGGGCGAAGACGGCTCTCAAGAAAGTTCCGGAAGGTCCTATCGACTGGCAGCAACTTTTCGGACGGCAGGCGCCGATTGTGATTGATATTGGCTGCGGCAACGGCCGATCGACTCTGACCAGCGCGGTGGCGAGGCCGGAGATGGATCATTTGGGGGTCGACCTTCTTCCCGTGGTGATTCGATACGCGACACGGCGAGGCAACCAGCGAGGACTTTCGAACACTCGCTGGGCGGTTATCGGCGGACGCGAATTGCTTCTGAGCCACGTCGCTCCGGAGGCGGTTTCGGAGATTCACTGCTATCATCCTCAGCCGTACTACCGCCAGGATCAGGTTTCACTGAGACTCGTTACTCCTGAGTTCCTGCTGCTTGTGCATCGAGCGTTGCAGCCAGGCGGCCGACTGGTCCTTCAAACAGACCATCCGAGTTACTGGAAATACATGATGAAGGTTGTTCCGGTCTTTTTTGACTTCGAGGAACGGATGATGCCGTGGGCCAACGCCACAAAAGGGATCACTCGGCGAGAAATCATTGCCCGAAGTCAGGGACTTTCGATCTTTCGCGGCGAAGGAACGGCCCGAATCAATTTGGACTCCGAAACCGCCCTCAAGCTCGCCGAATCGCTTCCTCTTCCAACGTTCAACGCCGATCGACGGCTTCAGGCCATGGACCGCCTGGAGCAGGGCACCGGCGCTCTGGCGGGGAGGAGTCAACGACGGCGACGCTGATAGTACAGACGTTTTCTCAATCAGGGCTGTGCGTCAGACGCTGTCGTTCAATGATTTGCGAGACACTGGTGGGTCCGTTACCCTTCGGGATTCGGCCTCCCACCGAGGCCCTGGTATTCAGACATTAAAGAACCAGTGCAGAACCGTCGGGCACCATTTTCAGCGGCCATGATGTAGCTCACTGTTGTCGGAAAATGAAGTCAGGAAGTAACTTCGAATGAGCGAACCGTCAGGCAATTCATCTCCCAAACCCCCATCACAAAAACCTTCGGGTACACCGGGTGGTGAACCGCGTCGAACCAACTTCGGCTCGATGACCATGATCGTGTTGTTGATCGCCGTGGTGCTGGCGTTCTTTTCGTACACAAATTCGCCGTCGAACCACGGCACGACCGTTCCATATTCTTTCTTCTTCAACCAACTTCAACAGAACAACGTGCTCTCCGTGACCTATCACGGTGAACTGTTGACTGGAAACTGGAAGAAGACTCCCGCTGACAAACCGAAAGATCTCAAAGGCTCACTTGCCCCTGAACTCTTCAACACCGTACTTCCCCCTGCGCTGGCGTACAATCAGGAACTCAGCCCGGAACTGACAAAGCGAGGCGTCGACATTCTTTCGATGCCTGTCTCCGTCGTTAGCGGGATTGAGATGCTGATCTGGGTTCTGATGCCGCTCGCATTTGTGTTTGTGATGTGGACCATCCTGCGACGTTCCTCCGATCCCTTCGGCAGCGGCGGCATGATGGGCGGCTTCATTCGAAGCCCCGCACGTCGTTTCGAAAAGAGCGACAAGGCTGTCACGTTTGATGAAGTTGCCGGCCTGAAATCCGCCAAACAGGATCTTCAGGAGGTTGTTGAATTCCTCAAGACTCCAAAACGATTTACTCGGCTCGGTGCCAAGATTCCAAAAGGCGTTCTGCTGGTGGGGCCTCCGGGAACAGGCAAGACGTTGTTGGCTCGAGCGACCGCGGGCGAAGCGGGCGTGCCGTTCTTTTCAATCAATGGCTCTGAGTTCATTCAGATGTTCGTCGGGGTGGGTGCCACACGAGTGCGTGACTTGTTCAAGACCGCCCGTGAAGCCGCGCCATGCATCATATTTATCGACGAGATTGACGCCGTTGGCCGAGTCCGTGGTGCGGGTGTCGGCGGTGGTCATGATGAACGCGAGCAGACTTTAAATCAAATCCTCAGCGAGATGGACGGCTTCCAGCAGGGTGATACGGTCATCGTCCTGGCTGCGACGAATCGATCCGATGTGCTTGACCCAGCGTTGCTGCGACCTGGCCGCTTTGACCGGCACGTGACGGTCGACCTGCCTGCAAAAGAAGGCCGTCTGGGAATTCTGAAGGTTCATTCCCGCAAAGTCCCAATGGGCGACGACGTTAATCTGGAAGCCATCGCCAAAACGACCATGGGCTTCAGCGGCGCGGAACTTGAAAAGCTCGTCAACGAAGCGGCAATTAAAGCGGCAAGGGAAGAGAAGCGTGCGGTGGAAATGAGCGACTTTAGGTACGCTCAGGACATCGTCACGATGGGAGTTCCACGTGACGAGCAGATGGATAAGAAAGAAAAGGCGCTCACCGCATGGCACGAAGCAGGCCATGCCGTTCTGGCGTGGGCTCAGGAAGGCATGGACCCGGTTCACAAAGTGTCGATCGTTCCGCGAGGCCGGACGCTGGGCGTGACTCAGTTGATGCCGGAAAGTGAAATCAACAACCTTGGCGAACGACTGCTCAAGGCTCGCATCGTTATGACGATGGGCGGCCGTGCGGCGGAGAAGTTGGTCTACAACGAATACTCAGCCGGGGCTCAGGGAGACATCAGTCAGGCCACACAGATCGCTCGCCGCATGGTCGCGAGCTGGGGCATGTCGGAAGTCATCGGCCCGGTTTCCTTCCGTCAGTCAGAAGAACATCCGTTTCTTGGCAAGGAAATGCACACGTACCGCGAGTTCAGCGAAGAGACGACTCGGCTGATTGACATGGAAGTGCAGCGGATCATCAAGGAAGCCGAACAGACGGCGATTCAACTGCTGACAAAGTACCGCCCCAAGCTGGACGCGCTGGTGGCAGCCTTGCTGGAATCGGAAGATCTGGAACGCGAGGCGGTTGAGAAGATCCTTGGCGAACGGCCGGGATCGGCGGCTGAGAAAACTGATGCATGAGATTACGCAGTTGCCTTGCGCCTCGGTTCGTTTATCGGCAAGCCGAAGGCAAATGCGTTGGCTGCACTCGGATCGGCGATGCCGAATAGGCACCGTCGCTTGGCAACGAACTGATTCGCTACGCTGCCGTCGTCCACTCATGTTACATCGCTGAAGAATCACAGTCGCCTGCGGCTTGCTGTTAAACGAATCCAGAACAGTTTTCATTCGAGGTTAAACGATTGAACGATGTCCGAGTGGTTCCAGACTGAAATCGTTCTGCCGCCGTTTCCTCGCGGATGTCACCTGGTCACGTCTCACGTGCTGAAAGATTTACCGCAACTTCGCCAGTGCAGAGTGGGCCTGATGCATGTGTTCATTCGCCACACATCGGCGTCGCTGACGATCAATGAGAACGCGGACCCCGATGTGCCGGACGATCTCGGGATGGCTCTGGATAAGCTGGCACCGGAATCGTGGCCCTATCGACATACCTGCGTGGGGCCGGACGACATGCCGGCTCACGTGAAAGCGACTCTGACAGGCTCGTCCGTTACGATTCCCATCTCGAACGGAAAACTGATGACTGGCACATGGCAGGGCATCTATCTCTGCGAACATCGCAATCAGGGTGGCCGCCGGCATTTGATCGTGACAATTCAGGGACAGTTTCAGGATAGCTGACTTTTCATGGCCAAGCTCTATTTCTACTACTCGTCAATGAACGCAGGCAAGTCCACCACGTTGCTTCAGGCGGCGTACAACTACGAAGAGCGAGGCATGAGGCCGCTACTTCTGACTCCGCAACTGAACGTTCGCGATGGAGTCGGCCGAATTGCGTCACGCATCGGATTGACGGCAGCAGCCTGTGCTTTTTCTCAGACTGATTCGCTGATCGAAATTGTCCGTCGCAATCACTTTGAAGCTCCGCTGGCTGTTGTGTTTGTCGATGAAGCCCAGTTTCTGACTCGCCGACAGGTGTTTGAACTTGGCGAAATCGCAGACGACGAAGGCATTCCGGTTTTGGCGTACGGACTTCGAACGGACTTTCAGGGAAACCTGTTTGAAGGCAGCCAGCATCTGCTTGCCTGGTCCGATGTTCTTTCCGAAATCAAAACCGTCTGCCACTGCGGCCGCAAAGCAACGATGGTCCTGAGAATCGACGAAGACGGAAGGCCTGTACGTTCGGGCGAGCAGATCAAAGTCGGAGGCAATGAAAGCTACGTTTCCGTCTGCCGCAAACACTTCAAGCAGGGCCTCGCCGAACGATCCTCGCCAACGCTGCCGTTTCGAGACGTCGACTTTGACTGACGGACATACCTGTGGATGTTCGCCGGTTTCTGACGAAACTGTAAAACAGTCTGGCGGACGCTGAATTCGTTTCTCACTCCTCACTGCAAAGCCACGTGAAATCATCACGTGATATTCACATCAAATCCACGCGAGAGTTCTTGTAAACGAGGAGCAGCGATGTCCGGAGGAATGAAAAAATTGTAGTTCTAGGCGATAGCTGTTACCGGAGCTGGTTCTTTCTGTTGGAACCGAGCGGACGCACATAAACTGTCGCGGCCGGCAAGCGTAGACTGGCTGATACGGCATGACCACGACTGATACGAAACAGCCGACTCAAGGTACAAAATCACTTGGCATGACCACGGCATCCTGACGAATACCTTTGTGAGCAAGGTCGGTGATGAGCTGCTGCTCGGACGACGCGCGAGCACTTTCACGGCGCAGGATTCGGACTTTAATCCCATTCGCGTCGCCCGTTGCAATCGTGGCCAGTTCGACAATGCGACTCAGTGGAGTTGGTCGGAAGATGGGATCCGGCGTACCCGGAAGCTGCAGCAGATATTCGTGCTCATCGATGAGCACAGTCAGAATATCGCCCGAAAGTGCTTTCTTTTCGTCATCTGTCAGACCACCTCGAACTTTGTCCGGTGCGGCCAGTGATGGTTTGGAGTTGTTGGCGGACTGCTCACTTTTGGTGATCATCGACTGGTCGCCGGGATTCTCTTCTGAGCCTGTGCCGGAGCCGGAACTTCCTGTGCCACCAGGCCCAAAGCCTCGAAACAGAAAGAAGAGCACGAGGCCAATCAGAATCGCTCCGCCACCCACCCCAGCCCGAGAGGTCGCTCGAACGACTTTGCCTGGGATACTCGGTTCCTTGGAAAATGGTGCCATTTGAATCCTCAACGTCTGGCGAAAAATCCTGAGCTTTACATAACGCAAAACCTGGTCGAGCCGCGACGGCGGTCAGGGAACCTTATTCACTGCTTTGTTGAAAATCGGCCCTTCGGCTCGAAAGCCGACGATTGAAAAATCATACCATCGAATACCGGCGGAGTCTCTGCGAAGTTGCTCAGTAAGCAAAGGCATTCCGTTGGTGGCTCGCTGACGAGGACCTCCCTGAGCATCTCCCCAGGTCAGCAGAATGATCACCAGCGTTTTTGAATCTGCAAAGGACTTGCTGGCCTCAAAGAGCCTGGCAGAAAAATCAGCTTCAGACCCAAAGTCGACAGTAAACGTCTGATCGCCGTCGGAAATGCGAGCCTGTCCGTTGTTCTGCACGTGAGCTTCCCACACGCTTACATGCTTTTGCATTTCGTCAACTTTGACAAGAAAACGAAAGACTTCTTCGCCACGAGCCGTCATCAACTGCTGCAATCGATCAGTCGCTGCCGAAAGTCGGGAAGCGTCATCAGGAGAACCCCCAGTTCTTAACTTCAAAACCTCGGCCATCGATGCGCCGGGCAGATTGAGGGATTCTGCCAGCAGCGAACCAACCTGATGATGCTGATTGATGATGCTTCGGAAACGCTCGTCCAGGGTTTGCCGAAGCTGATCCACAGTCTTGCGATTCTCCGCAAATTCTTGTTCCAGCTTAGCACGGCGATCGTCTAACTCAGTCTGTATTGACGCCCGCTCAGCGACCAGTTGCTCCTGAGCGACCTGCGTTTTGTGCCGATTCTCAATGTACTGCGAGAACATCACGATCAGCAGCAGATCCAGCAACGGAGTGAGCTGCATCGAAAGTCGACGGCTAGCGATCATTCGTGGTCCTCCTGTGATTCCTGAACCGCCATTCCCAACTCGCGTTTGGCTCGAGCGACCATGTCGCGAACGTTGGTGCGACTATCAGTCAGTCGATTGAATCGAATCTCAAGGATGCTGTTGATAAACATCAGCACAATCGCGAAAAACAAACCTGTAAATGTGGACCAAATCGAATCTCCAAAGCGCTCCATCACCACATTAACCGTCGAAGCCGACTTAGGTCCAATATCCGCTTGGAGGGCAGAACCAATGGCCAGCACTGTCCCAAGAACTCCGCTGAGCGGATAGGCTTCGATCATCGTGCGAGCAGCATGCGTCGCGGTCTCGAAGGACAAGGATTCCAGATACCGACGTTTTTCGTCAAGAATGTGCATTCGCCGAAGACACTCAGCCCGGTCTTCCTTTCGGCTGGTATCCGTCAAAACCTCGTTGATGTCCTGAACAAAAGCGTCAATCTGTGAAGTCAGTGACGTTGAACGATCCAGCACACTGCGGTGCTTAAGTCCACGTGTAAAGTCATCCAGTGTTCCCGCAATCAATCGAAGGTCTCGCGAGTACCACTGACGCAGGATCGCAAAGAACAGGATATGCAGAATCGCGCAAATCGCGATGGTGGGTGTGGACAGGCTGGAAAGAAACTGCAGCCATTCGCCAAGGTCACTGGATTGAGGTATCTTGAATGGCATTGACGGGAAGCTTCGCTGGAGAAGAATAGGGTGGATCGGCAACGACCGTTAACTCGCGGATTCTGACTGATCTGCGATTGGAGGGTAAGACGAACCGCGGCAGGAAGTCCAGCCCGTCTGTGGGATTCAAACCAACGCTGCCAATGCGTAGTTGGACGACAAAAATGAGCCCAAAGCCCTGTTTTCCGATGTCGCATCACGGTTTGAAGCACGATCGAGACGACTGATCCGGCTGTAGCGGTTACCACTCCGCGTTTTCGACGTAAGTCCAACGGCCCGATGGGATCGAAATCTCACGTTCTCCGCCAAGCAGCGTCCGTCTGTGCCGAATACAACTCATTGCGCTAAACTGCGTTGAAATTCGAAATACCGGCCTGTGACGTGGCTCAGAAATCGGCTGAATTTCACCGGCAACCGCGTCGATTGATTGGTTGAAGGAGGAAAACATGCTGGTACTTTCACGTCAGAGTGACGAAACAATAATTATCGGTGACAATATCCGAGTCACCATCGTTGAGGTTCGAGGCGACAAAGTGCGCATCGGAATCGACGCCCCTCGCGATGTCAGCGTCCATCGCCAGGAAATCTATGACGCAATCCGCAAAGAAGCGGAACCGGGAGCGAAAACAACCTGACC
>JANMEV010000621.1:0-8172 GCA_031377305.1 Planctomycetota bacterium | reverse complement strand
AAGTGTCGACGGCTACGATCCCTCAACCGGCAAACTCCTTTGGACCACGCTTCCGTGCCATCGTGAGTCAACGCGACCATGTCGCCGCATTCGAAGAATGCAAACACGTGCTGTCCATGCAACACGGGAGTTGGTGCGGCCAGGCTGATGTAGACGCTGTTTGGATCGGGCGAGATCGACGTATGCTTGTGATTCCATACGACTGAACCGTCCTTCAGAGCCAGGCAAAGGACATGACAGCTTTCCCTGTTCTCGCCTTCAACGCTTGTCACGAATTAGAATTGGTAATGCAACACCACAGAACAGCATTGCGATGGAAGATCATCGTCAACGGGCAAGGGACAAATCCGTGCCAGACAACGGCCTGTTCAGCACGCGAATCGACGAGATGTCATGGCCTGGCAGAACTAGTTTGTTTTGCGACGCCTTCGAGTGCCAGCAAGCGGTGTTCAATGGGCGATTCAGTCCGAAACGAAAACCAGAACGCTTTGCACAAGATGCAGCTCGCAGATTGGTGGCTTGTCGGAAAGCGTCACATGGCGGAGAGGCCGGTCGAGCACCCGCAAAACAAAACAAAACAAAACAAAACAAAACAACCTTCAGGCACCCGATCGAGCAAGCGAGTATTCGGGATCCAGCAGCCAAAGAACAGGCGGAGTGATCGTGGCGAGAACACTGCCGCACGCCAGGGGCAAAACGGCCATAGGAACGTTAAGGAAGTTCGCTGACTGAGGATAGATCAAGCACAATGAGGAAATTGCACCGACTCCCGCCAGAAAAATGATGGTGAACACTTTTCCAATCATGAACGTGCGTATGACTTCTGGAGATTCTTCATAGATGATCGAGCAGATGGCGAGGGGAATGGAAATCATCACGCCCAAAAAGCAGACTGCGAACCCAATGACATCGATACCGGAGCCCTTAATCTTCGGCGATAGCTCGGACAAATCGGCCACAAAGATGCTCTCCATGTCGATGGCAAGGACCGCCAGAGAAAGTACGGCGGTCACCGCCGCCGCAATTCTAATCCGCGCTGAGATGGCCTCGGCGTGTTCCGATCCGGCTAAACCCCATGCGATCACTGCGACTGCAAGTCCGGAAAGCACCAACGCTGCGCGGATTCCTTCGAACCCAAACCACAACCATTCGGGCTTCATTGCCATGCCAAGCACCAACCCAAGAAATGTGGCTCCCAAACAATGCCAAATGACACAGTCCTGCCTTACCAGCCACCAGATCGGGAGGACAAACTGTCCGCAAACAAGGCCGAGTGCCAGCCCGCACTGAAGCAACGGTTCGCCCTCAATGAGTTCCCCGGTCTGTTCAAATGGAATAAAGACACTTGCGGAAAGTTTCAGCAGGCGTTTTACAAACATGCCCATCGTCGATGTACTGAAGAAGCAACAAACGATGGCGTTGATGATAAAGACAAACGCAACAGCCCGGTACGCTTTTGCAAAATGCAGGCTTCGAACCAGTCGAGCACACGGGCCGGGCACATAGATTTCGATTTCGCTTTCGGGCTGATCAAACTCGACCGTGCATGCGTGCTTTTCCATCTGCACTGCGCGTTCGATCAGGGCTTTGAATTCGTCCGGCATCATAGCGCGGCCGAATTCATCGTAGGTCACAGCTTCCTCTTTTGGTGCAGCCTCTGTCGAGAAATCCACGGTGTATTGGTACTGTGAAGAACTCGACCGACGCGGCTTTTCGACTGGCGGAAGTGCCGGAGCGGCTGCAGGTTTGGTTCGCTTCGCTGCCTTTCGAGGAGCAGGCCAACCTCCGCCAGCAAGAAATTCCTTCACCGTTGATCGCCGGGTTCCGGATTCATCACTGACCATGTCATGGACATCGATCAAATCACATCTCGCCAGCAGTTGCAGTTGGGACATCGATAAAGGGCCGCGGCGCTTCATCATGTTTCCGAGAAACAGTCCGGAGTCTTCATTCGAAGCTGATGCATCTGATGACGTTGTCACCAAACTCACCTGAACGGTCGATGTCAACGACGCAACAACTTCTACCACTGATTTGCATTTGGGACAGCGGATGTGCTTTCCCAACAGATGCGACGCGAGTCGGCATTGGTATTTACATCGTTCACAGGACGCATAGGCCATGACTGAAAGACCAAGGACGCGGGGATAGCATGCGGAGGGGTGAACGGAACGGAAGATAATCGTAGTGACGTTTTCTCCGCAATTCAATTGGATCAAGGTTTGATTTCCGTCGTGGCCCCTCTGGTTTCCGAAGCGGCGTCCACGCGTCCGACTCAACACTCCTGCCCCGGATACACCGACGCACCTCGGCTCTACAGGTCGCCTTCCATCGACTCGTTCAATTATCTCGAACGTGCCGTCTGAGTAGACCCTGCCGGTTAAAGTGGCGCGGGGAAACCAACAATGCGGTCCGGCCGATTCTGCAGGTGTCCATCTGAATGCGGCGACTTTTGCCGACGATAAAGGGAGTGGATTACTGTTCTTATGCGGATCCTTCCTCAGGCTGACACTCATGACGCAAACAACTCGAAAGAAGCGAGCTCCTTCCCGATTGCAGACTCCGCTGGAGACTTACCTCCGGGAGATCAACGAAACAGCACTGCTGACTGCAAACGACGAGAAGGAACTTTCGAACCGCATCTCCGATGGTGACGCGTCGGCTCGCGACAGAATGGTTAGAGCCAATCTGCGGCTCGTCGTGAACATCGCTCGCGGCTACACCGGCAAGGGGCTGCCGCTGCAGGACCTGATCGAAGAGGGAAATCTGGGACTTCTGCGAGCCGTCGAGGGCTTCGATCCCAACATGAATACACGATTCTCCACGTATGCCAGCTATTGGATCAAGCAATCCATCAAGCGAGCCCTGGTGAATTCCGCCAAGACGATTCGAATTCCAGCTTACATGGTGGAACTGCTTTCCAAGTGGCGACGAGCGACCGCCAAACTGACGGATGAAATGAACGCTACACCGACGGCAGAAGATATCGCCAAAGAGCTGGGAATCCCAAAAAAGAAGCTGCGAATTGTCAAAAAGGCCATCACCCTGTACAACGCCACTCCACAGGCGGAACAGGAAGATTCTGGAATGGGTCTGGGCGACATTATCCCGGACGAGCGAACTCGAGGTCCCGAAGACGAGTTAATCAATTCGGACAACCTGATTCATGTTTCCCGCCTGCTGGAAGAAATGGACCCCCGCGAAGCGACGATTCTGCGGATGCGATTTGGTCTGGATGACAGTGAGCCTCAAACGCTGAAGGAAATTGGCGAATCACTCGGACTGACTCGTGAACGAGTTCGTCAGATTGAAAGTGAGGCTCTTCGCAGGCTGTATCGAAGCCTTAGCGGCGAAAACTGAACTGTCAGCCGCCACATGAGTTTCTGGTGATCTTCACAGGATTCACACACCCGGCTGGCTTCCAGTCGGGTTGTGTTGTTTATGGCCAGAATACTCGCAAATGCGGCCTCTCTGATGACCATGCCTCAAGATCCTGAGATTGCACCTGACGCTGATTCTGAATCGGCTCCCGCAACGGAGCTGAAAATTATCGACGTGGACTCCGTCGAGCCCACTGTTGATTTACAACCACAATCGTCCGTTCGCAAACCTTCGCCGTCGGACAAGCAGGTGGCCGTCGTTACAGGCGCGGCCCGGCGAGTTGGTCGCGAGATTGCACTTGCGATGGCAGCCCGAGGCCTGGCGGTGGTGATTCATCATGGGACGTCGACAGTCGAAGCCAACGTGCTTGTGAATCGCATCCAAAGCCAGGGCGGAACAGCGATCGCCGTCGCGGCCGATCTGCGAGACCCTCGAACGGCCGCAATGACAGTGTTTGATGCCGCCGCCGAACTGGGTGAAGTGACAACCCTGATCAACAGTGCGGCCGTCTTTCAGGACCGAGCTTTACCATGGGTTGATCTGTATCATTGCAACGTGCACTTGTCCGTGAATCTGCTGGCACCCGTGTTTTTAGCTCAGCAGTTCATTCGACAACTTGGCGAAGGTCACCGAGGCCACATCGTTAACATCATCGATTGGCGAGCCCAACGGCCCGGCGCGGATCATCTCATCTACACTGCCACAAAAGCCGCATTGACCAGCGTGACCAAGTCGCTGGCTCAGCAATTGGCTCCCAACATTCAGGTCAACGGGATCGCCCCAGGAGCCATCCTTCCGCCTGAAGATCGGATGAACTGGCACGAACAGCGAGCGATCACTTCAATCCCGCTGAAGCGGACGGGCTCACCAAAAGAATTGGTTGACGCGATCAACTTCCTTTTGGATTCCAGCTTTGTGACCGGCGAAATTCTCAACGTGTCCGGCGGTGAAGAACTGTAGGAAATTTCGTGACGTGCTCACGGCCGAAGCTTGGACAGTCCCATCAGACCGCTTTGGATCGACCAAGTTGGATCAACCGGGTCGCCGACGGCCGGAATGCCCATCCTACAGTGAAACTAGGGTGCCTTGTCCACGTACGCCGCTGACGTGTGATCATGCAAAACCAGCCAGCGATCGCCTTCGCGTTTCATCAGCAGCGTGAAGAGTCCGCTGGCGTCACCGACGGATTTGTCTCGTGCCAGGTGGTACTTTCCAAAGACCTCGGAGTAGTCATCTGAGATCGGGAAGAACTCAAGCTCAGAAAACGTCAGCATGCCCATCTTTTCGCGAGTCGCATAGGCAGTCTGATACCGCTGAAAGGCTTCGTGCCATCCGCGACGAACCGAACCGCCGCTGGCGAATCGAAGCGAGTCGTCTCGCACATAGCCATCCATGAAGCCACGAATATCGCCACGATTCCAGGCCGCAACCTGCTCATCCAGCGTTTTCCGAATCGCCGCTTCACTGTCGACCTCAGGGACGTCCTGCGCAGCACTCAGCCACGCACCGGCCGAAACAATCGCCACGGCGAGAATCAACAACGAACCACGAACAGGCAAATAGGTCATGAGCAAGATCTGTCGAAAAGAGTTTCGGAATTGGCGGCAATTAAAAGTTCCGCGAGTCGCCGCAGCCTGAATAGTCAGAGCATGATTGCAGTGACGGCCGCATGCATCAACATCAACGCCTAACTCGACTTCTTTTTCCGCGGCCTCGACGCCTGCTTCTGAAGGTTCTCGTTCACTCTGAACTTCACGATCTTCTTAATCAACGTGTACGGCATTGGCGATTCGAGCGGAAACTGTACCGATCCTTTGGCACTGCAGAACCCCGACAACTCTTCCTTGAACTGCTCAATGCCAGAAGGAGTTGGGTAGAATCCAATGTGCTTCTGGAATGCAGCGAAGTGAACAATATTCCCATTCAATACGAACGTCGGAATCTGGTACTTGATTGCTTCCTCTGCGTCGGGCGCTACTTCTTTAACGATGCTGCGGATGCGTTGAAGGATCACTTGAATGTGCTTCGGAAAGCTCGCGATATACGAGTCGATCGAATCCGGAGATGCGGTGTCGGGTTTCATTTAAGATGACCTAAACGAAGGACGTCTAGTTTACACACTCAGTGCGTCAGCGAGCCGACCGTTGAACACGGTTAAAAATCATAGGTCTCAGCATCAGTTTCCAACATTCGCACTGAACCGCGCAGGTCCATTAGAAAGCAACGGATATTGATGCTCCAAAGCTCCCGATCGCCGCCCTGATCCCGACGCAGGTCGCAGTGGCGGATGATTTCGTCTCGCAGGACAAACGCATGTTTGCGGTGTTCGTTCTCTTCCGCCAACTGACCTTCAGCGGTGTCGGGGAAATCAAACTCGGGACCGAGGAAGTGAGCGTAGGCTCCGCAGTTGCGATGCTCCATAATGTACACGTCACGAATTTCATGAAGCTGGACGGCTATGTCAAGATGCTGAAAGAACACATCTCGCCACGAGGCATGCGTCGGCTGCATCACTCCGAGGGCCGATCCGGCGAAGACCAGTTGATCATATCGATTCGCCAGGTTGTCGCCGTCCATAAAGTCGCACAAGTCGTCGATCAATCGCAGGTCCATGCAACTCAGCATCAGCACATTTTTGCGAGGTGCCGGGTACGGACGGCGTTCTGCCGATCTGCGGTGGACTTCCATGTCGAGTGAGTCTTTCTGAATGTTGAAGGTCTTAGGATTGTCCCGAAGTAGTCAGTCACACAAAAGTGGCGACACTGATATCGCCGTCAATCCGGCGGCAACGACAGCGTCTCGAAGAGCCCTTGAGCAGATCCAGTTTTGGCACTCGGCTCTAAACAAATCCAGACTTGGTAGATCACTTTTTCTCAGAACCCATTTTTTCACTGTGCCTACGACTTTGTTCGGTACCAGCCATTTAAAATCGGATAGTTCGCGATTCAAGACATCAAAGGTCGATGGCAAAATCAGGCAGTAATGCTGTGCGGTGGTTCCATTCCGATAACGAATCTCCACAGGCTTCCATGCGGCATCCACTGGAAGCCGGAACTTCGAAACAATGTTTCTTGCACGCTCGCTAAAAACGTTGAATGTTCCCGGCGCAAAAAACATTTCGGGGGCAGGTCGATTCGTTTGCGCGGCCATCCAAAAGTTCGTCGATTTCCCCAATGCACCGGGAAGGAAATCTCCGTTGTCATCTTCAATCAGCGCTTCTAAGGCAGACCAATACGAATCTCGTTCTGCACTGTCGAACAAAAACCACTCGGCATCAGCCATGCGGACTCCCCCTGACGTTTCTTCTCCTGCGGAACCAAACGTGCCTACTTCTTTCTTCGTCCGCCTTCATCTTTTCCACCACCTGCATTGTTCTTTTCGCGAGGTGCTGGATCGGCCTTTCGAGGGGCGGCTTCACTGCGGCGAGGTGGCGGATCGCTTTTCGGCGGCGAAGGATCGACTCGGCGAGCCGGCGGTTCACGTCGTTCCGGTGGTGGATCGGCTCGACGAGCCGCTGGGGCTTCTCGACGAGGCGGTTCACTGGCGGCGGGCTTTTCTGTCTTCGCACGATTCTGGATATCCGAACGAATCTTGTCAGCCACGTCGCGAACTCGGTTTCCATTATCGTTGGCCGTGTTCTTCGGCATGTTGTCACGGACTCGCTTGTCTGCGGGTTCAGCGACAATATTGCCATTCGAACGCGCCGTCTTGTCACGGTCCCTGTCTCTCGCCGCCTGAGCGTCATTGCCGTCGGGCTTCAGACGATCACGGACGATAGATTCAACGGCATTCCCGTTCCCACCAAGTCTTCGATCTGCCGGTTCAGCCGCGGGCTTGTCTTTCTCCCGCGCCTGATCTTTTTCCCTAATTCTGTCTTTCACAGTTTCGCGCGGTTGAGCATCTCGGACAACCGACTTGCCCAACGAGTCTGTTCGCACAGGCTTGTCGTTTTCTCTTAAACGGCGGACGTTGTCGACTTCAGAAATGACCTTGCTGGGCAACTGAGCCGCATCCGACAACTTTTCTTCACGAGCGTTGTTGGCGTTCTCTTCGCGATTGGAAACTCTTTCGTTGCGTTTCTCTTCCCGTTTTATTTCCGCCGTAGTTTGGCGGACAACTGCCGGAAGCTTTAGGCGGTCAGCTCGATCAGGACGCTCGTTCGCAAGATGTTCGGAATCTTTGTCCTTTGGCGAGTCGTTCTTCGGTCCGTCAGCCTTGTCATCTCGCTTATCCGGGTCAGCCGGGCGATCGTTTGGCTTGTCATTACGGATTCGCAGTGCATTCAAATCATCGGCCGTTTTTCCGACGACGTCATTCTTCTTCAGCAGGGCCTCCACACGACGGCGATCACGAGCCAGATTGCGGATCTGCTCGGCCTCATTCTGAACGCGTTGCTTTTGTTCGTTCTGCAGCTTCACAAAGCGAAGACCATTCTCCTGGCGATTCGATGTTTCAACAAACTTCTGCAACTGAGTCCCCAACTGTGATCGCTGGCGGTCATTGTGATCGCCGTGATCATTGTGCTTCGCGAACCATTGATTCTGTTCTCGCAGATTGTGAAGCGGCCGTCGATCGGGCTCATTCAGGAGCAGATTGAACTGCGTGTTCTGCAGGTTGTAGAACGCATTGTTGTCGCGGCCTCGACTGTAATGCGTAAACAACGGATCCGCACCGCGATGCTGGCGATGAAACTGATGCCACGGCTGCAGGCCTCGGTTTGCGTACGGAACGCCGTAGTAGTCACCAAAGTAATAGTGCTGATAGCGAGGTCGTACCCACAGATGCGCGGTC
>JANMEV010000635.1:0-4715 GCA_031377305.1 Planctomycetota bacterium | reverse complement strand
TCAGCAGCGATGCAAGCCGCCTCGGAGAGTCGGACAACTTTGGCTACCCAATTCGCTGGAACGGCACAGCAATGGAACTCAACTGATCGCGATTCAGGAGTTCCACAGATTGTCGCGTGATTGCTCCATCAATGGAAATCGCAAGTTCGCCAGTGCAGCATTGAATCTCGGCAGGCACGCGCAGGTAGAGATGCGTCGGTGTCGCTTGAGCGACCTCAAGGCAAGTGCCGTCTACATTCAGAGTCATTTCTACTCTGGCAGAATGAGATCCGTTTTGCGATGCTGCAATCATGGAAGACTGGCGTGAAGAAATCTGGGAACGGGCAAATCAATACGCCGCTAAGCAGGGCCGAGTTCTCATCGGCCACCTTGGCTACGGTTACGATGGTAGCGTGTTTGCGACAGAACGACAATCCGCAATCAAGGTGCTTCGATTTGAGCGGCTGTACCAACGGGAACGTGATGTTTACCTGAGACTGCAGTCCGAAGCTATTCTCGACGTGTCCGGATTTGCCGTTCCGCAGTTGATTCACCATGACGACCGGTTGTGGGTCGTCGAGATGGGTATCGTCGCCCCTCCGTTTGTGCTCGACTTTGCCGGTGCTTACCTCGACCAACGGCCGGACTATCCGGATGATGTGATGGAGGAATGGCAGCAGGAGAAACTGGAGCAATTCGGTTCCGAACGCTGGGACGTGGTACAGCAGGTAATGGCTCACTTTGCCCGGATGGGGATTTATCTGGCAGATGTGAAGCCGGGGAATATTGTGTTTGCCGAGCTGTAAGTCCAGGGCTCAATTTCCGACGGGGACCGTCGGGGCACATTGTGGCACGACGGGCTCCGTCGTATAGCATCCAAGCATTTGCATCAGTTCACTACGGATGCCATCCACAAGTTCAGGCGGCTCAATCGCAATCGCATTGCGGCCAAAGCTGAGAATCCACTTCGTGACGGCCGAGAGTTCGGTCAGGCACAGACGCATCTGAACTGAGCCGTCAGGTTGCGGGAAGAACCACTGACTGTCGTGCCAATGCGATTCCTGAACGTAACGAGCAGCGTCTCGCGAAAAATGAATCAGCACTGAATATTCATCGCTGCCGCCGCCGTGGAAAACTCCGAAGGCCTTCTTTTGCCAGTCTTCGAGGTCAAAGTCTTCCGGAATCACATACTTCAAATCAGATCCCAGAGTGACGTCTTCGATTCGATCGACTTTATAGTTTCTGATCTCCTGAGTCTGTGCGGACCAGGCGATCAAATAGAGACTGCCGTTGTGCCAAATCAGCCCTTGTGGGCCAAGTTCTCGCTCCGTTGAATCAGTGGCCTGTGCGGATCGGTACACAACCAGCACTCGTCGTTTCTCTTCCATGGCCTGAATGAGCAAGTCGATCATTCGGCCTCGTTGTGTATAGTCACTGGTTCCAAAACCGCTGACTCGAAACATGCTGTTCAGTTTTTCGCAGTATCGAATAGCGTGCTCACCCAATGAGCCTTTGACTTTCCGAATAACTTTCTGGTGTCCTTCCCAGAACGGCGTCCCTGCAAGCGGCTCAAGAAACCGGCGGCACATGATGATTGAAATCATGTCCGCATAGTTGAAACCAGACAACTCCGAGAACGGCCTCATTCGCCAGTGCTTCGCACGTTGTTCACACGGAACTTCCTCCAGTGGAAATCCGGCAGCCTGAAGCACCGCAAGATCACGACGAATCGAACGGTCTGAAACTTCGAATTCGGCGGCGAGGTCCAGCAGCAAGATCCCCGTCCGCGAATCCGCTAGCAATTGCAGCAGCTTCCACTGGCGAAGGAGCTGTTGAGATTCACTCACGATACGGCCTCTCGGTCGAGAATTGCGGATGAGGAGCCTGACCCGATTACCTTCAACACCCGCTCATTTTGCAGCATGAGATTCCGGCTCTCAGAACAAGTCCAAATCATTCAGAAGGATGGCCTACGGTCAAGCAGGAACACAGGCGTGAGCGAGAATTGTGGCACTATTCGTGTGCTTCTGTGCTCCACCGGCACGATCCCCGATTGACCAGCAATTCCCTGTGGAGTCACTTCGGACACGAACGTTCAACTGAATTCGTCGTCACTCGCGCGAAACGATGCCGACCTCCTCAACATTTCGAGGCCCGACCTCCACACATGCCCTGGCCGCAGGATCTCAAGATTGCAAGCCCGACAGTCTGACGCATCGCCGTTAATGTGCCGCAATTTGCATCCGGCAGAATCGACAAACCCGCGAACAAAAAGCGAGGCAACCAGTTGGTTTCTGCGCCAGGTTCTGCAGAATCCAGTGCCGCTGATTCGGACGAACTCACTTGGCTCGTCAACCAGGATCCCGTTGAGTCAAATATTACCCAAATTTGACGCTTCGACCGGATACGCCACAACAGTTCGCCAGACCTCAACCTGATCACCAGGTAGATCCCACGGATTTGAAGACGAGTTCATGATTGTAAATCACCCCGAAAACGATAGTGGTCAAAGCTTCGACATCCAAAGCGCCTGAAGTGTTTTTGCCAGCCGTGAACCGCGTCAACACGCGACTCCCACTCGTCGAGAGACCGACCACGAAACAACGTGATTCTTGCCGACGTTGTCAGAATACAGTGGAACCGTCACCTGCCCAGTGTCTGGCGCGATACTCAGCACTCGGATACTCTCAGGAATCCGCCGCTGTCGACCGCCTCCAATCGACGCAACTCGTTCATTGGAGCGTATCCGACCCAAGTCGCTCACGGAATACGATCGGTCGTATTCCTGCAAATCTTTCCAGGTTTCTGTTCGACATTCCATTGTAGGCCTCAACATACATAACGACAAAACTACTTAGATACAGTTTGCTATGTTCGCCCTAAGCAAGCCCGTCGTGATTATTTCGCTGGAAAACGAACCACGAAGAGCATCAACGGACAATCGCCGATTTTCACCGGGGATTGTCATCAGCTCACCAAACCTTTCCTGACTTAAGTTCCTTCAAGAACCAATCCTCCGTGCCCCAACATGATTCAGTTGCGCATTCCAGATGATTAACTGCAGAACGATCATCCTCTTCCATGCACAGATCGTGGATGATACGCAACACCGTGTCTGTTGCTTTGTTCGGAGAGCTATTCAACTCATCGATTGCTCTCTGTTTACGATGCGCGATGCACGCCAAATCAGCTTCCGCAACCCCGATGCGATCGAATTTTGTCAGGCTGTCTATTGCCGCTTGTTGATGCTCTGCCGAAGTCTCAAGCATGCGTTGCAGCTTTTCTGCAATTTCTCCATTGCCTGGATCCTCATTGGCCATCCGGCATTGAAATTTACCTTACTTGGCGCCGGTTCGGGAACCTATGGCGATGTTACCATGTCCGAGTCCGGCGCCGTTAAATACTATCCGAAGCCTTGGCAGGAAGGCGCGTTCCTGAATAGAGGATATGAACCAACCACGTTCTATTACAAAGCGACAAATTCCATCGGCTCCTGGAGCATCGGCACGATAATCATCAGTGCGACGATAATTGGGCATGGTTCGAGTATTGGTGCCAACGGCAATACTCTCGAATCATTTGAAGACGACGTTGCTGTTGCTATCGGCACGCCCGCAGGCGTCTGGGTTAGTGCCGTCGGCGGTACGGCAGCGAATGTTCGAGTGTCAATGGATCCCACGAAACAGGACAACGATGCAACATTTTACTGGCAGGGAAATGCCACAAATCGTCTTGCGGCCTACGTGAAAAGGTCGGTGGTTTCGCCCATCGTGATTACAGGCAACGCGGATATCTTCTCCGTTGAAGGCTCGATTCCTGAGCCGGTTTTTGCCGGCAGTATTCGGAGAGTGTACGCGGGCGGTGGAATCTACGCTGCAGCATTCTCCGATACTTTTGTGGAAGGAACATTTCAGAAGTATACTGGTACACAAGCTCCGGGTACCGGAGTTAGCACCGGGACCGTCGTCGGGACGGAGATAGGCACCGTAACTTGGTCTGTGGCTCAAACAGCATTGGATGTCCACTGGAATGCACCGGTCTATGGTTCATCTCTCGTGAACGCCGTTCATGTCAATGGATCCTTCGATGGGATCGTCAAATCCGCAGGTAGCATCTACGGTGTTCGAGCGACCAATACAGTGGCAGGTACAATTCTGGCAGGAGTCAGTATCGGTGTCGGCCCGCAAATGCCGGACATGACGAAGTCCATCATAGAGTATTGGGTGCCTCCCAGAATGGTCTTGGGCGGCTCCATTACTGCGACGATGGTCGCAGGCATGGATGTCGGCCTAGTTCGAGCCACCGATGATGACATCAACGCAACTATCCTCGCCGGACGAAACGTCGGAGTCGTCAACGCAGAATCAGGTCGAGTCAATTCCTTTATTGCAGCACTTGGCCGTGTGAATCAAGTTGCGGCAACGGACGGTATTGACGGTGTCATCTGCGCACTGTTGCAGATCGGGCAGATTTGGACGCCCGCTTCAATCAGCGCTACCATTATGGCGGGTCTTGGAATCGAGTCTGTCGTCGCCGGGAACCACATTACTGGCTCGATCACTGCGTTTGCCGGTCCAATCAATTCCGTGACAGCAGGATCAGATGAGTCCTACGGCCACGCAGCTTCGGGCGGCAGCATAACTTCGCCGTCCATCCAGGCCGGTACAAGCATTGGACAAGTGGTTGCAAAGCAGAAGGTCCTTGCGTCTGGCCAGGTCATCGGTGGGCGAATAGCG
>JANMEV010000578.1:0-4687 GCA_031377305.1 Planctomycetota bacterium | reverse complement strand
CCGTTTTGAATCGGCAACGTCAATCGAAAGACAGCACCTCGCCCCGCTTGATTAGCAGCCGTGATCTCGCCACCGTGAAGTTGAATCACTGCACGACAAATTGCCAGGCCGATGCCACTGCCGGATGTTTGCTGCTCCGAGCCTCGAAAAAATTTGTCAAATATTTTTGTCTCCTCGCCCGCTGGAATCCCGAGGCCCTGATCACGAATTTTGATTATCATGAATTGTCCGGCGGCCTGAACCTGCAATTCGATCTTGGTCTCTGAAGGAGAAAACTTGGCGGAGTTGTCCAAAAGGTTGATAAAGACCTGCTGCATCAGAAGTTCATCGATCATCACGGGCGGCAGATCAGCCTCGATCTGCAGAAGAACCGAATGATGACGCAACTGCCGCTGCAGCCGATTCAGCACGACTCCTATGACCTCCTCAATCGGCTGCAGTTCGCGCCGAAGTCGAATGGCCCCCGCTTCCAGGCGAGTCAAATCCAGAAGATTGGCGACCAGACGATGTAGCCGGTCGGATTCATCCAGCATCGATTCCGCCAGCTCTTTTCTTGAGTCGACCGACAACAATTCGCCGCGATCCACCAGAATGCTGGCAGCTCCCGTGAGTGTTGCCAGCGGCGTTCGCAGATCATGCGACACGGCGCTAAGCAGGGAGTTTCGCAAGCGTTCCGTTTCAGCCTGAAGTCGGATCTTTTCGGCATCGGCGGCCAAACTGCATCGTTCCAGCGCCGCTGCGATTTGCGAAGCAAAGGCTTCCAGAAGCTGAATCTGTTGTCGATCGAGCGATGTCACGGAATGACGAGTCTTCAGCCCAAGCACACCGGCATTGTGTTCGCCGGCTATCAGCGGAACGTAGAGCGATTCGGTGCCCGGCAGCGTACTGGTTCCGGCTCCGGCCATCTGCCGATGTTCAAACACCCAACGCACAACGCCGGTGTCCAGAGACTGCGAGTCGTCATAAACATTCGTGGGCGAAAACACTTCAATGCTGGCTTCAAAGACGCCTTCCAGAATCCGTTTGGCAGACTGGATGATGCCATCTTCCGTGGGTAGTTCCGAAAGCTCACGGCTGAGCGACAATAGCGCGGACGTTCTTCGCTCGCGCTGTCGAGCGGCGTTGGTCTGCCAGCGAACGCGTTCTGAAAGCTCGCTGACGATCAGTCCTGTCGCCAGCATGACTGCAAATGTTACTAGGTACTGACTGTCAGAAACGGCGAGCGTTCCATAGGGAGGTACGAAGCCGATGTCAAAGATCAGAACACTCAACACGGTCGCGATGACCGACGGAATCCGGCCAAGAGTCAGCGCCACGGCAACAACCGTGGCCAGATAAATCATCGCGAGATTCGTCGGTGCCAGCACAGATGACAACAACCATGAAGCCGCCGTACAAATCGCCACCGCGCCGATGGCCAGAAGAATGGGACTCTTTGCAACCGCCGCCTTCTTCTCTTCAATTCGAGCCCTTGAGGCTGAGTCATCGTCGCCGCTGATAACATAAACATCGATGTCACCGCAACGACGGACAAGATCGTAAACAAACGCTCCACGCCAGAATTCACTCCAGCGGCTTTGCAGCGGCTTGCCGACGATGATGCGAGTGATGTTTCGCTCACGGCAAAAATTCAGCACGCAATCGGAAAAGTCTGCCCCTGAGATATGTTCCAGTTGAGCCCCCAACTGCTCCGCCAGACGTAGATTATCTTCCAGTCGTTGGCGATCTTCCGGGCTCAGTTCTTTGGCGTTGTCCAGTTCAACGTGCAGAGCCGTCCAGGGAGCTCGCAGCGTTCCCGCAATGCGCCGAGTCGCTCGAACGAGTCGAGCCGACATCGGACTAGGGCCGACACAGACCAGCAGTCGATCGGCAGTTGGCCAGACGGCAGCAACCGCATGCTGTTGCCGATAGTCCACGGCCTGAGCACTGACTCGATCCGCCGTCTTCCTCAGCGCCATCTCACGCAGCGCGATGAGGTTCCCTTTGCGGAAGAAGTTTTCGATCGCTCTCAACGCCTGCTCAGACACGTAAACTTTGCCAGCTCGCAGACGTTCGATCAAATCATCGGGAGCAAGGTCGACGAGTTCCACTTCATCCGCTTGTTCAAACACGTGATCGGGGACGGTCTCTCGAACCGGGATCGAAGTCACCTGAGCCACGACGTCGTTGAGGCTCTCCAGATGTTGAACGTTGAGAGTCGTGTAGACCGAAATTCCAGCAGCCAGCAGATCTTCCACGTCCTGCCAGCGGCGCGAATGGGTGAGCCCTTCCGCGTTAGTGTGAGCCAGTTCGTCGACAAGAATCAACTGCGGCTTTCGAGCCAGCGCGGCTTCCAGATCGAACTCCTGAATCGTTCGACCGCGATAAACGACAGTGCGTTTTGGGAGCAGATCCAGGCCCATCACAAGTGCATGAGTTTCCGGCCGGGCGTGCGGTTCGACATAGCCAACAACGACGTCAACTCCGGCCTTCGCTTCCTTCCGAGCCGCTTCCAGCATGGCGTATGTCTTGCCGACGCCGGGCGCCATTCCGAAGAAGATCTTCAGCCGACCTCGGGCCAGTCGCGATTCTTCCTGCTGGACTTTCGACAGCAGCGCATCTGGATCTGGTCGTTGCTCAGTCATGGATTTCGCGTTTCCTGCCGTGGAAGTTCGTGCTGCGGAACTCACCCAGCAACCGCCCTTCGATTCGTTTCAGACTTCTGAATCACAAATCCTTCGATCAGTGTACCGGCAAATCCTCCGAGCAGTGTACCGAGAATTGTCATCAACAGCGCATTGTGAACGAAGACGGCCAGAATCAAACCCGCCAGCGCTCCGATCGTCGCAAAGACGATGGACACACAGAGCGTTCGAAGGCCCCGATCGGGATTTCGATACAAAGAGTCATTTCTTACCATAGAGCACCATAATGCCATTTTGGAGTGATGTTACAAAGCTGGGACGCGAGCCGATGGCCGCGAGTGTTTGCCATTTGTTTTCTGAGCTTTACCCGCGGCTAGCGCCTTGCGGCTCAGGGCAACTGATCAAGAGCCAGATTCAGCTTCAGCACATTGACTCGTTCAAGCCCACCCAACCCATAGCGAGGCGATTCGGTGTGCTGATCGATCAGATGCTGAAACTCCTTCAGTTCGATGTTTCGCAACGTTGCAATTCTTTTCGCCTGGTACTCCGCGGCATGGCGACTGATGTGTGGATCAAGGCCGCTGGCCGAGGTCGTCACCAGATCGACTGGAATCGCCGACGAATTCGTAGGGTCGATGGAACGCAGATGCGCGATCCGCTCTTTGACCTGATCCAGCAACGTCGGATTTGTTGGAGCCAGGTTCGAGCCACTGCCACTTTGAGCGTTGTTCGCGAAGCCAGACGTCGCCGACGGTCTGCCAAGAAAGTACTTCGGATCTGAAAATGGCTGACCGATGAGTTCTGAACCCACCACCTTGCCGTTCATCGTCATCGGGCTGCCGTTGGCCTGATTCGGAAACGCCACCTGCGCGATTCCGGTGATGATCATGGGATAGACAACGCCGGTGAGAACCGTCAGCACGGCAAACAGCGTGACGGACGTTCGGAAGAGAGATATCATTTTGGACTGCCTTGTTGTTCGAGATGCCAGAGAGATTAGGTAAAAGTCGCCAAGACTAGGTCGATCGCCTTGATACCAATGAACGGCACGACGAAACCGCCAAGCCCGTAGATCAGCAGGTTGTCTCGCAGCAGCGTTGCGGCTCCGACGGCTCGGTATTGAACACCGCGAAGCGCCAGCGGAATCAGCGCGACGATGATCAGGGCGTTAAAGATCACCGCGGACAGAACAGCATTCTGCGGCGTGGAAAGTCGCATGATGTTGAGCGCCGCGAGTTGCGGATAGATGCCGACAAACGCGGCTGGGATAATCGCGAAGTACTTGGAAACGTCGTTGGCAATGCTGAACGTCGTGAGTGCACCGCGCGTCATCAGCAATTGCTTTCCGATCTCCACAATCTCGATCAGCTTGGTGGGATTAGAATCCAGGTCCACCATGTTTCCCGCTTCCTTCGCGGCCTGAGTCCCGCTGTTCATCGCTACGGCAACGTCTGCCTGAGCCAGGGCCGGCGAGTCGTTCGTTCCGTCGCCGGTCATGGCAACCAGCCGTCCTCCGTCCTGGCACTTACGAATGTAACTGAGCTTCATCTCCGGCGTGGCTTGAGCCAGGAAATCGTCAACTCCTGCTTCAGCCGCAATGGCCGCGGCCGTCAATGGATTGTCGCCAGTAATCATGACCGTTCGAATTCCCATCGTCCGCAACTGTCCGAAGCGTTCCTTCATTCCGCCTTTGACGATGTCTTTCAGATAGATTGCACCCAGCGCGCGATTACCTTCGGAGACGACCAGTGGAGTTCCGCCTTTGTGCGAGATCGCATCGACTGCTTTTCGAAGAGACACAGGAAACACTCCGTTGCGTTCCTTGACCCAGGCATCGACAGCGTCCGCCGCGCCCTTGCGAATCTGCCGACCGTCAAAGTCCACTCCGCTCATGCGAGTCTGCGCCGTAAACGGAATGAATGTCGCTTTCGGAGACTGCATCTCGCGACCTCGCAGGCCGTATCGCTCCTTCGCCAGAATCACGATGCTGCGTCCTTCCGGAGTTTCATCTGCGAGCGACGACAACTGAGCTGCATCCGCCAGTTGTTCGACGGTGACTCCGT
>JANMEV010000632.1:0-9410 GCA_031377305.1 Planctomycetota bacterium | reverse complement strand
GTTTTTGGTTGAAAAGACTTTGCATCGCGGGCCCTGTTCCCTCACGTGCCCCTTCCGGGGACTGCTGAAGACAAGGCCAGCAACGACTTCAAACAAAGCTAGTTTCCAGCGGAGGTTAAGTACTATGAAGACCGCGTTCCTGACCATGTTAAGCGTCTGCACTTTGAGCGCGGCCGCAATCGCTGAGGACTGGCCACACTGGCGAGGTCCTCATAACAACGGCAGTTCGACTGAGACGGGCTTACCGGACAAGTGGTCTCCTAAAGGCGAAAACCTGCTGTGGCGAAAGGATGAATTCGCAAGTCGATCCTCGCCAGTCGTAATGAATGATCGAGTCTACCTTGTCTGCCGCGCGTTTCCCGAGTCAGAAAAAGAAGGTGAAAAGACCGTCTGTGTCGATGCAAAAACCGGCGACTTGATCTGGGAGAGCATTCACAACATCTACTTATCGGATGCTCCTGCCGAGCGAGTTGGCTGGTCAAGTGTTGTTGCGGATCCGGCAAGCGATACAGTGTATGTGCTTGGCCTCGGCTGTGTTTTCCAGTGCCTTGATGGCAAGACCGGAAAGGTCATCTGGGAACACTCGATGAGCGAAGAGTACGGAATGCTGTCGACCTACGGCGGCCGTACGAACTTTCCTGTCGTGTTTGAAGATCTTGTCATCATCAGCGGTGTCATGACAGGCTGGGGTGAAACTGCAGTCCCAGCGCACCGATTCGTTGCTTTCGATAAGAAAACGGGAGTTGCTCAATGGTTTAAGAGCACCAAGCTTCGCCCGGAAGACACGACCTACAGCACGCCGGTGTTTACGACGTTCAAGGGTCAGGCCGCGATGGTTGTCGGAGCAGGCGATGGAGCGTTCTACGCCATCCAGCCACGCACCGGAAAAACAATCTGGAAGTATCAGGCATCGACTCGAGGACTCAACACCAGCGCGCTGGTTGATGAAAACGGCATCGTCTATTGTGGCCACGCGGAACAGAACGCCAACGATACGACAACTCTAGGGGCGATTCTTGCCTTTGACGGAAACGTCGAAGGCGACATCACCGAAGACAAACTCTTATGGAAGATTCCAAAGCGAGCTGTAGGTCGTAATTGTGCAGCCAAACTGGGTGATCGGATCTACTACATCGAAGACGGTGCGACGCTGGTAATCGTCGAAGCCAAAACTGGCAAGCTTGTCGGACAGAAGAAGCTCGGCCGAATCATGTTCGGAAGCCCTCTGGTGGCCGATGGCAAGCTCTATGTCGCTGAAAACACTGGACGATTTTACGTGTTGAAGCCGAGCGACAAAGGTGTCGACGTCGTCAGTGAAGCTCGACTGGGGCAGGGCGAGGAGGTCTTCGGCTCACCGGTGGTTTCCAATGGACGGATCTTCCTGCCTTCCATTGAGGCTCTTTACTGCATCGGAAAGCCTGATGCTGCCGCCACAAAGGCGACAAAGTCAAAGCTCGCGGAAGAGACAGCTGCCGCCAGCGATAAGAAGATCGCTCAGATTATGCTGACGCCTGTAGAGCTGATGCTGGCGTCCGGTCAAAAGACGACGCTTCAGGTCAGGGGTTACAACAAGATTGGCCAATTCGTGCAGATTGTTAAGGATGCTTCGATCACTGCCGAAGGCGGCGGAACGGTCGGAAAGGATGGGGTCTATACGGCTTCATCCACGGGAATCGCTGCGGTTGTTCTGACCGCTAAGTCAGGTGAGATGACCGCAACAGCTCGTATTCGAGTCGTCCCACAGTTGCCATGGAAATTTGATTTCTCGGACGACAAAGTCCCACCGGTCTGGATCGGTGCGGACTATCGCCACAAACCAGCACCGCTCGACGGCGAAAAGGGGCTGGTCAAGATCAGCACAATTCCAAAGGGCACTCGAAGTCAGTCCTGGATGGGCTGGACTAATCTGCATGATTACACGATTCAGGCCGACTTTAAAGCGACCGAAAAGAACGGACGTCTGCCCGACCTTGGTCTGATTAATCAGCGGTACACGATGGACCTCCAGGGTTCACAGCGACTGCAGATTCGGTCATGGGTTGCCCGCCTGGAACTTCGATTCGCAAAAACGATCGACATGCAATGGGTGGCAGACACGTGGTATACCATGAAATTCCAGAGCGAGACCAAAGACGGTAAGGTGACGCTGCGAGGCAAAGTCTGGAAACGTGGCGAAGCAGAGCCAAAGGAATGGCAGATTGAAGGAACTGACGCGACTCCTAACCTCATGGGCAGCCCGGGTCTGTTTGGAAATGCCACAGACGCAGAATTCTACATTGATAATGTTCAGGTGATGCCCAACAAATAGGCGAACAGCCGCTTTATCAAAACGAACGCTGCTTCCAACCAGTGGCGATGCTGGCCTGGCAAGCAGAAAACGATCATCGATGTTTTAGACGTGAATCAAACTGAATCGGACGGGCCGCTCGAGTCCGCATCAACTCATAAGGAAGAACTCACATGTTGAAACTCAGGGATTGCATTACCGCTGGACTCTGTGTTGCAGCGTCAACACTTCTGTTCGGCAGCTGTGTTGTTGCCGAAGACCCAACCGCAGTTGCAGCTGGTCGCATCGGCAAGATGAAAGTGGGCCCAAAGGACTGGCCACAGTGGGGCGGCAGCTATTCGCGAAACAACACTCCGGACGGGAAGAATATCCCCGTGACCTGGGATGTCAGCACGGGCGTAAATGTGGTGTGGTCGATGCCGCTGGGTTCTGAAACCTACGGGAATCCCGTCGTCGCCAATGGTAAAGTCTATATCGGCACAAACAACGGAAACGGCTACCTAAAGCGATATCCGAGCTCGGTGGATCTTGGCTGTCTGGTCTGCTTTGACGAAAAGACCGGAAAGTTCCTCTGGCAACACTCCAGCGAGAAACTGTCCACCGGTCGAGTCAACGACTGGCCTCATCAGGGAATCTGTTGCTCACCGTATATTGAAGGCGAACGAGCCTGGTATGTCAGCAGCCGTGGCCTGGTCGTCTGTCTGGACACTGAAGGGTTTTACGACGGCGAAAACGACAGTCCGACCGTCGATGAAAAAGTTCAGGACAAGGACGAAGCGGATGTTGTCTGGGTTCTGGACATGATGAAGGATCTGAAGGTCTCTCAGCACAACATGTGCAGTTGCTCCGTCACCTGCGTGGGCGACCTGCTGTTCGTCAACACCTCGAACGGCGTTGATGAGGGTCACGTCACGATTCCTGAAGAAAAGGCTCCTAGTTTCGTCTGTATCAATCGAAACTCCGGTGAAGTGCTGTGGACCGACAACTCTCCGGGTGCAAACGTGCTGCATGGTCAGTGGTCGTCTCCAGCCTATGGAGAATTCGGCGGAGTGGCTCAGGTTCTGTTTGGCGCTGGCGATGGTTACCTTTACAGCTTTGCCGCTGAAGGTAAAGACGGCCACGCCGAAATGCTCTGGAAGTTTGACTGCAATCCAAAGGACTCAATCTATTTGCTGGGTGGCCGAGCGACTCGTAACCACCTGATTGCTACACCTGTCGTTTACGATGGACTGGTCTACATCGGCGTTGGGGAAGACCCGGAACACGGCGAAGGGCAAGGTCACCTATGGTGCATCGACCCCACAAAACGCGGTGACGTAAGCCCTACGATTGTGTACAACTCAAAAGATCCGAAGACTGTAATTGCCCACAAGCGTTTGCAGGCGATGGACGAAAAGGCTGGCGACTTTGAACGTGAAAATCCAAATTCTGCAGCTGTCTGGCACTACACTGGCACCGATAGTTCCGTCTTCGAAACCACCATGCACCGCACTTGCGGAACAGTGGCGATCAAGAACGATCTTTTGTTTGTTGCAGACTTCAGCGGACTGTTTCACTGTCTGGACGCAAAGACCGGAAAGCCTCGCTGGACGTACGACATGTTCGCAGCGTCATGGGCGTCACCACTGATCGTCGAAGACCGAGTCTACATCGGTGACGAAGACGGCGACATTGCCATCTTCAAGCTGTCAGCCGAGATGGAAAAACTGGGCGACGAAATCAACATGGGCTCGTCGGTCTACACTACCCCAGTGATCGCCAATGATACGATGTTCATCGCTAACCGAAACCGCGTTTATGCGATCAAGGAAGGCGCGAAGAGCGAGCCGGCAAAATAAAGCCGCTGCTCGTTTGCGAACTCCTCAGTTCAATCAAAGCCCCGACCCGAGTTGATTCTCCGGTCGGGGCTTTTTTGTTTCGAGTGAATATCGCTGCGGCCATCGATTGTCGGAGGCGGTTCATCATTCCCCACTGCACTCTTCAACCATGCTCAGGAGTCTCACAGACTCGGCTCGCCGCGTGCCCGTCGGCCTGCCGCAGGTTCCGGGCTGAATCGCAGTCAGTGGCAACCAGATCCAGTTCCGGTTATTCCTTCGACCTTGGTTACCATTACGACCTCAAGACCCATGCCAATTCTCCATGTCCGACGACCACAAGAAACAGCTTCAATCCCAGCTTTGGAACATCGCCAATACTCTGCGAGGAAAGGTGGGGGCCGATGAGTTCCGGGATTACATCCTGGGCTTCATCTTCTACAAATATCTGCCGAACGCATGCATTTGTTCGCGGATGAGATTCTGCAGCACGATGGAATCAAGTTTGACGAGTTTGATGAGACCTCAAAGGCTGGCAAGAAGATGCTGGTCGCCATCGAGGAAGAATCCGCCGGTCGATTATTCTACTTTCTGAAACCGTCCGAGCTGTTTCACAAGCTGGCGGAGAAGGGGGCCCAGAAAACAGACAACTTTATTCTGGAAGACCTCGCTGCCGTTCTGAAGCACATTGCAGCCAGTACAATGGGCCACGACAGCGAAGACGACTTCGAACGTCTGTTCGAAGATCTCGATCTCGGTTCGTCGAAACTTGGCAAGACCGAGAACCAGAAACACGAACTCATCGCGAAGGTCCTGGTTCACCTCGATCAGATTGACTTCCGGCTCGCCGATACCGAGGCGGACGTACTGGGCGATGCCTATGAATATCTGATCGGGCAGTTTGCCAGCGGGGCGGGGAAGAAGGCGGGCGAGTTTTATACGCCTCAGGAAGTCAGCACGGTTCTCGCCAGAATTGTGATCACGGGCAAAAAGAGTCTCCGAAACGTCCATGATCCGACCTGTGGCTCCGGCTCGTTGTTGTTGCGAGTGGCTCGGGAGTTGATGCGAGTTGCGAAGAAGCAGAAAAAGGAAAGCGACCCAATTCAGTTCTACGGTCAGGAGATGAATCCGACGACGTACAACCGGGCTCGTATGAACATGATTCTGCACGGAGTGCATTACAAACGTTTCGATTTGAGAACGAAGACACTTTGGAGAATCCGGCTCCGGAGCACGCGGACCTGCGATTCGACGCCATCGTTGCCAATCCGCCGTTCTCAGCCAATTGGTCGGCGAGTGCCATCCATGAAACGGATGACCGTTTTAGTGCCTATGGCAAACTGGCCCCGAAAAACAAAGGCCGACTTTGCGTTCGTGCAGCACATGGTTCACCATCTGGCTGAGGGCGCAATCATGGCCTGCGTTCTGCCACACGGCGCTCTGTTCCGAGGAGCCGCCGAAGGCCACAGCCGACGTTACCTGATCGAGGATTGCAACTACCTGGACGCCGTCATCAGGCTACCAGCGAACATCTTTTACGGCACCGGCACCCGACCTGCATTCTGGTGCTGAGGAAGCAACGAGAGAACCCCGACAACATTTTGTTCATCGACGCAAGTCAGGGTCAGGGCTTTGAAAAGGTAGGCAATCAAAACCAACTCCGCCTCGAGGACATCGACCGCATTATTGACACGTTCCGCAAACGGGTGAGCATCAAAAAATTCAGCTACGTCGCCGACCGCACTAGGTCCTGCGGCCGTACCAATACTATGCCACCGAAAAGATCGTCGAGCGAGTGCAGAACCCTCCGGCCGACAACCGGAATGGATACATCTGGCACACAACTGGATCAGGCAAGACGCTGACATCCTTCAACGCCGCTCAGATTATTACGGGCCTGCAGAGTGTCTCGAAAGTCGTCTTTTGCGTTGACCGGAAAGATCTGGACTACCAGACCATCAAAGAGTTCAACGGCTTCAGCAAGGACAGTGTTGATAGTACGAACAACACGAGCAAGCTGGTGCAACAGTTCGCCGACGACACGAAGCTAATTGTGACGACTCTGCAAAAGCTGAACGCGGCGATCAGCAAGCCTCAGCATCTAGCCGTCATGGAGAAGTTGCGGGACGAACACATCATCTTCATTTTCGATGAATGTCACCGCAGTCAGTTTGGAGACACTCACAAACGCATCACCGCCTTCTTCCGCAATTACCAAATGTTCGGGTTCACGGGCACGCCGATCTTCGCGGAGAATGCTGGAACATCGACCGGGAAAGCTCAGTCTGGTGCGGACACTGCCATCCCGGAAAATGCCGCTCCATATGTCGCCAGCAAGACTTCCAGCGGAGGGCTGAAACGCACCACGAAAGATCTCTTCCATGAAAAGCTGCACAGTTACGTGTTCACGGACGCGATCAAAGATGAAAACGTGTTGAAGTTTGCTGTGGAATACGTGGGACGCTACAAGCGTAAGCCCGGCACGGCTTCCGAGGTGGATATCGAGGTCGAGGGAATCGATACCAAAGAACTGATGGATTCCCCGGCACGGCTGGAGAAGATCGCTGACTATATTATTCAGCATCATGCGGTGAAGACACGCAACAAAGAATTCACCGCGATGATGTGCGTCAGTTCGGTGGATGTACTGATCAAGTACTATGAATTGTTTGCTGCACGGAAGAAGCAAGGAAAACACAACCTGAAGATCGCCACGATCTTCAGCTACACCGCCAACGAAGAAGACAAAGACGCCGACGGCAATCTGGACGAAGGCGGTGAAATCATCGGTGGAGAAGGTGGCGACCCGCACAAGCGCGAGAAGCTGGACCTGTTCATCGGTGACTACAACGCGATGTTCGGCACAAACTTCTCTACCCGAGACACTCAGAGCTTTTACAACTACTACCAAGACATCGCGAAGAAGGTTAAAGAAAAGAAGGTCGATATTCTGCTGGTCGTCAACATGTTTCTGACAGGCTTCGACAGCAAGTCGCTGAATACTCTGTATGTTGACAAGAACCTGAAGTATCACGGCCTGGTGCAAGCGTATTCTCGTACCAACCGAATTCTGAATGAGGTGAAGAGCCAGGGAAACATCGTCGTATTTCGCAACCTGAAGAAGGCGACCGACGAAGCCATTGCTTTGTTTTCCAACGTTCCGGCCAAGGAAGAGATCTTCGTGCCGCCGTATGACGATTACGTTAAACGGTTCAATGAAGTGGTGGTCGAGTTGCTGAAACTCACTCCGACGGTCCGCAGCGTGAAGAGCTTGACGGACGAAGATGCGGAGATGCTGTTCGTAAAGATCTTCCGCGAGCTGATGCGGCTCCGAAACATCCTGGAATCGTTCTCTGAATTTGAGGACAACGATTTGTCACTTCCTGCTCAACGCTTTGCCGACTACCGCAGTGCGTACCTCGACCTTTACGACAAGGTGAAGACCGACAATCAAAAGGAAAAGGTGTCGATCCTGAACGATGTGGATTTCGAACTGGAACTGATCCATCGCGACGTGATCAACGTGCAGTACATCCTGACGCTGCTGGCCAAGCTATACGATTCGGAGGAAGTGGCAGCTCCAGGAATTCGCAAGTTGATTCTCGATTCCGTGGCAGGCGACATCGAACTGCGAAGCAAGCGAGAGCTGATTGAGAAGTTCATCGAACAGAACCTGCCGAAGGTGACAGATGCGGCAGAAATCCCCGACACATTCGAAGCCTTCTGGGAGATCGAGCGTCTGGCAGCATTCGAGCGGCTCTGCAAAGAGGAGCAGCTTGATCCGGAGAAGCTCAAGAAGGTAATTGACCGTTATGTCTACACAGGCCAGGAACCTCTGCCTGATCCTGACATCATTGACCTGATCATCGTCCCACTGAGACTGGCTGAGCGTGCTTCAACTCGCAAACGAGTCCTGGAGAAGGTCGTCGATTTTGTGTCTACCTTCATTCGCGGGATTTCGGTCTAACGTTTGAAGTCCAAATCGTTACGAACAACCTCAGTAGAGTTGGACAGGCTCTGGTGGCGGTACACCTCCACTTTCGTAATCTTGTTGCTGTGTCCATTAGCCCGCCGGACAAGTAAAATCGAGCGATATCGGAACACAACCTGACTCATGTCCGCATTGGTGGGGCAAAAAGTCGTCAGGATTTGGTGGAGAGAGCCCTCTCATACAGCAATCAATAAGGTGTCGCCGGGGGCACGAACGATCTATCACGATCTGCAAGCCCGCTTCCCTGGTTGGCCTCGAAAAGATGTTTCAACGCCACAGCCCATGGTGCAATGAGCAGCGCAATCCCGTCGGTTGCTGTTTTTCTATTTTTCCCTGTGTTTTCCCAGTAAAAAAGTCGGCCCGACCGAGCAATTACTCGGTGGCAGCGACGAGAAAGTCGGTTGGATGGTCGAAAAACTCGCTGGAATCAGGAAGAACTGTTGAGAGACGGTAGACGAACTTCGTTTGGCCGGAGGCAAAGTTCGTCGCGGCATTTTTATCGACGCTCCGACGGACTTTTTTTATAAATGGACCGTCGGATTTAGCTCCGCGACCTTTGAAGTCGAGCGATGGCCGGTCGACTTCGACTGAATGAACGGCGACGTGAATTCGCGAACCCCCAATTCCATAAAATGAGTGGCGGAGCGGAGCGGGTTGCCCGGTGTGTGCCATCAAAAAACAGCTAACTCACCGGACGGCTAGCGCCGATTCCGCTACGTCACGGACCGTTCATTAAATTGCATGGACGTTAACCCTGCATCTCTTTCAGCGTTTTTCTGGCACCGTTGCCGAGGAACAGGACGTCGACGCCGGCGACGAGTAACGTGTAGCCCTGGTCGCCGTAGGGTTTGACGGCTTCCGCACTGACTCCGAAATAGCCGAGCGGAATCTTCGCTGACTGGCAGGCAGTTGTGATACAGCCGATCCCGGCCAACACTTCGGGATCGCTGATCTGCCCCATTTTTCCATAGCTGGCAGAAAGGTCATACGGCCCGAGCAACACGCAGTCGATGCCCGGCACTTTGACGATCGATTCGATGTTCTCAACCGCTGTTTTGTGTTCCGCCTGAACAACGACAACAACTTCATCGTTCGCGGACGCTACGTATTCGCCGAAACGAAATCCATACCCATGAGCCCTCGCAAGACCAACTCCTCGCGAACCGGCTGGTGCGTAGCGAGAGAACTTCACGACATCGGCTGCCTGTTCGGCCGTGTTGACCTGCGGCACGATAACACCCTGAGCGCCGAGGTCCAGAACCTTCTTGATCTCCGCTTCGTCGCAAATTGGAACTCGCACAATACACGCAACCCGGTG
>JANMEV010000539.1:0-3596 GCA_031377305.1 Planctomycetota bacterium | reverse complement strand
TGATGCTGGGAGGTCTCGACTGGAGTAAGCGACTGTCTGACCATCTGGTCGAGCAGTTCAAACGCAAGTTCGGCGCCGATCCGAGCGAAGATCCTGAAGCCATGATGTCATTCCATCAGGAAGCGGAAGATTCAAAACGCGATCTGAGTACCAAGCTTCAGGTGCCAATCAGCGTCTACTACAAAGGCAATACGCTGTCAGTGTCATTGTCACGAACTGACTATGAACGCATGACCGCCGACCTGCTGCAGCGAACCAAAGACACCACGGAACTGGTTCTTCAGCAGTCTGGCGTAACGCCAAACATGCTGGACGAAGTTGTGTTGGTCGGCGGTTCGACCTACATGCCGGTGGTTGAGCAAATGCTTCGAGAAGTTTGCCAACGAGAGCCTTCCCGGGCCCTGGCTCCTGAACGAGCGGTTGCGGAAGGTGCGGCGATTCATGCGGCAATTCTGCAGGCTCGAGCGGGCGTCAACACTGGTGGAATTGTGGACGCGGTGCAGAGACGTTTGAACTCTGTGCGAACGACCGACGTGAATTCGCATTCACTCGGGATCAAGATCACCGATCCGAAAGATCGAACTCGCAAGATCAACCACATCATGATCCCGAAGAACTCGCCAGTTCCAAACAGTGTCAAGCAGCGATTTGGAACCAACACGGATGCTCAGCAGCGGATCCACGTTGAGATTCTTGAAGGCGACGCGATTGATCCAGCAGCATGCGAACTGATTGGTGATTTCCGAATCACCAATCTTCCTTCGAATCTTCCCAAAGGTTCGCCGATCGAAATCACTTACTCGTACGATGGTTCCGGGCGAATTAGTGCAACAGCGAAGGAACTGACCGGTAACAACGCCGCCAGTGCTGAAATCGTTCGCGACAGCGGCATGAACGAAGGCCAGATCACGGACGCTCTGTCGACGCTGCAGGCAGACTACGACGTGGAATAGTCGCAGCCCAGCCATCGCTGAAAACAAAAGCCGGCAAGCTCCCTGAGCTGTCGGCTTTTTTTAAGCATGGAAAGCAGTGATTGGACTATTCGAGGGATGTCTCGACTTCTTCCGGGGGCTGCGGTTTTCTATAGCGGGCCAGTGTCAATGAGACTGTCGACGTGACCGAGCGAATAACCGCCATCAACATCCCGGCGCCCGCATCGTTCATGAGTGTGAAGGCCAGCAGAGTTAGGCCTGTCGCCGAGATCAACAGCCATTGTCGATGCTGCTGATCGGCTGCAAAATGGAAGATCAACGCGGCGACCTCCGGACGCACAACCGGCGAAGGAACTTTGGCCTCTTTGGCAGATCCACCAAACATCAAGTCCTGCGAGACCGGAACGAATTCGGAGTTCTCGGCCGGATTCTGAGCGGCTCGAACCAGACGTCGAGCGAATTCAGGATCACTTGTCAGGGCGGCCGCCACGCGTTCCAAATAGTCGGCGTCGTCTTCAAGCTGCTGCAGCCGAGTCGCGTTTTGGGAGTACTGCTGTTTGACAAGAATCCACTCGGCCAGTTTGGGCGACAGCGAAACCGTGGCGTACATTCCAGCTGCAATCATCAGCGTCAGCCAGAACACTGTGGACATCAATAACGAACCGGCCGTCTGAGAAGCCATTTCTGGCTTTTCAGAGGCCGGTGTCGTTGTTTCAATGAGTTCCACTTTTGGCATTGAGGGTCGTTCTCACGCACCAATCGATGCCCAGGACGTAGTCCTTAGAAACCGATTAGATCGTGCCACCAAAGGTTCCGGAGTCGCCCAGCATCTCTTCGATGCGAAGCAACTGGTTGTACTTGCAGATACGGTCTGTTCGGCTTGCAGATCCAGTCTTGATCTGACCGGTTCGCAACGCCACAGCCAAATCTGCAATTGTTGTGTCTTCGGTTTCGCCTGAGCGATGGCTCATCACAGCGGTGTAGCCGTTTCGGAAAGCCAGTTGCACGGCCTGAATGGTTTCAGTCAGTGTGCCGATCTGGTTGACCTTAACGAGGATGCTGTTTGCGATCCCTTTTTCGATTCCCTTGGACAGGCGAGTTACGTTGGTTACGAAGAGATCGTCGCCAACGAGCTGAATCCGGTCACCCAGCTTATCGGTTAGCTTCTTCCATCCATCCCAGTCGTCTTCTGAGCAACCGTCTTCGATTGAGCAGATTGGATATTTTCCAGCCCACGAATCGAGCAATCCGACCATTCCATCGGAATCCATCGTCTTGCCGTCGATCTTGTACAGACCGGTCTTGGAATCAAAGAATTCGGTCGCCGCACAGTCCAGAGCGATCTGGATCTGTTCGCCCGCTTCATAGCCGGCGCTTTCGATCGCAGTCATGATGACCTGAAGAGCTTCTTCGTTGGTCTTCAGATCAGGAGCAAATCCGCCTTCGTCGCCGACCGCGGTGCTCATTCCCTTGGCTGCCAGAACCTTCTTCAGGCTGTGGAAGATTTCCGTGCCGGCTCGAAGTGCTTCGCTGAAGCAATCGAAGCCCAAAGGCATGACCATGAATTCCTGAATGTCTATGCCATTGTTGGCATGAGCACCACCGTTGATGATGTTCATCATTGGGGCTGGAAGACAGTTGGCTCCAACGCCGCCGAGGTATCGAAACAGCGGCAGGCCGGAAATCGCAGCAGCCGCGTGAGCAGATGCCAGTGAACACGCAAGAATCGCGTTGGCTCCAAGGCGAGCCTTGTTCGGGGTTCCGTCGAGTTCAATCATCGTCATGTCGATGGTGGCCTGGTCGGTGACATCCAGATCCATCAGCGCGTCGGCAATTTCTTCGTTCACATTCTGAACGGCTTGCTGAACGCCTTTGCCAAGGTAGCGAGACTTGTTGCCGGTGTCTCGCAGTTCGCAGGCTTCGTGAGCCCCCGTGCTGGCGCCACTCGGAACCGCTGCGCGGCCTACGGTGCCGTCTTCCAGCTGAATATCCACTTCAACCGTCGGATTGCCGCGGCTGTCTAAGATTTCTCGGGCATGAACAGCGGTAATCGCAAGAGTCATCGAAAAACTTCTCCGTTAAGTCGTTTTAAAGTGGGGACCGGTCCAGTTCGACCGCTATGTGATTGAGTCATCGATTCATCGATCTGCGGCAAAGTGTAGCAGGATCAAGGGATGCCGTGAGAGTGAGGGATGGCCGAGTTTGGGCCACTTTTCACGTAAGTTCTCAGCGTTGGTAGCGAAAACTTGCCGTGACGGGTGCCGATTGCAGCCCGTCTGATGACCAAATCACGCTTTCTTCCTTCCGCAGCCGGGCCTACACTTCCCGGATTGCGAACATTTGCGTCCGGAATGGTGTCAGATCGCCAATCGGTTGGACGAGTGAGTCATCGAGAATCAGCACACTCGTTGACGAGTCGAAAGAATCTCATCCGCAGATCAGCGGAATCCAGAAGTATAAGGAAGACATCTCTTGGGTGATCCAAAACGTGAAACACTGAAGGTCGGCAGCCAGCGAGCGATTCTGGTTGGCGTGTTTCATCCGGATTCCGGATTTGGGCGATACGACGCTCTCGACGAATTGAAGGGTCTGGTCAAAACGGCCGGAGTCGAAGTCGTTGGCGAGATGGTCCAGTTTCGCGAAACTCCGCACCCGTCAGTTTGC
>JANMEV010000502.1:0-22838 GCA_031377305.1 Planctomycetota bacterium | reverse complement strand
GCTGTTGATTTAATGGGTTTTCATAACCCGAAACGTCAGTGAGGGATAAATTTTGCGGCGTTTTTCAACAACAATCCCTCGCTGACGCTTTTTGAAGTTGCGCATTTTCAGGCCCGGAGGGCCGACAAATCCAATGCCGGTGGCGTGAGCCGGTATGCGAACATCAGGAATCTGAGGCCCGGAGGGCCGACACAAGGGCGGATGTGTCGGCCCTTCAGGCTTGAAACGCAGTTTTTTTTCCAGTCCGCTCACGCCACCGGCAGAGGATGTGCCGGGCTTCCAGCCCTGACAAAAACGCGCAACTTCAAAACTGACGCTTCGGGTTAGGATTAAATCAACAGCCTGCATGGGCTATCCATCGTCGATTGCTGGAAATCGCCCCATTCTTGAGGCCGACATCCCTGTCTTCCGTGTCCCGAACCCACTGAGCGAAACCCCGTCTCACGTTCGAAAATTGCTTTGTTTTCTTGCAAAGTCCACGCAATCCCTGTCGCCAATTCGAAAAGAACTGCGATACTATTGCTGGCAAAGTGAGATTGAGTCTCACTCCACACTTGCTTTCGAGCCAGTGTTTGTTGATCATGAGTTCAGTGCTCCAGTTCTTTTGGTTTCGTGGTTTTCCCCTTGTTTTGGGTGATACTGTCGTGAACACGCTGCGGCTGGCTGATTTGACACCGGGTTCTTCTGCAATCGTTACGGCAATTTGCGGTGCGAGTCGAATCGCTTCGCGCCTGATGGAAATGGGGTTTGTGCCCGGTTCCGTTGTGGAAGTCCTGCGACGAGCTCCATTTGGCGGTCCGGTACAATACCGGGTTCATGGAGTTTCCATTTCGATGCGTTCTGCGGAAGCCGCTTGTGTTTCTGTTGAATCATCAGCCAGGGTTTGCATTCCATCTGGTGCGACCAAGCCAGCTCAACTTGTTGCTGGCTGATTGCTCAGTAAGAACGCGACCCGTGTTGCACTTGTGTTTCTGCTTCTGCCTCAAATGATTGGCATCGGAAGAAATGAAATTGGGTGATCCCGTATTGTGATGCGGGATTCGACAATGGATTGCCGATCAGAATACCTCATGAGCTTCTCAGTGCTGATTCAGTGACATCAACACCTACCTCCGGTTCAATCAAAGTTCGCCCATTCCGAGTTGCTCTCATTGGCAATCCGAACACCGGAAAAAGCACGCTCTTCAATGCGTTGTCCGGGATGCGAGTTCATACGGGCAACTATCCTGGTGTCACTGTCGAGCAACGTATTGCGAAAGTTCAGTGGGACGATCTGAACATTGAACTGAGCGACTTGCCTGGCACATACAGCTTGTCGCCAAAGTCGCCGGATGAAATGGTGGCCGTTCAGGTTTTGACTGGTTGCTGTGACGAGCCTCGTCCGGATTTGGTGATCTGCATCTGCAACGCGGCTGCGTTGGAACGCAATCTGTACATTGTGACTCAGGTGCTGGAAGTTGGGCTACCTGTTGTTCTATGCCTGAATATGTGGGACGCGGCTCCGAGTTCCGGCGTGAAGATTGACGCTGCGGGGCTTGCAAAGGAGCTACAGATTCCTGTCATTCCGACGTCGGCTAGTCGTCGAGAGGGGCTTACGGAACTCAAGGCGGCTATTGTTCAGCAACTGAAACGTGTCGACATCTCATCAACAGAACTTCCCAATCGATTTGCAGACAGCCTTTTGGCCGAACCCATTCGCGCCGAAGTGGACCGTCTTTGCGAGTTTTTGGGGACAGTCGGACTGCCGTTGGAGAAGCGATCTGGCTTCCTGGTTTCACGCAGTTTGCTGGATCCCGGTGGCTCTGTCGAATTGATGCTGACTCAGGCCGCTGGGGCATCCTACGGGACTCAGTTAAGAGATTCTCGCGGCACGCTGGCGGATCAAAAGCTGGAAATTCCTGCTGCGGAAGCTCAACAGCGATACCGCTTTGTCTGTGATTTGTTGTCGCGAGTTCAATCGCGTACTCCAAGTTCGAAGGCTCGTTTGACGGATCGCATCGATTCCGTTTTGACGCATCGATTCTTTGGCTTCGTCATCTGCCTTGCTGTGCTGATGTTTGTGTTTTCGACGATCTATTGGTTCTCGCAACCGCTGAGCGAAGGCGTCGAAGGAATGCTGAGCTGGGTGAGCGGCCAGATCAACGGAGCCATGGCTCCGGGCCCGCTGCGAAGTCTGCTGACCGAGGGCGTGATTTCCGGAGTTGGTTCGGTCGTCGTTTTTCTTCCTCAGATTTGTCTTTTGTTCCTGTTCATCGGACTGCTGGAAGACTGCGGCTACATGGCTCGCGCGGCTTTCATGATGGACCGTTTGATGGGCCTGCTTGGGTTAAGTGGGCGCTCATTTTTGCCGCTGATGTCGTCGTTCGCGTGCGCGGTGCCCGGTATCATGGCGACTCGAGTGATTGACGATCGCCGCGATCGATTTGTGACAATCCTGATCGCTCCGCTGATGAGCTGTTCAGCCCGATTGCCGGTATACGTTTTGATGATCGGCACGTTCATTCCAAATACGAAGTATCTTGGCGGCCTCCTTTCTTTGCAGGCGATCGTCTTGTTTGGAATGAGCACACTCGGACTGTTCGTGGCCATTCCCGTGGCGATGGTGCTGCGGAAGACGTTGTTTCGCGGTGAACCGTCTCCTTTCCTGCTCGAGCTGCCTGACTACCGCATGCCGTCGCTGCGAGTCGTCGTTTTGCGAGTCTGGGAGAGCGGAAAGTCGTTTGTCGTACGAGCCGGAACGCTGATTTTTGCAACCAGCGTTCTCGTCTGGGCTGCCGGTTCCTTCCCCGGAAATCAAAGCGAACGGTATGAACTGACAGGGAAGATCGAAGCATTGGAAGCCGCCGATGCTGAAGCCAATGTCGCGACCAATGCAGAAGAAATTGAAACTCTCAGTGATCGTTTGAACAAAGTGAACGGCGAACTCCTGCGAGGAAGTGCTCTGGGACGAGTCGGTCAGGCTGTGGAACCTGTCTTTGCACCGCTCGGCTGGGATTGGCGGATTGGCGTCGGCGTGATCGCTTCGTTTCCGGCTCGCGAAGTCATTATTGCCACACTGGGAACCATCTACAGTCTGGGTGGCGACGTCAGCGAAGAAGATGAAGGGCTGCGAGGAACCTTGAAGGCCGCAACGTGGCCAGATGGAAGTTTGGTTTTTTCTATCCCTGTCGCGCTGTCAATTATGGTATTCTTCGCGTTGTGTGCTCAGTGCGTGTCGACCTTGATGGTGATCCGTCGCGAAACCAACAGTTGGCGCTGGCCCGTGTTTTCCTTTCTCTACATGACGATTCTCGCGTGGGTCGGTGCGTTTCTGACGTACCAGATCGGAATCCGGATGTGATGTATGTTCTGGCAAACTTTGGCAACAGGAATCCTTGTTGGCATCTCCGCGATGATCGTTGCGCGGCGGCTGAGCGGCATGTTGTCGATGAAGCCGAACAAACCCTGCGGTTCCTGCGGTGGCTGTGCTGAAAAAGACAAAGGCCCTGCCATGACGCCGCTTGTACAACTGGGCTCGCCGAAAAAGTGATTCGACGGTCGGGCGAAACCTGTTTCGCCAGGGCTCAGGTTGCTTCAAGAAATTCCGGTACTTCGATGTGTGCGATTTCTGCGGCTTCGCGAAGCTTCGCCCGAACATCGTTGGGAAGTGCAATACCGTTTCGCAATGCTGATCGAGCGTTGCTGTGTTCACGTTCGCCGGGTAGCAGAACGGATTCGACGCCAACTGCCGTCGGGGCCGAGTGAATTTCGTCGATCAGTCGTTGCAGTCTCGCATTGAACTCGCTGCGATCCGTCATCGCGTCCACGTGATACAGCGTGAATGAAGCGTTGTGCTGCGAAGGCGCCGTTGCGGGATCAAACATCCAGCTTCCGACCTGCCACGTCATCGCTCCGCCAGGAATCAGCGCCGACAGAACTTCGCACCAAAGTCCCAGACCGTAGCCCTTGTGTCCCGCCATCGGAGCCAGCGCGGCAGTGTGAGGGTACAGCGTGCCATCGGTCGTCGGCTGACCATCGGGGCCAATCAGCCATGTTGGAGGAATCGCTTCGCCTCGTTGATGGGCTGCGTAGACTTTTCCCCCGGCGACCGCGGCGGTTGCCATGTCGAGCAGAATCGGATCGCCTCCTGTGGGAATCGCATAGGCCAACGGATTGCTTCCCAGCACGGCTTTCGTCGATCCTGGCGCTGCGACGCTGGGAATGTCATTGCTTGTGACCAGAGCGATGAAGCCTGCCCTGGCCGCCTCGACCGCAAAGTGTCCGGCAGCGCCAATGTGTCCTGTGTTTCGAAGCGAGACAAATGCAACTCCGTGAACTTTGGCCTTCTGCATTGCCGTCTGAATGGCGAAATGGCTGCCGACCTGCCCCAGTCCGGAATCCCCGTCAATGGTCGCCCACGCTGGGCCTTCTCGCTCGATTCGAGGAATCGCCTTGGGCCGGAAGCCGCCTCCCTGAAGTTTCTTCAGATAGGCCGGCAGCAGTTTCGTACCGTGCGTGAAGACTCCCAGAACGTCCGTTGCCGTTAACGCCCCGGCCGTGGTTTCTGTATCGTGTTTCGAAAGCCCTGTTGAAGCCAGGGCGTGGCTCACAAAGGCCAAAAGCGAATCAATTGGTACCGTCGGAGCAACAGCGTTCATGAAAACCTCGGCAGTTGTAAGGGCAGCAATGGCGACGCAGGTTACCGATCGCAGCCAAATCTCAAAAGCGATTGACGATCTTCTGCGTCCACCAAATGACGCTGATTTCCTTTGCCGGAGTGTTATTTGAAGAACCACGCCATTCGATGATACACTCCCGTTTTGATTGCTTCCGAGGCCCGTCCTGCGAGTTCGCAGTTACGGAAAGGCGATGTTGGTTCAATGGTTCAAATCCTGCCATTTTGCGGCTTTCGTTATGACCTGAGTCAAGTTGGTGCGTTGTTCGAAGTGACGGCACCTCCCAGCTATTTGATCGATGAGACTCAACAGCGAAATCTTTACCGGTTACATCCCTGCAATGCTGTGCGACTGGTTATGAACCGTCCCGAGCCGGGAGATGCATCGCCACTCGATCAATCAACCCGCGCCGATGATTTCTGGCGGCTTTGGAAGCGTGAACGAGTGCTGCTCGTCGAACATGAAGTCGCTTTTTACGTGATCGAAACGACATTTTCGGTTTCTGGCACTCAGCAGGCTCGCTGGAGTGTCATCGCCAGGTTGCGTCTCCCGGATGGCGATCCTTCCGGGTCGCCGGAGATGCTGTCGCTGGTTAAGGCAGATGCCGAATCTGTTCGCCAGCAACTCGAACTCCGCACGGTTTGTCTGGCGGCGTTTTCACCAGCCATTGGATTGATCGAAGATACAACCGGCGGCGATTCAGACCCACGCAGTCTGTCGGACCATCTGGAATTCGTCGTTCGTCAGGCGACGCCGATTGAGTGTATCGATGACGTCGGCAATCGACATCGCCTGTGGCCAATGACGGATCAAAACGCAAAGACAGAACTTGAGGCTCGGCTGTCGCAACTTTCGGTGTGCATTATTGGGGGAGGTGCCGAATACCTCGCTGCGATCAAGCACCGTGATGAACTCCTGGCGGCTGGCCACTTGGATAATCCAAATGATCTCGCGCAGTCGATGCTGGTGTGTTTGGTGCCGACCGACGACCCAGGAGTTCAACTGCTACCGCGCGTGCAGTCTCTACCGGGCACAGCGGCGATGACTTTAGACCAGTCGGTAAATCTGCTGTCAACAGAACTGCTTTGCCAGTTCGTGGGTTCGGAGCCGACAGCCAGCGATGACGCCGTAGAACTGGCTAAGCTTAGCGAGATTCAGCCCTGTGTTGCGATTGGTGCAAAGGATGGTTCATGGATGATTGTCAGTCCTAAGGCGACTGGCGACACAAGCACCCTGGACGGCCTGGCGAATAGTGTTGCTGCTTTGATTTGTGGTGGAAGCCACGGTGATGTTCCGATGCGCGTCCATCGGCTGCCACTGAACTTTACGAACCTGGCTGGCTTCGTTAGTCCACTCACATCGGCTGCGGATATCGGACTGTTCATCGTACAGCCTCCCATTGAAGCCTCGAACGTAGTTTCGCTGGCTGCAGGGGGCCAGTTGGTTTCTGAGGATTCGTTGCGGCTGAACCCGGGTGTTCCCAGCGGCCTTGTTTTTGCCTCGCTTGAGCATCAATAACGTGTCTGAAAGGAGTAGCTGACGCTGTTCGCGACGTTCAGCGATGGTCGATTCAGCCACAGTTTGAATCGGGGCAATGAAAGTGCTCCTTCACCACTGAACTTTGCCCCTCATGCGAGCCGTCGGACCGGCTCCTTTACGTAGATTCGCCGCTCCGTCAGCGAAAACACTGCTGTCGGCAGCATCAAAGTCAAGTGTTGGCGCACCGCGGATGCATCGGCGAAACGACCGATGCCGGAATGTGCATTTCGGCGTTTGCTGGTTGTGTCAACCGAGATGGCAAGATCCCGAGTGACCAAGCGACCCTGGTCGAGCCAACGCTGCGACGTTGAGATCCATTGCACATGGTGGCTCTGCGGGAATTCCAACATAGAGTTCACTGTGAGTTAATCATGTGCCGTAAGATGGGCAGGATCGGACCGACTTTCTCGATTTTGCCGGTCCATTGCAGAAATGCAACGCAAGTTAAGCGTACAGATTTCGATGCTGGCACAGGAGAACGGGGGTCCATCTGAGTTCATTTGGTGACTGGATCTCCAGATGCGATTTGCGCGAAATGGTGTTTCGGCCGAGGATCGCAGGAGAGTCCGAAAGGCAACGATTGAGCGTCCAGTGGCGCATCAGGGTTGAAGTGAATCTCAAGTCTATGTCACGACAATACACATCTTCAGCAGGGATCTTCTGCTGGCTGCTGCTGGCTGCCAGTGGAGTACTTGCGTTGTGGCGATACGAACTGACGGCCGGAGTGGAACTCGGAGTTCCCCATCGCTGGCCAGAAGACTCAGCACTATCCCCACCTTCTTGCGATTCCAGCGTGCTACTGATGTTCGTTCATCCTCGATGCGGCTGTACGACGGCCGGACTTATCGAACTCAAGGCGTTGATGAATCGAACGAACTTTCACCAGCTACCGAAAGTCACGTTCGTTCTGCTTCAACCTCAGAAGGCGGATGCTGAGTGGATCGGCTCAAACAACGAGAGCCTGTGCCGTCAGTTCAACAATGAGCAGATCTTCTACGATTCAAATAGCGAGGAGACTGCGCGGTTCGGTGTTGCCACATCAGGCATGTGTCTCCTGTACTCTGCAGAAGGCAACCTGGTTTTTTCAGGGGGAATTACGGCCTCACGAGGACATCATGGGCCGAGTCTCGGACAGGAGTATCTTCAAAGTGCTATGGAATCTGATCGTTCGACGTACCGAGACTTCCCGGCCTTCGGGTGTTCGTTGACGACGCAGACTCGCCAGACAAGGCAAATTGCGATCAATCGATGATTCGAAATGGAACCGTCCCTGAGGACATAATCGACGAGCAACCGACCTGATGAGCCTATCTATGAAACATTCAGCAGTCAGCCATTTCCCTTCTCAGTATTCAGCCAATCATAACTCCTCGTCGAAGCAGCATTCTGCGTGTGCGGTCAGTGAAGCTGAAGCATTCGGGTCAATGTACGCGCGAGTCGATCGCCTTTTTGCAATTGTGATGGTATTTCAGGCTCTTGCACTCGTCGGAATGGCGATTTGGCTGACGCCAAAGTCATGGAGCGGTCTCGAGTCCAGTATTCATGTCCACGTCTGGGCTTCAATCAGCCTCGCTCTGCTGGTGACTTTCTTTCCCTTTTTCTTAGCCCTCCGTCGGCCTGGAGAATTGGGAACGCGCCTTGTGATGGCCATGAGCCAGGGCCTGGTAACCAGTCTTGCAATTCACCTTTCAGGTGGTCGCATTGAGATGCATTTCATTGTGTTCGTGTCGCTTGCGTTCCTTGCGATGTATCTGGACATAAAGGTGCTGATCGCTGCCACCGTCGTCATTATGTCCGATCATCTGATTCGGGGAATCTATTGGCCTCAATCTGTCTACGGTGTGAACTCGGAACTTATCCTGAGAACGATCGAGCATTCCACCTGGGTTGTTTTTGAAGATATTGTACTTTTCTTCAGCATCCATCGAATGAGAATGGAGCGATTTCAGTTGATGAGCGCGGTATCTCGCATCAACGCATGCGTCCAATCGATCACGGGACAGGAAATCGTGGCAGGGCATGAGCTCGAAGCCATTGATGCTGGACTGGATACGATTCGCGAGGCGATGACTCGGATGCAACAGTCCGTCGCCAGCGTGGAAGCAAACTCGAACAGCCTGACAATGAGGACTCGTCAGGCGGTTTTGTCAGTGGCTGATGGAGTCACCATCGCCGCAGCCAGCAAAGACGTGATGGACCGCCTGAAGCAGAGCGTTGATGAAATCACTATCATGGTTGCCGAGGTAAACTCGATCGCCGAGCAAACCCGACTTCTGTCGCTAAACGCGACGATCGAGGCGGCGAGAGCTGCAGAAAATGGACGAGGCTTTGGCGTAGTCGCTCGCAACGTGAAAGACCTGGCCGTCAAGTCCAGCGTGGCGGCGTCACATATCAGCAAACTGGCGGAGTGCTGCAATCAGCGCGTCATCGATTCAGCAAACAGCACAACGATGATGCTCAAGCAGCTCAACGAGATTCGGGATATTGTCAGTTCCAATGATGCTGTAATAAGTGAGATTTCCAACTGCGTGATTCACTCAGCATTGCATGCTCAGCAGATCGCCGTCGCGTTCACAACTCGCCCTGCACGAAGAAAACGGGTCTCTGTGACGGCAGGCTATTCGAACTGAAGGAATCGGTCCGGCAAACGCCAATTGCCCCGCTGTTCTGCGTAAGTCTCAAACAGGAATCGACCTCAGAACAACAATCCGCCGTCCTCATCGGACTGATCGTCCTTTGCTGACTTGCGGCCTGTACGAGCCGTCTCGGAAGAGGTATTGCGTTGCAGTGTTGACGTTGAATCGAAACCCTCGGTGAGAACTTCTCCATCTGGCCCGAGCTGAGTCACCAGCTCAATTCTTTGAGCAGCCGCGTCGAGCTGGCGATGACAGATTCGAAGCAACGACATGCCCCGCTCAAATTTCGCAAGCGATTCGTCCAGCGTCTCCTCGCCGGATTCCAGCCGTGAGACGATCTGGCCGAGTTCCGCCATAGCGGCTTCCAGTGTCACCAATCTGTCCGCCTCGAGGTCGGACGGTGCTTTCCGTTTTGCCATTCCCTTTTCAACTTCCTTCACTTGGCTGGGGTAAGCAGTGAGTCGGCGTGACGCAAGTCGTAACGTCGCGCACACCTTGCCGTTTCGACGGAGTGTAGCACGTCGACATACGCTGTGAAACGCATCCAGGCTCATTGGCTCCAATCGTCCAGAGTGCTAGCGAAGTGGCTCACCTGCGTAGACTCGCCGCTCCGTCGGCGACAACTTTCCTGCCTCCAAACCCTAAAACTGTGTTGGCACACCACTAACCCGGAAGTCCTGTCATTGAAGCCTGAAGCCAATGAACGAGGTCCGAGAAAATCGCCTCGCGATTCGGTTCAAATTCCAGAGTATGAAACGCATTAGGGTAATTGCGAATGAGCACATTCGGCGAGCCAAACGTGATCAGACGTCGCTGCACTCGAACGTTGTGAATGATCGAATCACGCCCCGCGAGCATGACCAACGTGGGCTGACAGATGCGGCTTGAGAACCGTTCAACAATCCCATCCAATTCCACGCCGGCATTCAGAAAGCTGCTGGTCACTGTGTGAAGCGCAAGCGGATCGTTAGCGATGAATCGTTGCCATTCCGTGACACCAGTAAACATCGCCGGATCACAGAGCGGAACTGGGATGTGGCGTTTCACGATGTCCAGTTCTCGCGCAATCCGCAGACGGAATGATTGCCAGACTGTTGGTTTGATTCGAGGCTCAAGCCCCGGATACAGCAAGACCAACCGCTGATACTCTTCCGGAAAAATCGCAGCAGTTGCAGCCGCGATCTTTGCTCCCCAGCTCAATCCCAGTAGTGTGACCGGAAGGCGACCATCGGCAGTCGAGTTCTCGGCGACAGCAAGTTGAGTCATTGCTCGAACGTCGTTGACCAGCCGCATCGCATGCGCAGCGTGGCCTCGTTGCAATCCGTTCAATCCCGAGCCACGGCGGTCCGCGAAATAGACGGCGAACCCTGCTTCTGCCATTCGCCGCGACGAATACTCGTACCAACCGGAATGGCTCTGAATGCCATGCGTTGCGACCACAATGCCGCGAGGACTGGGTACATTCCAGTGGCGAAAACTCAAACAGTAACCGTCTGATGCGACGATCTGCCGAATCGATGGTTGAATCATTTCGGCACCACTTCCTCCACAGCTCTTGCAAACGCACCAAATGCGCCCTGATCGAACAACACAAATCGCACCATGGCGGGTTTCTGGTGCCAGCGCACAAAATCCATGGTTGTCTTCAGCAGATTTGCCGCCGCCAGATCCAATGGATACCCGTAAGCTCCCGCACTCAACGCTGGAAATGCGACGGTATTGCAGTTCTTCTCAACGGCCAGCTTCAGGCAAGCCCGACAGGCAGATGCAAGCAACTCGGCTTCGCCCTGACGTCCGCCCTTCCAGATTGGCCCAACCGCATGAAAGACATACTTCGCTGGCAGGTTGCCAGCTGCCGTCACGACCGCGCTGCCGGTGGGACAGCCTTCAGGATAGTTCTGGCTCGTCTCCTGCATGATCGTTGCTCCGCCGGCATCGTGGATCGCGCCGTCAACTCCTCCGCCTCCGGCCAGCATGTGGTTGGCGGCATTTACGATTGCATCGACATGTTGCTGAGTAATGTCGCCCTGCACAAGTTCGAGTCGACACGGACCAAGTTTAACGATCATTGAAATGTATCTTGAATTTGAAAAGTGAAAGCAAGTGAGTGAAAGAACCCGGCTGGACAGCGAAATGCTGGCAGGAAAGCTGCACTTCTGGAGTGACGGCCTCTCCTGTTCCGTCACGAGTAAGTTTTGGGGTTGCTGCGAGCCGACGGAGCGATTCGCTTAGGTAGTTTCGCCGCTCCGTCGGCGAAAACTGTCCTGCTTCACAACCCAAATGCAAGTGTTGGCTGTTCTCTGAATGCATAAACCTGGTTCTGGAGCATTGCGGCTGACTAAAACGACGCAAGATTCACTTTGAACGAACGTCGAAGCCATCGTTCAAGTGCTTGAAGCCGGTCACTTTGAATCAAACAATTGTCCGTCGATCCCGGCGTTGCCTCCACTGTGACCGTCTTGCCGAGTGGATTCAATCGGGTCTTCCAACTTTCCCAGCATGGCGATCCGATTCAGGTCAGATCGCCACGTCCTTCGCGGGGAATCGAGTCCACGGAGTCCACGCAACGTCTGGCGGTCGAAATGCAGCAACGATGTCACTTGCGAAGCGTCTCGCTCACGCTGACATTTGAGTCAGTTACGTCGTTTGAGCCAGTCGCCTCACGTCGACGAAGCGATCTGCTGAGCTGCGTCGCCGCGAGCGAAAATTTCGTTGACCGAAGAATCGATCACGCGGCACAATGCCTCGAGATCCAGGTCGTCCTCATCGAAGCCAAAGGGTTCTTCGGTATGCTCGGCGGCGATCTCCATGCCCAGCATGAAGTAGCCAATCATGGCCGAGAGCGGAACCGTCCACCAGCCAAAGTCATCCACAATGCCCCAGGGCAGCGTCGCGAGGTAAAGAAACACACATTGGCGAACGAACGTTCGATATGACTTCGCAAGGCGAGTGTTTCGGATACGCTCGCAACCGCCGACGATCTCCAGCAGCTTCCTAATGTCTTCATCGAGCACAAGCAGATGGTGCCCATCAATGTGACCCTGCTTCTTCCAGGCTCGCACTTTCTCGTAGATTTTTGAAACGAGGAACGAGGGCAGATGCTGCGGAGTCGTCATCCCGGTCTCAAACAACTCGGAGTCCTCAAGACTGGCTCCGTCACGGAGGTGATCTTTCAGCGTCCACGCGAATGCGTTCAGTATTTGATGTATCTTCTTCAGATCCAAATTGGGAACATCAATCAGATCGACAAACTTCAATGATAGATTTCTGATCGTGTTGACCAGCCCGCCCCAAAGAGTCCTCGCTTCCCACCAGCGTGAGTACGAGGTGTTGGTGCGAAACACCAGCAACCATCCCAGAACCAGCGTGAGTGCGGCATGAATGTCGGCCGGAACATCGGCAAGCAAACGCAATCGGTTCTGCGATTTGAAGAATGCAGGAATCAGCGCATAAAGCCCGACGAGAATCGCATAGATCGCGACACTGGAGATCATCTTCCGTGTCGCCAGGCTGCTCAACGGTCCTCGTGATTTCACTGACGTCGCTTCCGACCGGTGAGAATGATTCACAACATTCATCTCCTTGACCTGTCAACTTTCCCGTGTTGATAAAACAACCGCACGAACAGTCGGCTACCGATGTTGTGTCGCAGTAACACGGTTGATCGCGCTCGGAACTCAAGAACACAAGCCACGGCAGATTGAGCCAATTCAAGTCTCAGCCGAACCCAATCACGGAATTCAGCTGCGACAAATCTGTGAGTAGCCGATCCGGACGTGTGGCTGGGTCCTTTAGTACGTCAGAAGGAACTTCCAGACCTGATTTTTCAGCAACCAGCAACGCTGTTTTCATACCGGCGAGCTTGGCTGGAACCAGGTCCGTCGCAAGCCGGCAACTGATATGCAACGTTTCCTGAGCTTGAATACCGATACTGCGCAGTTGCTGAACGGCATGCTGAAACAAAGACTTCGAAGGCTTCTTTGCACCCAAACTATGCGAAAGAATCAGCGACTGTGGCCGGAACAACTCGTACAGCGGAGGCAGATCTGCCTGAAGGGCCAACGCTCGCAGTGTTTGCACAAGCGTGAAGGACTGACCATCTGACAACAGCCCCTGAGTCAACCCGGCCGAAGAGATATCCGACATCGCTCGAACTGCACCAGCGCGAGCTTCTGTTGCCTGCAGGCAACTGTGAAAGAAGTAGGCAACCTTCTCACTGAACTCATCAAGGTCGCCGTACAAACCTTCGTCGTACACGTACTCTTTTTCAAAAAGCCGATCGATCATTGCTCGCCAGGTTTCGACGATATCGACGTCGGTGACATCGCCTTTCGACGACGCCTGCATGGCCTGACGCTCGATGGTACTCTTGTAAAGTCCAATCAGCGATTGCCACGGAGGCCCGGGCTTGCGATACATGTGATTCCACATGTTAAACTCGTGGATTGTCTTATCGAGCGCGATCTGGAGTCGTACTTCTTCGTCCGGAAGCAGCGTAAAACGGCCGTCGGAAACTCGCAGCAAAGTGCCGTAGACATCCCATAGCACGGCTCGAATACCAGGCAGCGGCTTGGCAGAAGGATTGGCATTGACCGGCTTTGGTGCGGGCACTTTTGGCCATATCAACCGGCGACCATCCAGTTGGTCAGCATATTCAGCAAGTGACTGGGACATTTCTTTAAGCTTAAGATTGACACTTCGGAACTTCGTAACCCAATCGCTCGGCGAAACGATGAAGGTAGGGATGGATGCGACGCAGGTACTCCTGAGGAAAGTTGTACTCATTGTTTTGGTAATCAATCAAGGAATCCACATAGGCTTTCAACCGAGGTTGCAGAATGTCCATGCCGGTTAGTCGGAATTGTCGGTATATACGTTCGACGGTTTCCTCCGGATGGGCCGTAATCTCCTCATGACGCAGTTCAATCAGGTTTTCGGCCGGAATCAAATCTCGATCCACAAACCATTTTTCCATGATCCGCTCGTAGCGTCGCGAAATGAAATCTTCAACCTGAAGTTCGTCATGCCCTTGAAACGCCAGATTGGACATGAACCGATTCATCAACTTCATGGTTGACGCATGAACCAGCCAGGGATTGCGATAAACGTGAATGAACTTCGCATCGGGATAGAGCTTCAGCACTTGAGGAATGCGTCCCAGATTCGGAGGATTCTTCAGCAGCAGTCGCCGGCCCTTTGCCGCGAACGAAACCTTGCGAAGCAAGTACTCAAACATTGTTGACCAGTGAGCGATGTCTCGCCGCCTGACGTTCTCGAACAGAACTGTCTCTCGAAAGGTTTTTTCGGCGATTCGAGGAAAGAAATAGTTCAAGTAGTGACTCATGTGAGTCAACCCGGCCAAAGCGAAGTCTTCGGACATGGGTTCATCAATGCCGAGCGGTACCGCATCCATTGGGCGACTTTTGGGAAGTCGCCGATTCAGAATCCAGCGAGCCAGCCATTCCCACGTCAGAAATCCGCTGGGAATCGCACAATGCAACATGGTCACACTGACAAATTGTGGATCCTGCAGCATGAGGTTGTGCATATTCGTCGTGCCACTTCGCCAATGACCGACGATAAAGACGGGCGGCTCGCGCAGTGAGTGCCGACGAATCGAAAGCCCAAACCTCAGGCGTTCGAAAACTCGAATCGGAATTGTCGCGAGGACGAACAGAGTAATGCAGGCCGCTCGCAGCCGATGAGCTTTCTCAATCTGCCCACCGTATCGCCACAGCAACCGCAGCCAGTTGCGCAGGGTTGAAAAATAGAGGATGTGTGGAAGCCGCATCCTCGATTCCTCAGCGGGCGTTGTGGAAGCGTTGTTGCTCACTCAACTAGTGCTCTCAAACGACTAAGCTATTGAATCGACGCGAGCCGCCGGAGCCGCCCGCCTACGTAGACTTGCCGCTCCAGCGGAGCAAACAGTCCTGTCTGCAACGACAAGATCAAGGGTTGACAGACCACTAATCCACGATATCCAACTGCATGTTGTTTTCACCTTCAGCAATGTCAAATAGCAACGCGCCCGGCTTCAGAACGCGAGCATCGGCAACGGTCGGACCGGGAGCAACGGCGCCCATATCCGTCACAACGATCTCACAAACGCCTGTGACAGGGCCGGATGCCGCAGGAATCTGAAACTGACCGTTTCGAACCATTGCCCATCCGGTCGGAGCATGCGGATCTTTTGGCTTGAACGCTACCGATCCAAACTTCAACGGCCCACCGTTGAGCTTGATTTCGCCCTTGACGGGTTGTCGCTTGCCGTTCGTCAAAAGTGCATTTTCTCGCAGCCATGTTCCGGCCGCGTTGATCCAGTTTGACAGAGCCGGATGACCGTTGGCGAGTCCGACGCCGTGAGGCCCTTGCTGATAAACGTGCAGTTCGGCTGGCACTCCTGCTTTATGGCAAGCTGCGTAAAAGGCCAGACTGTTTTCCGGAGGAACACCCGTGTCTTCACCGGTATGGAATAGAAAAGCTGGCGGAGTTTCTTTCGTGACTTGAGTGTCGTTCGACAGATTCCGCATTTGTTCGTCCGAAGGCTTTTCGCCAAGCAGATTCTTTGCGGATCCCTTGTGAGAATAGTCCGCGACAAAACTGACAACAGGGTAGCCAAGAATCCCAAAGTCCGGACGGCAGGTCTGCTTTTCGATTAGATCAGTTGACGACGCATTGCCCGCGTCAAAATGTGTCAGAGCCGTCGACGTCAGATGTCCGCCTGCCGAAAATCCCATGATTCCCACTCGGTGAGGATCCACGGAGAATTCTTTCGCGTTCGCTCTCACAAATCGCAGCGCCCGATGAGCATCCTGCAGCGGAGCCGGATGTCGATACGGTGTCAAACGATATCGCAACACAAACGCCGTCACACCAATGCTGTTGAAGTACTTCGCCGGCTGAACGCCTTCATGGTCGGTTGCGTGAATCGCATACCCGCCGCCTGGACAAATCACAATCGCCGCTCCGTTAGGATTCTCCTTCGCCGGATAAATCCAGACCCCCGGCTTGTCTGCATCCTTGTCCCCCAGCGCACCGGGCGTTCCGTCTGGCCAAAGCAGACGGAACTCAGGATTTTCGGCTCCCTGCACGGGGTGGATCATGGCTAAGCTCAGCGGTACCAAAAGAAGCGCGACAAAGAGTCTTTTCATTGCTGTTCACCCGAGAAATCAACGTGGGAAGTCTGAATGGCAGTGATTGCCAAGTCCATTCGCTCGTGAATGTTAGCGAAGCGGTGCACCGGAAGAAATCGACGGCCGACAATGTCGCACGCGAGCCGTGACAGTCATTGAGTGCTTGTTAAGTCGCTGCTTACTCAAGGCTCGTCAGGCTCCGCAACGGAGCGTGATTTCTGGAATTCTTAACAAAATTAAGATGTCTTCATATTTGCTTAACAATTGAAGTGAACACTCAGCGAAGTTAGGCCGCCTAAGAGCTGAATCGCTGGCATGGATCTGCAGCCAAACGCTTCTCATCATCAACGCCATGACTGTTTTGGACCTGACAAAACGCTGCTTCATAGACTGCCGGTGGGCCGACATTGAGAGTCGCAATGTTCTTAAACCTTGCCGGGTACAGCGTGAGTTTAACATCACTCAAAAAGATGGATCGCAGGACGGGGAACATGATTGTGAATGCCAACCAACGTTGCATCGTACTTTTGCTCTCAATGTTGACTTTCGGATGCGGCGGCGCTGAGCCTGCTGACCTGCCAAAGGTAGCTTTGTTTCCCTTTGGCGGAGTTGTGAAGGTCAACGGAAAGCCGATTAGCGGGGCTCAGGTTACGCTCCACCCGAGCAATGATTCGACTCTTGGAATTGTCAATCCCAACGGAATCACTGATGAGTCCGGTCTCTTTACGTTAACCACCTACCAGCCAGCGGATGGCGCGCCGGAAGGAAAGTATTTAGTCACTGTGTCGTGGGCTGAGGTCAAGAACGCCAATTCAAGTGACCCAGAGTATGGACCTGAAAAGCTACCCCGACGTTATCAGGACAAGGCTCTATCGGGCCTGTCCCTTGAAGTCACTGCAGACTCCACCGAGCCTCCAACTCTTGAGCTCGCATTGCGATAACGGATGAATGAGTTCTGCAGAAACCCAAGCGTTGTTGAAGCGGCTTCTCAGAAAGAACGATGTTTTCAATTTCTTAATTCAAAAAGAATCTGGCTCACCTACGAAAGAGCCGCAGTCCTTAACAACAGAAAATAGGGAGTTGTCGATGGTTACACAAAAGAACAAGCGTGCAGTCCGAGGCTTTACGTTGATTGAATTGCTGGTCGTGATTGCGATCATCGCGATTCTTATCGCCCTGCTGCTGCCAGCGGTTCAGCAGGCTCGTGAAGCGGCTCGCCGAACACAGTGCAAGAACAACTTGAAGCAGCTTGGGCTCGCATTGCACAACTATGAATCTACTTTCACAATGTTTCCACCAAGCCGCATCAGTCTTGGACCGACGACCACTCCACCGTATCCAGTCGTTTTTCAGCAGACATGGACTGTTTTGATCCTGCCGTTCATTGAGCAGGCCAACATGTACACTCAATACAACTTCAACACCAACTGGTATGCAGTTGCCAACGATCCAGTCACCACAACTCAGCTTGAGGCCTTCGTTTGCCCTTCAACTCCCGGGGGCCGGACTCTGCCCACTCAAGCACTTTACAACGCTGTCACAAGCTCATCTCGCACCGGAACACCTGCGTGGGGATATGCCGACTACGGCTCAGTCAACGCGGTCAGAAATGCGTACATTGTGGCTAGCGGACTACCATCGATCAACACACGAGATGCGATGGGCGGACTGGGTCGCGGCCCAGGTGGTACGCGAATCCGCGATATCTCCGACGGCACTTCAAACACAATGTTGATCGCTGAAGACGCAGGCCGCCCTCGACTCTACATTGGCCGAAGGCCAGCGAACAACCCAAAGTCCGGAATCGTGTCAGGCACTCCTTTCGTTGCTGACGGCTGGAGTTGGGCAGATATTAACAGTGGATTCAGCGTTGACGGCTCCAACACGGCTGGACTGCCAAACGTTTCAAACAACAATGGCACCACAACAATTCTTGGAACCTGCAGCATGAACTGCAGCAACGACAGCGAAATGTACTCGTTCCATACTGGTGGCGTTCAGGCGCTGCTGGCTGATGGTTCAGTTCGATTTCTCAGCGAAAACCTCTCAGGGGCAACACTGGTCGGGTTGATCACATTGCAGGGCGGCGAAGTCGTCGGAGAATTCTAGTCGACTCAGAACAACAGGTTTTGCACCGAATGGTGTGAATATTGAATTCAAGCGGCTTCAATGCGTGTCAACGTGTTGAAGCCGCTTTTGCGTTCGTGTCACCTGGCGGATCATGGACACTTGTCGCAATGATACATAAATCCGTCTTAACAGCTCAGCCGCAACAACCCTATTCATTGAGTACTCAGTATGTCGGCTTGCGATTTCAGCGACCCCCGAATCGACGAAGGCATTTTCCTCTTTAACGAACGCGAGTTCTTCGCGTGCCACGATGTGCTGGAAGATTTTTGGGGAGAACTGATCGGCCCCGAAAAACCATTCTTCCAGGGATTGATCCAGGCGGCTGTCGCACTATTTCACTTCGAGGAAGGAAACCTCGGCGGCGCTTGCAAAATGAACTCTTCCAGCCGTGTCTACCTGAGCCCCTTTGTTCCGTCGCTTGGCGGAATCGACGTAGCACGCTTCCTCAACGATATGGAGCGGTGCTTTCTGGAACTGAATCAGCCCCACAAAGTTTATCCGACTCACGTCAAATTGGACGTAACCTTGATTCCACATATTTACCGCAGCTAGTGGAATGCCTCACGTAGTCGTTGGATTAGTCAGAGCGGCTTTTGCTCGTGAAACTTCTTCGAGGATTTGTTCTGCTGATTTGGTTCAGACGAATCTGGTTGGATTCTCGTTATGGTGGCCGACGTAGTCGTTGGTGTCTTCAAAGTGTCTTACGGCAACGTGTTCAGATACTCCAAACGAGTTACCTGTCCATCACTGTCGTTATCAGCCAGACTCAACCGTTGCCACATGCCTGGGGGCACTTCGTCTTCGCTCAGAGCGCCGTCATTGTTCGCGTCAAAGCGGTAGAAAAGCACATCAGCGGGCGGTGGGCCGACCGGCCGAACTGGCAAGTAACGCTGTTCGACAGAATCGCACAGCGCGGACCAATTGCTGCGTTGTTCGAGGGTCAGGATCTCGGCCACCTCCGCTTGCATGGCCTCGAACTCCGCCATTTGCCTGGGATAGGTCTCGGCGCGAAGTGATTCCATGAGCGCGTGGCGTCGACGCACGATCTCGTCAACCTTTTTTGTCTGGTCTTCACTGAGGGCGAGTTTGGATCGAATCTGCGGCATGATTCGATCAGGCACCTGTTCGGGATTCCGCATCATCGCGATCATGTGATTTCGCATCCAGGCGCTGCCGCTTACGGCTCCCACAACACCCCCGCAGACAAAGATGAGCAGCAGCAGCACGAGGCGCGGCCAACGGCGGACTGGTGGCGGCGGCGTCACGTGATCATTAGGTTTCCTGGTCATTGCATCACCGTGATGAAGGGTTGTGCGAGTGCGAAGAGCGAGTCGTCGCTCAAGCTGACCCAGAACAGAAGCGAAGCGGCGCAAGCCGCGATGAGCGAGCCGATGCCCACCATAAAATACTCGGGGGCATGAGCCGGGGGAATCGGCTGCCGGGCGTTCAACGTCGCCAGAACTCGATCAGCTACGTCTGTTGGTGGAGACGATTCGTCCCTGGCCAGAGTCGCAAACACATCAAGACGCGCCAGTGGATTATTCTTCATGGGGCACTTCCATCAATCAGTTTCCGCAGGCGATTTCTCGCCCGAAAGGCGCGTACTTTGGCACCAACAACGGTCCAGTCCGCGCGCTCGGCAGCTTCAGCCATCGTGCAACCATCCAGGTAGAGCAGTGTGAGGATCAAGCGGTCGCTGGGGGAGAGCTGGGCCAACAACGCATAGACCAATTCCGCCGCCTCCGAGGCTTCCCCGGGAATCGGCAACGATCCCTGGAACCGTTGCCAATCGTCATCCGAAAGAGTGACCTCGCGGTCCCGACCGTTGCGGTTCCTCCAATGACGATAGCCAACCCTGACGGCGATCTTGCGCAGCCAGTGAATCCAGGGAGCTGAGCCGCTGTAGCTCCGCAGGCTCAAGTAGCCTTCCACGAAGACATCGTGTGTTAGTTCGTGCCGAACCACGGAATCTCGACTAAAGCGATACATCTGATGTGCGATTTCCTGTTGGTAACGTTGGACCAATCGTCGATAGGCCTCACCATCGCCGGACACCGCGGCAGCAATATCGTGGGCTTCATGCGTATCCATGGGCCTTCCGGTGCCAATCTGAATGCCCTCGCTGTTGATCGAGTCTTCATTGTCCATTTTGACCCGCATCATACTGCCCAATCACGAGTACGCCGATCCAGTCGCTCCAAATGGTGCAACAGGATCGGCATTTTCGTTGAGTTGTAACCGACACGCAGTTGGTTGATCTACCTGACACCGGGGCGATAGGAGTCGAACTCGTTCCGGGTCACAACGCCGTCATCGCTCGCATCAGCCTGGGACAGACGCGACCAAACTGCCGCCGGCACCTCGTCTTCTTCCAGAGCATCGTCGTCGTTCGCGTCAAAGGCGCCCAATAGCCGATCGTAGCTCGGCCGACCGCCCCGCCCGGGAGGCTGAGCCGACACTTCGACAGCCGACACCATCAACACTGTGAGCGTTAAGAAACATTTGCCGATCCACATAAGAAATCTCCTGTTGGAGTGCTTGGTGAGCGGTTGCCCGCACGTTGAAGTGCGACCAAGCAGACAGCTCAAAGGGATAAGTAGCGTCTTTGTGGCCGAAGGTTACAGGGAGCCGACATTTTTCCTCGGATTTACGGAACGGCGAATGCTACTGCCGAACGACCCAACTCAGCAGCGGCGGGCTCGCTGAGCTGTGGTCGGGAAAAACCCTGCAGACCATCGCCGTCTGCTGCGCGCGTTTTAATTCGGCGTGACCGAGCGGGATCGCATGGAACGCCTTTGTCAATCTGCTCACTTCTGTTTGCCGGACTTTTCCGCCGGCCAGGTGATTTCGACGGTCAAAAACTCAGGCGTGGTCTGCGCTCCAGTCTGGGTGGTCGCGTTCAGTGTGAGCTTGCCGTCGCGGCGTTGTTTCAGCAACTCGACGAGCTGACCGCTCTTGAACACCCATGAGTCCGAAATACCGAACTGCGCGCGTTTCTCACACCGGATCGCTTCGGTCGCCATTTCCCCCTCGCTTGTCTTGGCGACAAACCACAAATCCTGAAGCAATTCGCCCGTGAACACACCCAGAACGATTTCTGACGCCTCGGCCACGTCCACGAGAATTTCGGCATCGATCTTCCCCGGCATGAGCTGGACCATGGTGCCGCCGTTAACTCCTCTGAACGCGGCCACGGAGGTAACCGGTGGTGTGACACCGGACATGCCGGCGGCCGGAGCCCCATTCTTCGGCCAGTTCTGCTCGACGCGTGGGTTAGCCGTGTTCGTGGGCTTGTTTGCCGGTCATCGTCCCGTCGGGCTTGCTACAACCCGTGACCAGCACCGCAGTCACGATCGCGTAAAACCATCGGTTGAAGCCGAGTTTCAATCCGCGCCCCGCGTGCGGGGCGAAAGCCGCTCATCGTAACTGCAATCAGGCATGTGACAACGGATCGGTGTTTCGCGGACCCACGCGATCGGTGGCCGATGACTGATGCTGCAACGAGCGCATGCTTCATAAAGTCTCTGAGCAAGGGAACTTGGGTCAATCGCGAACGTGCCGGGGTTTGGCTGTGCGCTGGACGTGCGCAAAACTGATTTCTTTACCTTCTCTACTGTAGAGGCATCAAAAAATCAACGGCTCATCAAGGTCGAGGGATGGTTTCACACCAATGTGCTCGACTCGGTGTTTCCATTCATTGCCCAGCATGTAGAATCGCAAGCTGTCTTCGTCGGGCTTGATCAAATCGACAAGCTGCTGCTTCAGATGGACGTACTGCTCGTTGTTGACGGAGCATTCGAAAACAGAATTCTGGACTCGCTGGCCAAAGTTCAGGCACTTCTTTGCAACGTTTCGCAGGCGACGCTGGCCAGCTTTGTCACCGGTTGCGACGTCGTAGGTGACAAGGATCAACATTGGTGGTTTTTCCGGTATGAAGAGTGGCGATGGTCGACGAAAGGGCGGCTCTTGTGGGCTCATCAAGGCGGAGCGTGATGGCTACATTATTTCCATGAAAACGGTGGATAGGCATCAGCGTCGCCTCGCAGGAATCGAGCCATCAGGCGGGCCTGAATCAGTGGGACCAGGCCGAGCGTCATTTTCTCCTGCAGGAACGGATGAGTGATCACTTCCTGCTTTCGCTTTTGATACGCTCCAACAAGTTCCTTGCGAGTGGCTTCATCCATGCGAATTCCTCCGCCCGGTTCTTCCACAAAGCCTGATGCTTTCACCTGCTGACGATTGATGAGCGACAAGACAACACGATCGACCAGCACGGGCCGGAGTTCTTCCATCAGATCCAGTGCAAGTCCTGGACGTCCGGGACGATCGCGATGCAGAAATCCCACTGCCGCGTCCAGTCCCGCAGATTCGCAGGCGCTGCGAAGATCATTGGTGAGCATGGAATACAGAAACGACAGCATTGCGTTGACATTGTCGAGTGGCGGGCGACGTGTCCGCTTTGTGAACACGAATTCCTGCTTCTGACTGGTGATCAGATCATTGAAGACTTCGAAGTAGTCGGCGGAGGCGTCGCCTTCGACACCTCGCAGTTGATCGACATCGAATTCGGTCTGAAGTGTGCGAAGTCGCATGTCGATGCGAGTGGCAATTTTTTCAAGGCGTGCAGTGCCGTCTGACTCCGTCTGATCCCGGACAGCTCGTCGAAGAACTGTCCGGTAGTTGGACAACTTGCCAATGATGCAGGCTCGAGCGATAGCGGCGGTCGCGGCCGGGTCGTCGGCTCG
>JANMEV010000475.1:0-3794 GCA_031377305.1 Planctomycetota bacterium | reverse complement strand
AATCCAACAAAATCTAGCGACAACGAATTCGAATGACTCTCAATCGCCCCGATATTCGCGAACTTCTTGAACAACGCATCCTTGTCATTGATGGCTCGATGGGTGCGCTGATCATGTCGAACAATCCGACCGAAGAAGGGTATCGAGGCGAACGATTCAAGAATCATCCGATCGATCTTCGCAACGCTACTGACCTGCTTGTTCTGACTCAGCCGGCCCTCATCTCCGGCATTCATCAGCAATATCTGGATGCTGGTGCCGACATCATCGAGACCGACACGTTCAATGCGAACATCGTGTCGATGGAAGAGTTCGGACTGGCTCACCTGACCTACGAAATCAACAAGACCGGTTCCGAGCTGGCTCGCGCGGTGGCGGACAAAGAGACTCTGCGGAATCCGAACAAGCCGCGATACGTGGCGGGCAGTATTGGGCCGACCAAGGTTCAGCTCTCGATGAACGCCGACAAGCCGGGAAGTCGGCCGTTTCAGTTTGACGCGATGGTCGAATCGTACGCTGAACAGATCCGGGGACTGATGGATGGTGGCTGCGATCTGCTGTTGCCAGAAACGAGCTTCGATACGCTCAACATGAAGGCGTGTCTGTTTGCGATCGGGCAGGTGTTCGAAGAGAAGGGCCGCGAGATCCCTGTGATGATCTCTGGCACCGTGTTCACCGGCGGAGTGACTCTGCTGGGCCAGTCCGTCGAAGCCTTCTACGCAGCCGTCGAACATTTTCCGGCGCTCAGCGTCGGCTTCAACTGCGCGCTGGGGCCGAAGCAGATCAAGCCGTACCTCGAAACGCTGTCGAACATGGCGACGAAGTATGTGAGCTGCTATCCGAACGCCGGAATGCCGGACGGAATGGGTGGTTTTGATACGAGTGCTGAAGACTTCGCAGAGATTGTGCGGACTCTGGCGACGGCCGGCCTGCTGAACATCGTGGGCGGCTGCTGCGGGACAACGCCAGCCTACATCCGTGCAGTCGCGGAAGTCGTCAAAGACATTCCGCCTCGCAAGATTCCTCAGGGCAATGGCTGGTCAACGTATTCGGGATTCGACTATCTGGCCCTGCGTCCTGAATCGAATTTCATGAACGTCGGCGAACGAACCAACGTCGCCGGATCTCGCAAATTCCTTAGACTCGTGCGAGAAGACAAGTTCGACGAAGCGATCAGCATCGCTCGCGATCAGGTCGAAGGCGGCGCGCAGGTGATCGACGTCAACATGGACGAAGGCCTTCTGGATGGGCCTCGCTGTATGGAGAAATTCCTGTGGCTGCTGCACGACGACAACATCCGCGTGCCGATCATGATTGACAGCTCAGACTGGAAAGTCCTTGAAGCCGGTCTGAAGTGTGTTCACGGCAAAAGCATCGTGAACAGCATTAGTCTGAAAGAAGGCGAAGCCGAGTTTCTGCATCGAGCCAAGTTGATTCGTCGCTACGGAGCGGCGGTGATCGTGATGGCGTTCGATGAAGTCGGCCAGGCCGCGACATGCGAAGAGAAGGTTCGCATCTGCAAGCGAGCATTCAAACTTCTGACGGAGAAAATCGGCTTCCCGCCAACCGACATCATTTTCGATGCCAACATTCTGACGGTTGGCACGGGGATGGAAGAGCATTCGAACTATGCGGTTGAATTTATCGAAGCGGTTCGCCAGATCAAGAAGGAATGCCCGGGAGCAAAGACATCCGGCGGCGTGAGCAATGTGTCGTTCTCCTTCCGAGGCAACGACGTTGTTCGTGAAGCGATGAACGCGGTCTTCCTGTATCACGCGATTCAGGCAGGGCTCGACATGGGCATCGTGAATCCGCAGCAACTGGAAGTCTACGACGAAATCGATAAAGAGCTGCTGGTCTACATCGAAGATGTGGTGCTGAATCGACGCCCGGATGCGACCGAGCGATTGATCGACTTTGCCGAAAAGGTCAAAGCCAAAGCCAGTGGCAAGGAAAAGGTCGAAGAATGGCGAAGCGGCACGGTTGAACAGCGTCTGCAACATGCTCTGCTGAAGGGCATTACGGACTACGTTGATGGCGATACCGAAGAGGCACGGCTAAAGTACGGTCGGCCTCTGGACATCATCCAGGGACCGCTGATGGACGGCATGAACGTCGTCGGCGAACTGTTCGGTGCCGGCAAGATGTTTCTGCCGCAGGTGGTGAAGTCCGCTCGGGTTATGAAGAAGTCGGTCGCATGGCTTGAGCCGTTCATGGAGGCCGAGAAGGCCGCAAAGATCAGCGGGAAACTCGAGCGATTCAATGACGGGTTGTTCCTGGGGCAACGCGAAGAAGCCGTTGCACTCGCCGAAGCCGCAGAAAAACTGGCCGATCCGAATGCCATGGCGAGCAGCAATCGTGGTACGTTCCTGATCGCGACAGTGAAGGGCGACGTGCATGACATCGGCAAGAACATCGTTGCGGTTGTGCTTCGCTGCAACAACTTCAAGGTGATCGACCTTGGAGTCATGGTACCATGCGAACGAATTCTTGAAGAAGCGATCAGGCACAACGCTGACATCATCGGGCTCAGCGGCTTGATCACGCCATCACTGGAAGAAATGATCATCGTTGCTCGCACGATGAAGGAGCAGGGTTTCACCGTTCCGCTGCTCATCGGTGGAGCCACCACCAGTGCGAAGCATACGGCCGTGAAGATCGCTCAATCGTACGATCAGCCTGTTGTGCACGTGGGCGATGCGTCGTTGTCTGTAGGTGTCGTCGAAGCCTTGCTTGATGCCGATCGTAAACCGGACTTTGTCGCAAAGAACCTCGACGCTCAGGCCAAAGCACGTGCCTCCTTCGATCAACGCCAGCAGGTGACTTTGATCCCCTACGCGGATGCACTTTCGAAGAGAATGACGATCGACTGGGCGAATTATTCACCGCCGAAGCCGGAGTTCCTTGGGACTCGGATTATTGAAGACCTGCCACTGGACGAGCTGGTTCCGTACATTGACTGGTCTCCGTTCTTCAGTTCGTGGCAGCTGATCGGCAAGTATCCAAAGATCCTGAATGACGCCATTGTCGGCGAGGAAGCTCGCAAGCTGTTCGCCGATGCTCAGGCAGAACTGTCGCTGATGCTGAAGGACAAGAGCATCAAAGCTCGCGGCGTCTACGGCTTCTGGCCGGCGAATTCCGATGGTGATGACATCGTGCTGTGGACCGATGAGACACGTTCAAAGGAACTGATGCGTTTTCCAATGTTACGTCAGCAATGGGAACGAGTTGGCCAGACAAGCTATCGGTCACTGGCAGATTATGTTGCACCGAAAGGTAGCCATCACGCTCCGCGTGATGAGCCTTCAACGGCGTCTTCACATAATTCACCGCCACTCGCCAACAATGATAGCCCTGCAAGGCTCGTCACGCGGAGCGATGACGGCTACGTTGACTACATCGGCGCCTTTGCCGTCACGGCGGGCCATGGCTGTGATGAACTGGCGAAGTCTGTGGAAGCGGCCGGTGACGATTATCGAGCCATCATGATCAAGGCTTTGGCTGATCGATGTGCGGAAGCATTTGCGGAGTATCTGCATGCGAAGGTTCGACGCGAATGGAGCTATGGCAAGTCAGAGACACTGACGAACGATCAGCTTATCGATGAGCAGTACGACGGCATTCGCCCTGCGTTTGGTTATCCCTCGTGCCCTGATCATCTTCCCAAGGGACCGCTCTGGGAATTGCTCGATGCGGAAAAGGCCACCGGCATGAGTCTCACCAGCAGCTTCGCGATGTGGCCGGCCGCCTCGGTCAGTGGCATGTACTTCAGCCTTCCGGATCGCATGATCCCG
>JANMEV010000428.1:0-1994 GCA_031377305.1 Planctomycetota bacterium | reverse complement strand
AGCGGCAGCGGTGGGCTACGATTTTCCGGATCGGTTAATGCTGTTCGACAAGCTCACGGAAGAGATGCAGGAGCTGGCCAGTGAACTGTTTGGTTCGAACGACATCCCGCATGTCGCAGCGACCGTTGATGCTGTGCGAGTGCCCGATGAACCGATTTCCGACGCGGAGGTTCGCAATCGAGCCGAATCAGAACTGGGCGACGTCTTGTTTGTCCTCGCTAATATCGGCCGCCGCTGGGGAATCAATCCAGAAGAGGCACTGCGAAAAACCAACGCCAAGTTCACTCGCCGCTTTCAAGCCATCGAAGCCGCCATCACCGCCCAGGGCCGCACCATGCGCGACGCCACCATCATCGAAATGGAAGACGCTTACCAGGCCGCAAAGGCTCGGGAAAAAAACAGCGAAGTCTGATGCAAGAAGACGGCGACGACTCAAAACGAGGTTGCCAAATCGTCGTTGATCACCGTTTTTTGGGCATGAGTTTTTCAAGCATTGACCGATGATACTCGGCTTTGGCGTCGTCCTTGCGAAGCTGATAAATTGCTGCCAACGCGGAATGAACGCCCGGATTTCTGGGATTGATTGTGAGGGATGTTTCCAGAGAGCGAATCGAATCGTCAGTGTTTCCCAGGTTCTGCTCCACCAATCCTCGAAAGAACCAGTTGCGAGCATCGCGACGGAATTCTGTCACTTCTTTAAGTCCCGTCATCGCCTTTTCGTTGTCGTTGCGGCGAAAGAATTGTTCACTTTGAATGGTGAGAGCTTTCATGCGAGCATCTGATGGCGTGGAATCCAGTTCCAGTGTCCGTTTAGCCCAAAGTTCCGCTTGCTCATCCCACGAGATTTCGGCGGCGATCGTCGCCAGGCCTGCGGCGACCGTCGCATCCCCCGCGCCTCCTTCCCATGCAAGCGTTAGCTGTTCTCTGGCCGATTTGAGAGCCTCTTGAAAGTCTACATCCGGCTTGCTGAGTGCGATGTGCAGCCATGCCAGGCCTCTGGTTCGAGAAACATCGGCAGGCGAGTAATTTGCTTCGCTAAGCACGGCATGCAACGTTGTTGAATCTTTTTCAGCAGGCTTTTCCAAAAGCTTATGGATGCCAATTCGGTGATGCGTGAATGCCACGTGTGGCACTTCTGTCGGCGCTGCGGGCATATGGCACTTGTCGCACTGGTCGTTGGACATTGCCATCCGAACATCGATCGCTTCTGTACAACTCTTTTCGTCGTGGCATTGAATGCACGCATTGCGATAGTGCTGTGGCAATTGCTCTTCGGCCATACTGTGATGTGGCTCGTGGCAGGTAATGCAAGTCAGCGTTTCTGTCTTCTGATAGCACGGGCTCGCATGCAATTGTTCGACGTGCCCCACGATGGTCATTTGAGACGAACTGCCAAGACGATAGTCCTGGCGAAAAGCTGTCAGTGGTTGCCCCGGTCGAAACGAATCGAAGGACTGTCCTCGGACCGGTATCTGTGCGTCGCCCTGAAGATGACATTGCTGGCAAATGGATTCAGAAAGTTCTCGATGCAGGTGGCTTGGATTCACGATCGTGTCGTCAATCGGGCTGTCGTCCGGTTTTGATTTCGTGGGCTCTCGAAATTCGACGTGCATTGAACCCGGACCATGGCATCGTTCGCAACTGATTGCGGTCTCATGCACGGTGAAATCGAACTCATTCTGGTTCTTGACCTCTACATTGCCGGCGTGGCAATACAAACACCGGGCGGAAACAACGCGTCGGAACGACAACTGGTCAGCAAAGTCATAGCCCGGCGACATATCCCAGCATTTACGGGTGGCATACCATGTGAGCGGCGATTGCACTCGAAACTTCTCGACCTGAGACAGGAAACTGTGACCGAATCGTCCGGATCCCAGGACATACTCGACGGGAAATTCAGCCGGTGACATTTCGTGGCCGTCAATCAACATCGATTCGGACTGAGTCGTGCTGTTTCCGTCGGTGGTTGTCTGATAGCGATATCCGGATTT
>JANMEV010000424.1:0-8007 GCA_031377305.1 Planctomycetota bacterium | reverse complement strand
TTGACAATCCACCGGAACCAGGCACAGGCTACGTGTGAGAGTCATTCATGTACGAATTCCCGCCGCCAATTTGGACTAATCAGAACTGGTCGATTTGGCGGCTTGCATTGATCATCGTGTTTGGGATTGTACTGCCGCTGCGGGCGGCGAAGTGGTCGAATGCAAAGCCATGGATGGTGACGGGCTGGGTTGTTTTTGGCGCCGTCTCACTTTGCTTTTTCGGAAACTACTTCCAGTACGGAGGCACAACCTATGACCCGTACCGATACATGATTGCTCTGCCAGGATCGCTGATCCTGATTAGTGCCGTAACCGCGGTTCGGATGTGGTGGCAATCGACCGACGGGAAGCCCAGAGTGCACGAGGGAATTGCCATTTCCGTGATACTGCTTGTACTTGTCGCCTTAACGCTACCCGGGATTAGCACACCGATCGGAGCATCTCGCCGAACTCAATGCAAAAACAACCTCAAGCAACTCGGCCTTGCGATGCACAACTATCATGACGTCTGGTCCTCGTTTCCGGCCGCCGGGCTGGGGCAACCGCCTGTTTCATGGCGGATCTCCTTGCTCCCGTTTGTTGAACAATCTGAATTGGCAAAGCGGTACGACAGGAATCAGTCGTGGGACAGTGCGTCGAATGCGGACCTGCAAAAGGTTCGAGCTCTTCCATACGCCTGTCCGGCTCGGCCTTCGCAGGTAGATTCCGGCGGAAGATTTCTGACGTCTTACGTGGTGCCAACTGACTCCGGAGCCATCTTTTTTTCGAAGGGCGGCACGCCGCTTTCACAAATCAAGGATGGCACTTCAAACACGCTGCTTGTGATGGAGGCCTGCGGCAGCGAAATCATTTGGACCGATCCTCGCGACATTGATTCGTCGCAACTGCAGATTTCCGTGAACGGCCCAGGGAACACCAAAGGCCGATCAGAGAGTATCATCTCGTCATGGCATTTCGGCGGTGCTCAGGTTGCGCTGGCTGATGGATCGGTACGATTCATGAGCTCGAATGTGGACCCCAAACTATTGAAGGCTCTCATGACGGCGAATGGGAAGGAAGAATTGGCAGATTGGTAGACTTCAGCTTCGCATCAACAGAGGTCGGGAGTCACGGACGGCTGCTCAGAACGATGAAGTCGCCCATCGGCAAAAGCGAGAAGATGAAGCTGGGTGCGAAGGATATCGATCTGAGACAGATCGACCTACAGCGGGCTGCTAGAAACGCAGGTAGAATTCTATTGTGAGCTGCATGAACTCGGGTGTGTAATAGTGGCGTTGGTTGGTTTCGACGATCAGGCGTTCGTTCGAGATGAACGGTTTTGGCGATTGGCGAGTGAACTCAAGCAGCAAACGCTTTGCAGGAACGTTTGCCAACGGCAGGACTTCGCAGCATCGATGGCAATGGAAACCTGATTGAGCTGCCAGGCCCAGAAACGACTGGCCTTCCACGACGGGCAGAATTGTCGTAAAGACTCCGTCGTTGGCCATTAGTCTGGCGACTGCAGAAATCAGATCCGCTGGCGACATGGAATCCGTGTGCCGCGCGGTATCGCGAGCCTGATCGTCCGGTTTCATCGAATCGTGGAACCACGGCGGATTCGAAACAATCAGCGAGTATGTCGCCGCGGATTCAAACTCCTGAATGCGACAGTAAACCGCCGTCAGCCGGTCAGCCCAGGGGCTAACCTGGAAATTTCCAGCGGCCTGACCGCAAGCGTCGCTGTTCGCTTCAACGGCGTCGATCATGGCTGCTGGAAATCGCTGAGCCAGCATGAGGGCAACTAAACCGGTTCCTGTTCCGATGTCGAGAATTCGCGAGGGCGTTTCTGCTGTCGCCCATGCTCCCAGAAGGATGCCATCCGTGCCGACTTTCATGGCGCAGCGGTCCTGATGGATGCTGAACTGCTTGAATCGAAAGGGATCGGACATTTTCCGCGGGCTTGATATCGATAATCGTTTCTTTGACTTGAACACCGTGAAAACGCCGGTCAGACCAGGCAGATCACTTCCCGGCACATCATCTTCGCGACTATCGCGCCGGAACTCACTCCGTTCGGTTCGGCCTACAGCAATCCGCGACTGCACCCGTTTGGCAACGGTCAATTCTCCAAACTGGTGACAGCATTCCTGATCTGCTATCCTGAGCCACTTACGACTACGGCCGCGTCTCGAGGCCTGAACTTTTTGAGCATACATGATTCCCTATGGCCGGACGATCTGAAGCACGCCGTTTTGTGCTGCAAATGTTGTATCTTGTGGACCAGAATCCCGACGCGGACAAAGATCGCATTCATGTCGAGTTGCGTAAGGAATTCACGGACGATGCATTGCGGCAGTTTTCGTGGACGCTGTTCATGGGAGTGATCGCGGCGCGTGACGAACTTGACGAGCTGCTTCGGAAGACTGCGGCCAATTGGCGAGTCGACCGGATGGCTCCGACGGATCGCAATGTGCTGCGGTTGAGCCTGTTCGAAATGACAAAGTTCGGGACTCCACCCGCCGTCGTAATTAACGAAGCAGTGGAAATGGCACGCGAGTTTGGCACTGAAAACTCCAGCGCGTTCGTGAACGGAATTCTGGACAAGCTGATCCCTTCGGATGCAAAAACGCCCACTGCCAATGTCGATGGATCTTCTGATTCTGATGAAAAATGAACGAGTCAGATCAATACTCAGCCAATTGAATATCAGTTGACGCCATCAAGTACGTGCGGCGAGAAAGGGAAACCGATGACTTCACAAGCCTCACGTCCTCAGTTGCGAGCCGGTATGGTCGGCATGGGGATGATTTTCGACGAGACCTACCGTCCGTTCTTTGAAGCAGTTCATACGACGGGGCTGTATGACCGTCGCTTTGGCGATGTGGACGTGACGATGGTTTCCGTTGCATCAAAGACGGGGCAAAGAGCTGATCGGTACCTTGCTCAGTCGGCAAATCGGGTTCCTCCATTCCGCAGCTTTCGCGGGGACAATGCTGTCTCGCAGATGCTGAACGAAGAACTCACATTTGCCTGTGTGGCGACTCCTGATGATCGCCACTTTGACGCTTCAAAGGCGATTTTGGAGGCAGGCGTGCATCTGCTGGTGGAAAAGCCGTCAGTGCTTTCGCTGGTGGAAGTTGATGAGCTCAATCACATCGCGGCGGCTAAGGGGTTGCTGGCGCGAGTTGTGTATCACAAATTGCTCGACCCGGACCACAAGAAGCTGCGAACGCTGGTACATGACAACGTCCTGCGTCACGTCAACAACGGATACTGTTCGTTGCTGGAGCCACGCCAGATTTCCGGGAGCCAGTTTTCCGAATGGATCACGGGGCGAAATCCAGGAACATACGTGGCCGTTCACTACATCAAGATGATCGATTTCACTTTCGGTGGGCGACTGAAAACCGTACTTTGTACCGGACAGCGAGGCATCGTAGGGCCGAAGGATGGAAACACGTGGGACAGCGTTCAGTTGCGGTTGCTCTACGAATACCCGTCCGGGCGTGAAGCCGCGTTTGATATTCACACGTCGTGGGTCACTCCAGACAACTTCCCTGGGTACGTCGAGCAGGAAGTGCAATTCCGCTTCGACAACGGGATTTGGAATGGACATTCGCGGAAACGCGGCGTTGAGCTCACCGTTGAAGGCTTAACGCCGATTTCAATGAAGAACACTATTAACAATCACTACAACGGAAGCTTTCTGGAGCCGTGGGGTGAGCGTTCTCAGCGAGGTTACGGCATCGAGACGATCGAACGGTTCGCTCGGGAGGTTGCCTACGTGGAAAACGGCGGTTCTTCCGCAAGCCGAAATGAACGCCTTGAGGAGATCCGGAAGCTCAGCTATTCCGATTTGTCCGCTGATCGCCAGGTTGTGGCAGCCGTTCAGGCGATGGAGATGATTCTTGAGCAACAGGCAAAGGGACATCCCGACTGCGTCGCTCGGTACGACGGAACGTCGCTAACGCTGCATTGACTCGAGCGGTACAAAACAGAACACCAGCTAAGCCTGAAGCTTTATTCGATTCGATACTGCGCCGCTGGGTCCCAAGAAACATCGTCAACGCGTCATTAACTCAAGCGGCAGAACGACAAGCTGAGCCACAGTCCCTCGCCAATTCGACCTGCGGAGAATCAGCGGGGAGTCTGTCCCGATAACTGCACCGATCGGGAAATTACAGAACCAACTCGACAAAAAACCGCCACTACCGCTGCTGTTGCGTTTGATTTTCAGCAGCTTGCGGCAGGGATTTTTCGCGCGACATGGAGTCGAGGTCAAGGATGAGTCGAACGTTTCGGGAATGGAATCCGGATCAGAGCTGGCTGTTTCCGCCATCGCCGCAGGACTGGCTGCCGGATGGCCATTTGGTTTACTTCCTGATGGACGTGTCGGAGTAGCTGGATCTGTCACCGATCATGGAAAAGTATGACAGCGAGTAGGGCGGCAAGCCAGCATCCTGCATTGCAGGTCACTAAACACCGCATCCACGAATGATGCTCGTACTGCTGTTGTACTCCTACTGCATTGGCGTGTTTTCATCGCGGAAGATCGTGGCGCGATGCGAAACGGACATGGCCTTCCGAGTCATCGTGGGGGACAACATTCCGGACTTTCGCACGATGATCGAATTCGTCGCCGGCATCTTGCGGAGTTTTAGCATTTGTTTGTGGAAGTCCTGCGATTGTGTCGGGAATCCGGGCTTCCGAAGGTCGGTCGGTTGAAGCATAACGAACGAGTCGCTCCCGCTCCGACAGGCCGCATTCCAGCGGGTCTGAGCGTGAAGGAAAAGATGGCCCGCAAACTTCGAACAAAGAGAAGGGCGAGCCGAATACGTTCGCGGCCAAGCAATCGCCGAACCACCGTTCGGCCAGATCAAACATTGCCGCGGCTTCCGGCAGTTTCTTCTCGGCGGCAAGGAGAAAACGAAAACCGAATGCAACCTGGTCATTGCAACTCACAACTCACTGAAGTTGTCCCGGAATGGTGCGTTCGCAACAAACTGAAATGAGGCCTAAGAGCGATTCCCACCCGAAGAACGACCTCTGAGGGGCCACTAGATCCAATTCCCGCTGCCGACTTCATGTCGAGCGGCGTTACGGCAATCCGCAGGCCGAAAACCCCCTTTTCCCCAACTCGATTTAGCGTCATTTGATGAAATATATCAGGACAGACTCTTAGACTTGGTCTTTGTTTACGCCATGCGGTTTCTTGTGACGTTTCCATGACCACCGAATTCGGACATACTGCACACTTTGCTGGCAAAACATTCCCACTCGCCTGATCTTCGAATCCGAGTCTTGCACAATGATTCAGTGGTTTTTGACTTCCCGCGCGCTGTTCTTCATCTCGTGGACCGGGCTATGGGCCGTATCGATGGGTACCACAGCCGCTGAAGATCGAGTCCGGTTCGGCCGGGATGTTTTGCCCATTCTGAGCACCAACTGTTTCGCGTGCCACGGGCCGGACGAATCTGTGCGCAAGGCCAATCTGCGACTTGATCTGGAAGCCGACGCGAAAGCCAATCACGACGGCGGCGTGCCTGTCGTGCCGGGAATGATTGACGCGAGCACGCTCATCCAGCGGATCATCAGCGAAGATCCCAATGTGGTGATGCCTCCGCCGGAATCCCACAAGATTTTGAAGCCCGAACAGATCGCCATCCTGAAGCGATGGATTTCTGAAGGCGGCGAATGGGGACGGCACTGGTCGTTTGAACCGATCGACGTAACGCCAATCGCAGACGACAAAGGCGTTCTTCCAATCGACGCGTTGGTTTCTGCATCGCTGAAAAGCAAAGGTCTCCAACTTCGTCCGTCTGCGTCGCCTCATGCCTTGGCTCGGCGAGTCGCATTGGACCTGACCGGTCTGCCACCCACTTTGGAACAAGCCGATCGGTTCGCAGCGAACCCGGACGAAGCAGCCTACGAGAAGATGATCGACGACCTGCTTGCCAGCCCTCAGTTCGGCGAACACTGGGCTCGCCTGTGGATGGACCTCGCTCGCTATGCGGACACGAAAGGCTACGAAAAGGACCTCGGGCGAACCATGTGGCCCTATCGCGACTGGCTGGTGAAGGTGATCAATTCCGACATGCCGTTGGATCAGATGACACTGCAACAACTTGCCGGCGACTTGCTGCCAAACGCGACAAACGACCAACTGATCGCCACGGCATTTCATCGCAATACAATGAGCAACGACGAAGGCGGAACCGACGACGAAGAATTCCGCACGATTGCTGTCAAAGACCGTGTCGACACAACGATGCAAGTTTGGATGGGCCTGACCGCCGGATGTGCCAAGTGCCACACTCACAAGTATGACCCGATCTCACAGAACGAATACTACAGTCTCTTCGCAATCTTCAATCAAACTCAGGACGCTGATCGCTCTGACGATTCTCCATCCCTCGAGCTCGCAAACACGTCCGCTGAAGATGCAAACGCCCGCGAAGGCATTCAAAAGGAAATTGCCGACCTGAATGCTCAACTCTCGGCCGCTGAGGACACCGATTCGAAGCATGTCGCTGCCGGTTGGGAGTTTGGAAAGATCACCGACACCGCCTCAGCCAACAGAGCCACATTGACAGTCCGGAGTGATTCATCAATCTTTGTCGACGGTACATCGCCCGCCGAAGATATCCATGTAGTCACAATGACGCTCAAAGCCGGACGACACTCCGTGCTCCGGATCGAAGTGCTCACTGAGCCGTTTGCTGACGGACAGATTGGCGTCGGCAGAAATCCTCGCGATCCCAACTTCGTGCTGTCAGAGCTTGAGGTCGATCTTCTCGATGAGTCCGCAAATAAGCGGCTTCCATTGACACGACCGCGAGCTGACTTCGAACAGGGAGGCTGGCCAGTCACGGCGACTCTTGACGGCGACACTAAGACCGGCTGGGCCGTGAGCCCTCGTCAACGCGAACGGCACCTGGCATTCTTCGAATTCGCTGAGCCGCTGGTTCTGAAGTCCGATGCGGCGATCAAAATTACTCTGCGGCAGCATTACGGCGACTCGCTGACCCTGCGACGCTTTCGTCTCTCAACAATCGACACCGTGCCCGCGACAGTTGAGTTTCCTCAATCATCGCCCGCAGTTCAAAAGCTGAAAGAAGAACTCGCTTCAGCGAACAAGAAACTTCAGGAACTCAACAATCGAGTCCCCAAGGTTCCCGTACTTCGAGCCGTCGACGAGAACGCTAAACGTGTCACAAAGATTCACCGACGTGGCAACTTTTTAGACCTCGGCGATGAAGTTTCCGCCGGTCTGCCGGTTGCGTTTCATAAACTACCCGATGGCGAGATCGTCAATCGCAAGGCGTTGGCGGAGTGGTTGATGAGTCGCGATAACACGCTGACATCGCGAGTCTGGGTGAATCGAATCTGGGCTCGCATCTTCGGAATTGGTATCGTCGAAACGGAAGAAGACTTCGGATCGCTCGGCGCGCTGCCGACCAATCCGGAACTGCTCGACTGGCTGGCGACGGAATACCGTGACAACGGCTGGTCGCTCAAGAAGTTCCTGAAGACGATTCTGATGAGCCGCACTTATCGGCAGGCTTCAGACGTGACTGCAAATCTGCGGGAGCTCGATCCTCGCAATCAATTGACGTCTCGGGGAGCCCGATTTCGTCTTTCTGCCGAAACCGTGCGAGATCAGTCACTGGCTGTATCAGGATTGCTCTCACACAAGATGGGCGGGCCTCCCGTTATGCCGCCTCAACCCGATGGAATGTGGCGATCGACGTACAATGGCCAGAAGTGGATCAATGCCGAGGGCGAAGATCGATTCCGCCGGGCTCTTTACACCTACCTGAAACGAACGACTCCTTACCCATCCATGACAACCTTCGACGGAGGCAGCGGTGAAGTCTGCCAGATCCGTCGCATTCGCACGAACACGCCTCTACAGGCGCTGGTCACTCTCAACGATCCCGTCTACTTGGAAGCCGCCGGCGCGTTGGCAAAGCGAATGGCAGGCATCGAAGGAGACGCTCCTGCAAAAGCCGAACACGGCCTGCGCCA
>JANMEV010000335.1:0-6866 GCA_031377305.1 Planctomycetota bacterium | reverse complement strand
GTCCAGCACTTTCAAAGCGACGGTTCGCCCTGACTGCAGATCCGTGGCCTTCCAGACCTTCGACATACTTCCCTGACCAACTCGCCCGATCAGGTTAAAACGTTTTGAGATGTCGGTTTTCTTATGAACTGCCTTCTTCTTGCCGAACAGCTTGTCAAACATGGAGGTAGTCTCTGCAGAAGCCCGCAAACGTTTCCGTCAGGTGTTTGGAAAAAGATCATGGATTCTTGCGGAGAATACCGTTCGCAATACTCAAAAAACAGCACTAATTGGCTTCCACGAGACTGCCGGTCAAAACAGCCTCGGACGTCTTCCTGAGGTTTGCTGATTTCTCGTTCTCGCCCTTGATCACGTCCCAACGCTGCAGCCCGGCGTTGAGGAACTCAGCAAAATCTTTGCCGCCAGTGGAATCGAGCCCGCTGAAGTACGCGAGCACCGTTTTCCCATCGGCCGAAACTACAGCATAGCTCGGCAACGCGACATCGCCAGTCAGCTCGGACTGCAGTTCCTGATTCATCAATAGAAGCTTGTCCCGGAAGTCTGCATCCGTGATCCCGGGCACTTCATCCGTGTAAAGCTGGGCTCGAACCATCTTTTTCATCGCAGCAATCACTATTTCCTGTGTCATCACGGTGCGCTCCATCTGTCGACAGTTCACACAGTTCACACCGGTAAAGTCGACGAAAAGCGGCTGCTGATCTTTTGAAGCCACTGCAACGGCTCGCTCAAACTCCAGCAGGAAATCCAAATCATGATGGGCGATGACATAGCCAAACTCGTCGGTCTGACGAATTGGCGTTTCTTTCACGTTGGGTGGCGAAAAAGCGGCGACCAAATTCCAGACGGGATCCGGCGGAAGCTGAACACCATTCAGCCCGGCGGCGAGGCGACCTGCAAAGGCAAGAAACAGAGCCGCTGATCCATAGCGAACGAAGGAAAACTTTGGACGGTTTTTTTTGAATACGCCCAGCAAGTACACACCAGCAATCGTCGCAAGCGCGATCCAGGTCCACATGAAGACGTTGTATGTCAGATAGACCGGCGTACGAGTTGGTGAGAATCCAATATCGGCAACACTCAAAAACTTCACCACGGCCGCCAATTCCACAAGTCCAATCACGACTTTGACGTCACTCATCCAGCCGCCGCTGCGAGGCAACTTCTTCAGCATGCTCGGAAACAAAGCCAGCACAAAAAACGGGGAAGCGAACGCGGTGGAAAATCCCAGCATGCCAATGATCGGCCACAGATAATCTCCACCCGCCGCCACGACCAGCAACGAACCGACAAACGCAAACGTGCAGGTGAACGAAACCAGGGTAAAGGTGATCGCCATAAAGATCACACCAACCAAGCCACCAGTCGATTCTCTCTGCGATGTGAAGCTAAGCAGCCAGTAAGGAATCGAGATTTCAAACAGACCCAGCAGCATGACACCAAAAAAGGTAAACAGCGCGGCGAATCCGAGATTCAGCCATCGGTTGTTCGCCAAAGTCTGCAGACTGGCCTCGCCAAACAACGCGGCTGTGATCAGGCCTAGAATGGTGAATGCCCCGATGATGCTCAGGCAGTAAACCACCGCCAGCTTCAAAGAACTGCCGGCTTTCTTTTCTTCCTGCTTAAGGAAAAACGCGACTGTAACCGGGATCATGGGAAAAACGCAGGGCGTTAGTAGAGCGATGAAGCCGGAACCTATCGCCGTCAGAATGAAGGCCACTAGACCATCTTTGGCAAGGCCCTTTTCTTTCCCGCCAGCCGCCGGTGCATTTTTTACATCTGTCGTAGAACCAGAGGACTCTGCCGCAACCTCGGTCGACTTCTTACCCGCCGTCAGTGTCAAATCGAACTTCGCAGTTGTCGGCGGAAGGCAGGTTCCATTGCTGCACATCTGAAAGCGAATGCTGCCTGACAGAGACACAGACGGCTCTGCGACTATGTACTTGCGAATCCATGCGATCTCACCATGATGAATTCGCTGAGTGAACTCATCAATTGTGTGGATCTCGGGTTCCTCAGAGGGTCGAAATTCATCCCCAATCGCTTCCAGACCAGCGATTTCAGCAATCTCAATCGTGGTTGGCAGACCGGCCATTTCCGGGTCCTGATCCAGTGCAAAAGTATGCCACGGTTCTTTTACTTTAGCCTTGATCGACAACGTGACTTCCTGTCCAACTGCTGCTTTTTCCGGAGTCAGACTGATCTCAAATTCCATCAAACCGGTTTTTGCTGATTTGCCGAAACCAATTTTGGGTGTAACCGTAACTGGGTTCTTGTCCAACGGCACAGAATCGGTTGACGAAGCATCAGACGCCATCGGAGCCGTTGCCGTTGAGGCTGCCGTTGCGGTGAACTCGCGGTTGCGAATTGGGCGACATTCGCCGGGAATACCGTCTTCACCTGAGCCACAGAACTGTCCATTCAACTTGCCGACAACTTTCGTATCCGCAGTGACGCCGCCGGTGAGTCGCTTTGACCAGGTGACTTTGCTGAAGAACTTCTCAACGGTCTGCCCAAGCGCATCGTCCGCGACGACTTTGGGTTCATGGTCGGCTTGCCACGCGTCGCCGTTTTCTTTCAGCGAGCCTAGTTCCGTGAGCTGAATCTGAGTCGCCGCGCCGAAGGACTTGTCCATCGAATAGATGTAGTAACCTTTCGGCAATGTCACGGTGACTTGCAGATCCGCTGACTTGTCATCGACCGCGGTCAACGTTGCGGCGACTTCCACGTCGACATCATCCTCGGGAGCGGCATCTCCGAAGGTCAACGGTTCAAAGCCCAGTTGAGGGACTTTCTTCTTCGCTGTTTGAGCTGAAAGCGATCCGTTGAACAGCAGACCTACGGCAATCAGAGCAATCGCAAACGTCGTATTTCGGAAAAATAACATGAGTGAGTTCCCGATAGTTCGTACACGGGAAGGCGGGGAGCCTTCGCCGGATCAAGTTGACGGCAGGATATTTTGACGCGCCGATCAGTGAATTCTTACGCGGCCGCAGTTTTGGGTTCTACGGAAAATACACTGTTTTGAGAGTACGTGGAACGCCGTGTTTTCTTAGTCGAGTTCTGTGGAGTCCACGAATTTGCCCATCGACAATCTCAGGTAATGCTCAAATGAACAGCCTGATTGTACGTGACTGAACCCCGCTGACAGGCTGGCGAGTCTTCATTTTGAGGCAATTCCGGTGGAATGGTGGACGCTTTACCGAGATGCAGCCAGGCTACGTGGCATGGAATCGACTTCGCAAAAATCCGGGAGAATCCTAACTGATATCGCCTGCACTCAATGCGGGTGTGTGTGCGATGACTTAACGCTGGAAGTCGCTGAGGATCGCGTCGTTTCGTTTTCGCCGGGATGCCCTGTCGCTCAACCCTGGTACGAAATGCTCGGCCAGCCCCAGCCGTTTGTGACGGCTGAAATCGACGGAAAACCCGCTAGCTTGGCCGATGCAATCGCTCATTCCGTCGATTTGCTCAAACAATCGAGGTCACCGTTGTTCTTTGGTCTCTCGCGAAGCAGCACGGATGGTCAGCGAGCCGTCTGTGAGTTGGCCGATCACATAGGAGCCACCATAGATACCACCGCTTCGATTGGCCACGGTCCTTCAATCATTGCGTTTCAGAACGCGGGGGAATCGACAGCGACGCTGGGTGAAGTGCGACATCGATCAGACCTGATCATCTACTGGGCCAGCGATCCTTTGACGACTCACCCTCGCCACATGGAACGCTTCGTCAATGCCGGGGGCTTTGCGGCGCCAGGCGGACGAGCCGGCCGCCATGTGGTCGTCGTCGACTCATCTCCGTCAGCGACATCCGAGATTGCCGACACGTTTCTTCAGATCGAAAAAGGCTTCGATTTCGAAGTGCTCTGGACACTGCGAGCGTTGGTGAAGGGGACAGAAGTTTTCGTCGACCATGTTGGTGGAATTCCAATCAAATCTCTGCGTCGGCTTGCCGAACAAATGAAGGCCAGTCACTACGGTGCGGTCTTCTTTGGCGTCGGCCTGACGGAGTCATCGACGGGCCATACCAACGTTGAGGCTCTTCTTCGACTCGTCACGGATCTGAATCTGTTCACTCGTTTTGTCGCTCGACGAATGCGAGTTCCCGGTGACGTGACGGGAGCTGACAGCGTCCTCTGTTGGCAAACCGGATATCCATTCAGCGTCAGTTTGAATCGAGGCTATCCTCGCTTCAACCCGGTTGAGTTTTCCGCTGGCCCAATGCTGGAACGCAACGAGGCGGACTGTGTCGTTCTCGTCGGCGCAGAACGAGTGCATCGGTTTTCAGAAGCCGCTCGTCAGAACCTCGCACGGTTGCCAGTGATCATACTTGATCCGCCAAATGCCAACTGGGATGTTCGAGCGGACGTACGTTTTTTCACGGCGATCTACGGAATACATCGACGAGCGACCGCGTATCGCATGGATGAAATTCCGATTCCGCTGCGACAGGTGATTCATTCAGATCTGCCGTCCGACGACGAAGTGCTGCGAGCGATCCTGCAGGAAATCAAGAAGTGAAATCCAATGTCCCAGTTTCTGATGCCTGATGATCTGAATTCATCCGCCGCGTTGACGACAATCTTTGCAACATGCTGGGATCTGCTGGAAGCGGCGGCCGCTGGAAACGGAACCGGATGGCGTCTGCCTGTTTTGGCGACACAGTCATCACAGGGAATCCAGCAGCGGACGATCGTGCTTCGGACCGTTCTTCGCCCGCGCAATTCGCTGCTGTTTCATACTGATGTTCGTTCGGCCAAGATTGAACAGTTGCAGGCCGACGCCAACGCATCACTGTTGTTCTACGACTCTCAGTTGGAAGTTCAGTTGCAGGTTCGCGGCGTCGCCACCATTCACACGAACGACGAAACCGCCGACCAATTGTGGGAAGCCAACACTCCTGCGAGTCTAAAGATGTACCTCGCGCCGCTGGCTCCGGGGACGACAACCAAAGGCCCGGACTGCAATCTTCCCGATTCAATGCGAGGCCGTCTTCCGGAGCGATCTGAAATCCTTCCGGGCCGTGATCATTTCGCCGCAGTAAAGTTTACCGTGCAATCGATCGAATGGCTGCGACTATCCCGCAACGGAAATCTACGGGCAGTGCTTTTCTGTTCAAATGGAAACCGGGACCACTCGGAGTGGATGACGCCGTAACATCATCGAACCGCGAAACGCAAGCAACTTAACGAACTGCGTGCTTCACTGAATTTCCATGTTCACCCCGTGGTGAATCAACTGCAATTCCGACCATCAAAAGTCACCAAAGAATCGACATGGCTCAGTGCACCCGATTGTTGAGCTTCGGGTCCTTCTCAGCATCTTCTTTGTAGTAAAGACTGGATTCGATGAGAACCTCCGGAGGCACATCGTCACCAGCGAAATACTTCAGGATCATCTCAACCGTGGTCGTTGCCATCTTGTCCGGAAACTGAATTGGGTCGCAAACTATTTGGCCATTCAAAATCGCTTCTTTGCCTTCCTGAGCACCGTCGAAGCCGATAATTCGAACCTGATCGGCCTTGCCAGCGGCTTCCAGAGCTCTGCGAGCACCCAATGCAGACGGGTCGTTGATGGCGAACATGGCAGCCAGATCCGGATGTGCTTCCACGGCATCCTTCGCCGCAGCCGCTCCAATCTCACGATCTCCCGCGCCGTTGAGAGTCGTCACGACTTCAATCTTTGCCGCGCCGTCATCGGCGTTGTGAGCCTCAACGATCTCCAGAAATCCTTTCACTCGCAATTGGCACGACTCCACATCCGGGTAGTGCAGAACGGCGACCTTACCTCCGGATTCGCCCAGCAATTTTACCATCGCTTCGCCAGCAAGTCGGCCACCCTGATAATTATCCGTCGCGACGTGGCAGACAACTTTTCCATCCGTGCCATCGTATTTGATGTCGTTCGTGAAGACAGGAATTCCTGCGTCGTTCGCCTTCCTGATCGCCGCTCCGATGGCTTTCGAATCGCAGGGATTCAGCACGATGGCAGCCACCCCCTTCACGATAAAGTCTTCAACCTGCGCTGTCTGACGATTGACGTCCTGATCGCCTGAGACCACCACAACTTCGTAGCCATGCTTCAGCGATTCAGCCGCCATTTCATCGGCGATGATTTTGAAGAACGGATTCGTAAGTGTCAGCGCAGAGAATCCTATTGTTCCTCGCTTCTCAGTCTCACGCTCGGTCTCAGCTGGTTCACTGAGGCCTTCAATGACCGTCGCCGAATCTGTTACGGTGCCATCTGGCAATCCGGTCGATGTCGATTCGACCTCACTCGTACACCCGCCGAACAATGTTGCGAGACAGGCAAATCCGAACAAAAGGCTTAGCGGCGTCTTCATGAAGCTTTTTCTTCGTTGAATTCTGATGAAGAGTAAGAGATTGAGCTCGGCAACGGACAAGTCCATTGCATTCGTTGCGAAAATTAATTTGAACGTTTGGACATTCTGCATGCTCGCTCCAGATTTTGCGAGCGCTGGCGGGGAGTATCCGCGTCAAATCCGCTTGCGGTGGACGCCACAATAGGAACCGGCCAAAATTGCCGGCGATTGAGTGTTGCCAGCGAATCTGGGCTCCCCCCGGCCAGTGTGGCATGGTTGATTGTTCAACGAATGTGGCTCTGAACTGGACCCACGTTGACAGTGTCATGGTGTTGTCCAATAATCCAACCTCAAGACGACGTTTTGGCTGTCCAGGGATTTTGCGAGCATTTCGTAATAATCGTAGGGCAGGCGTCAGTGGTCCGCCGGCTTGAAGTGGCGATTTGCGTTGACTAGTGGCAAGTCGAGCGGCGTGGTCGTAAAGTTTGCACTACTTATGGTTTTTCCGCCGACAAACGGTGCAGGAGCGCCTGAGAGCGATCCGT
>JANMEV010000333.1:0-2717 GCA_031377305.1 Planctomycetota bacterium | reverse complement strand
CTACAACTTCGACTACGACGCAGCATTGCTTGCATTGGTGGGCCATCCACTAGTTTTCACGCCGGACAATCGAACTCATCCGATCGAGATCGCCACCAAGCGTCCGCAACTTGTCATTCGCAGACATGACTCCGGGCTGCGGCTGGAACTTGACCCCAAGCCCAAGGGTGATAACGACGTGATCGTCACCAAAGACGGCGCGCATCGAATCGTCCTCGTCACATTCACGAAGGATCAGATGAAACTCGCGAGCGTGCTCGACGGTGCACTGGATGTGCCGAAGAGCGGTGAAGCCGATGTGCTCGCGACGGCAAAATCGCTGTCGTCGCTGCTGGCCGTCCAGTCCGACGTCGCGTTGAAGGGCAGCGAAGCGGAGACCAATGTCAAAACTGTCACCGCCGACACAAAACCGCATCTGCATTTGGTGCCGTTTCATGCGGGTGTGCGAGCCGAGTTGTTTGTGCGGCCATTTGGTGACAGCGGGCCGTACTTTTCTCCGGGGCAAGGCGGTGAAAACGTCTTCACCGAAGTCATGGGTGAATCCGTCTCGACGCGTCGCGATCTGAAACGTGAAACAAAGCTCGCCCGCGAGATCATTGCCGCCTGCCCGTCGCTGGCAAACGCCTCCGACGGCGCAATCAGAGCGTTCGAATTCTCCTTTGCCGACGAAGCACTCGAAATGCTGCTGCAGATTGAGCCGCTGCACGAGAAAGCAAAGTTCGTGGTGCTTTGGCCTCAGGGACAGTCGCTGAGAGTCTTCAGTGCGGTGAAGGAGCCGCAGTTGCGAGTTCGCATCGAGCGCGAAAATGACTGGTTCGCCGCGTCGGGAGAGTTGGTCATCGATGAGTTAATGAAGCTCGACATGCTGAAGCTGATGGAATTCGTCTCCGCCAGTCCGAGCCGATTTGTGCAGCTCAGCGACGGTCGATTTTTGGCACTCACCGAACAACTGAGAAAACGAGTCGCGGACCTCGCTGCGTTTGGCGAACGAAAAGGCGACTCGCTGCGGATTCCACAGATCCGCGCGGCGGCTCTCCTGGACATTGACGAATGGTGTACGCTGAAAGCTGACAAGCACTGGAAAGCATGCCTCAAACGCATCAGCGTGGCCGGTGACGTCGTCGCGGAGGTGCCGTCAACGCTCAATGCCGAACTGCGAGACTACCAGATCGAAGGTTTTCGATGGCTCAGCCGATTGGCTCACTGGGGCGCCGGTGCGTGCCTCGCGGACGACATGGGTCTGGGAAAAACCTTACAGGCGATCGCGATGCTTTTGCGTCGTGGAGCCGACGGTCCGGCAATCGTCATTGCTCCGATGTCGGTGTGTTTCAACTGGGAAGCGGAGCTGCATAAGTTCGCCCCGACGCTGACGCCGCGGATGTTTGGCGCGGGCGACCGTGATGCGTTCTTTGCGGAACTCGGCCCGCGCGATGTGGTCATCACCAGCTACGGATTGCTGCACAGCGAAGCCGAGCGTTTGCAGTCAGTCCATTGGCACACGGCGATTCTGGATGAAGCGCAGGCGATCAAGAACACGACAACGAAACGTTCTCAGGCGGCAATGTCGCTGACGGCAGATTTTCGAATGATCATGACCGGCACGCCCATCGAAAATCATCTCGGCGAACTTTGGAATCTGTTCCAATTCATCAACCCGGGACTGCTGGGCTCCATCGAACAATATCACCAGCAGTTTGCGTTGCCGATCGAACGTGATCACAACCGCGACGTGCGTCAGCAACTCAAGCGACTCGTGCAGCCGTTTCTGTTGCGTCGCACGAAGACGCAGGTGCTCAGCGAACTGCCGCCGCGTATCGAAGTCACTGTGCCGGTGACATTGCCGGAAGAAGAAACGCTGCTGTATGAAGCCGCTCGTCATCGTGCGGTGAAAGCTCTGTCGGATGCCAAAGCGGCCGACGGGAAGGCACAACATCTCAAGATCCTCGCCGAGATCATGCGGCTGCGGCGAGCGTGTTGTCATCCGAGCCTGCTGCTTCCGGATTGCGGGCTGCCCGGTGCGAAGCTGACGGCGTTTTCAGAAACGATTGATGACTTGCTTGAGAACAAACATAAGGCATTGGTCTTCAGTCAGTTCGTGGATCATCTGGCGATTCTGCGAGCGGAGCTGGATCGCAGAAAGATTACGTATCAGTACCTGGATGGTTCCACGCCGATGAAAGAACGCAAGCGAAGTGTCGACGCCTTCCAAAACGGCGAGGGCGACGTGTTTCTGATCAGCCTGAAAGCGGGCGGCACCGGTTTGAATCTGACGGCTGCCGACTACGTGCTGCACATGGACCCCTGGTGGAATCCGGCCGTGGAAGACCAGGCCGCAGACCGAGCCCATCGTCTCGGTCAGCAGCGTCCCGTCACGATCTACCGTTTCATCACACGCGGTACGATCGAAGAAAAAATCCTCGGCCTGCACGCGACCAAACGTGATCTCGCTGACAGCTTGCTGGAAGGCACGGATACAACGGGCCGTCTATCGGCCGAGGAGCTGCTGGCGTTGATTCTGTGAGTCGTTACTGAGACCGTGGACGGGCTCGCAGCGCGCTTTCGAAGTAGCGAGTTTCGTCCAAACGGTGAGCCCCGGATCGCAAAATCCAGTTCGCCCGTTCTCATCCGCGCAGTCGGCGGTTATGATGCTGGAGGTCTGTTTGTTGCGCGGCTTGTTTGTGACGAGGCCATTGCAATGTCATCTCCATTTCCTGGCA
>JANMEV010000307.1:0-4577 GCA_031377305.1 Planctomycetota bacterium | reverse complement strand
AGTGTCAATATCCTCAGCATTCGGCCCTTTCAGTTCGGCCTGCTCAGGCGACATGTATTGAACGGTACCGACGACCTTGCCGAACTCCGTCTGCATTGTCATGTCGGTCAGCAGCATATTCTGTTCGACGGCTTTCGCCAGGCCGAAGTCGATGACCTTGGGAACCGCTTCGCCGTCAACGACCGTGACCAGAACATTCGACGGCTTCAGATCGCGATGAATAATTCCCTTCTGATGAGCGTGCTGAACGGCTTTGCAAACCGGGACGAACAGCTTCAGTCGCTCATCGACACTCAGCTTGTTGTCGTCGCAGTATTGAGTGATCGAAACTCCATCGACCAGTTCCATCACGAAGTACGGACGACGGTCGTCCGTAGTGCCGGCATCCAGAACCCGCGCGATGTTGGGGTGGTCCATCATCGCCAGGGCTTGCTTCTCGGCGTCAAACCGGGCAATGACTTCCTTCGAGTTCAATTCCGACTTGATGAGTTTTAGGGCCACCCGACGTTTGACCGGCTTGTCCTGTTCGGCGAGCCAGACAACGCCCATCCCGCCGCGACCAAGTTCTTCAATCAGTCGGAAGTTGGCCAGCACTGGCGGAACATTGACCGGTAGCGAAATCGTGCCTTTGCCGGGGTAGTGCGTCGTGGCATCGCGAGCGAACACCACGGCGATGACACTGTTCTGTTCCGGGAATCGCCGGATGTATTCGTTCGGCTGAGGCTCTTCTCCCTCTTTCGTTCGATATTCCACCTCCATGGCCAGCAGCTCTGCCAGCAGTCCCTTTCGAGCGGCTTCCGAAGTTTCTGCCAGAAACGTCTCAATGCGCGGAGCGCCTCCTTTCACCAATTCCTGATCGAAACGGTCACAAAGTGCGTCGATCTCAGAGAGTTGCTGATCAGTCAGTGCCCGGTAGGCGGGGCTCCTAATTGAGGGATCGTCCATAGGGCAAGAAGATGAATTGGCAGAAAGATGGAGTTGTCACAATTCTCAAATGCTCAAACAGCGGAAAACACCGACAGGGCAACTGAATCGGGCAGCTAAAATTCGGCAAAAAAATGTGTGGGCAGAAAAATCAAGCCATATCAAAGACTCTGTTCTTTCAAATTGTCTTTCCCCAATCTTTTTGTCCATCCATGTTTTTGCCCTAGTTACGATGCTAATGCAAAAATTGATTGGGCAAAAAAATATCCGGGCAGAAAAATCAGTCTTCAACAGCCGAGTGGTTCTTCGAAATTGTTTGTCTCATATTTTTCTGCCCATCCATCTTTTTGCCCTATGTGCCCCGATCCCCAATCCGTTTGAACGTCACGCATCCGGACACGATGTTCACCCATAAAATCGATTCCAATGTGGTGTTTGTCAGAAACCGTTGAAGGTGCGACTCATACGATTCCAGGTCGTGTCGCTTGCAGGTGATTTCAAACGCCGTGACATCGTCAATCATGTCGACCGGTTGACGCCCGGTGGGAATGCCCTGCCAATGAGTTTGAGTGAAGCGACGGCATTGCACTTCTCCGCCAAGCAGTGCGACGACCGCTTCCAAATAGAGCGATCTCTTTAAACCTGTTCCCCAGTCGCGTACAAGCGATACGACGACGTCTTCAAATCGGGAGGCGGCCGCATCTCTGTTCCAGTGATGGCATAGAACCTGAAATTGTCGTCGCTGCTCCGGTGATTCGAGGCAATTTACGAACTTGTGTTCAACTCGTTCCGCCCCAAAGTTGATCAGTTTTCCATGCGACAACCCCGTCAACATCAGGTACTGAATCAACTGACTTTCGTGTGCGGCACTCAGAACCGAAGCGGCCTTCAGCTCAAATGGGCAGCCGCAATCGACGACGAGATCAATAAACAGTTCTTTTTCAAAACCTTGATGTGTCAAGAGTATCTGCATCTCTTCGACAGAACGTTCACCAAAAATCTGATGGAGGTTGGAACGGTATACAGATTCGTGAAATGTCTTTCCCAGCGATTCGTGAATTCTAAATGCATGTCCAACGACTTCGTAGGCCACCTTTCCAAAGTCATGCTGGCTAAAGTAGCGAATCGGGATGGATGTTGTTACCGGCATTGGATTGGGCAAAAAAATGTGTGGGCAAAAAAATCCGTCCTCAGTCTGACATTTTTTTGCCCAAGTTACGATGCTCTTGTGGACACTGAATCGGGCAAAAAATGTGTGGGCAAAAACATCAAGCCGCAGCAGCGACCTTGTTCTTTCAGATTGTTTTTCCCATATCTTTTTGTCCATCCATGTTTTTGCCCAAGTTACGATGCTCTTGTGGACATTGATCGGGCAAAAAAATGTGTGGGCAAAAAAATCAGGCCGCAGTACAGACCCTGTTCTTTCAAATTGTCTTTCCCCCATTTTTTTCCCCATCCATTTTTTTGCCCACCCTCATCACTGTTGCCCGTCATGCAGTCCAGCCTCGATCCAGATTCGGCGGATTCGTTCGAGCTTTCGTTCGATGGTCCGTTCTGTGCAATTCAGTTCGCTGGCAGCTTCTGCGTTCGTGCTTCCCTGAAACTTGAGCAACACGATTCGCTTCATATTGTCGTCGGAAAGCGCGTCGAGCAATTGGACGCAGCTTTCGGACACTACGGCCAGCTCATCGGGTGGCGACTGGTTGCCAACAACCTCGTTGATCCCGGCCCCGCCAAGTTCGGCGAACGCGGATTCACCTCGGACGGCTCCTCCCCCTCGCTTCTGACGATTCAAATAACGCTGCTGTGTGGAGATTTTTCGAGATGTGATGACGGCAAGCAGGCCCCATAGAGCGTCGCGATTCTCGGCCTCGATACGGCCCTCGCTCAGGCCGTGGCACAGACTGTGTAACGCTCTGTTTGCCGCATCTTGTTCGTCACAGTGCCGACGGGTGTGCACGTCGAGTCTCTGTGTTGCGAACTCCTGCAATCGCACCGCAACATGCCGCCACAGTTGCTCGGCGGCTTGCTGATTCCTGTCTGCAAGCTGGTTAATCCAGCCTGTGACTGAATCGCTGCTCATTCTTCAAGCCAGTTGAGTGTCGCGGCTAAAAGCGTTACGCTGACTTTCGGCTAAAAGTTGTTCCAGCAACGGCAGCATCAAAAAAGTGGCTTTCTGTTGAAAATCGCAAAAAATCCGTCAGCGGCCTGTCGGGCCACCGGCTCGGTTGAACATCGCTATTTTGAGGCCGAATGCATTCTCATGTGTGGGCGTGATTGGGAGCAAATGACCCCAGCCTACACACTTAACTCGGAAGTAAACTCGATGAATCGAAAAGCCATCACAGCGATATTCGCACTTTCGGCCGTTTTGGCGATAAGTGCATTGGCTCAGGCTCAATCAGGTACGGACCAACAGACAGGGCTGGCCAACCCCGGCTTTGAGGAACCACGGGGGAAAGAGGCAGATTTCGCACTCGTCGAAACAATGCCCGGATGGAAGACCACCGACACCCACTTCGAAATCTGGGGTACGGGGTTTAAGGAAGTTGCAGCGCATGAGGGTACTCAGTTCGTGGAACTCAACGCGTACATCGATGGGACTCTTTATCAGGATTCCCCAGGGATTCAGCCAGGCTCCGTGCTCGAGTTCACCTTCGCTCATCGCGGTCGCAGCGGCGATGACACCATGAAGCTGACCATCACCGACCTCGGTGCTGACAACGCCCTGGATGGAGGAGATGACACAGTTCTCTATACCAACCAATACACCACCGGGAAAGATGCCTGGGCCGTTTACGACAGCACGACCGAACAGAAAATCAAGGCGTTGGGGAATACCGTACGGTTTGCTTATGGGGCGATTTCAACTGCAACAGGAGAGCTAGGAGAAGGAAACCTCCTGGATGCAGCGAACTTTGGCGTCGGGGTCGTCACCGCGGAACCGAATGCTGTAGGCGACACTGAGACGAACACGCTCGGCATGGAGTTCAAGTTGATCCCGGCTGGCACATTCATGATGGGTTCGCCTGAGAACGAAGAAGACCGTTTGGATGATGAACAACAGCATGAGGTGACGATCACTCGCGACTATTACATGGGCGTCACCGAAGTCACGCAATCCCAGTGGCAGCAGGTCATGGGGACCACACCCTGGACAGGGCAGAAAAATGTTGAAGAAGGAAAAGATAATCCGGCGACCTATATCAGTTGGAATGACGCGGTCGAATTTTGCCGAAAACTGAGCGAGCAGGAAGGACGTAGGTATCGGCTACCGACCGAAGCGGAATGGGAATACGCGTGCCGTGCGGGCAGCGAAACAGCTTACAGTTCTGGGGATGAGGCGGAGTCACTTGGTGACTATGCCTGGATTATTAATAACAGCGACGGTCAAGTACATTCTGTTGGCCAGAAGAAACCGAATGCCCTGGGTTTGCACGACATGCATGGCAATGTCATCGAGTGGTGTGCGGATGTGCACAGTGCTTATCCCAAGGAAACAGTAGCCGATCCTGTTGGTCCACCAGAGGGCTCCGAGCGGGTGATTCGAGGCGGCAGTTGGGTCGTCGGCGCCGGGAATTGCCGTTCGGCGTTCCGTAGCGACTTGGTACCGTTGTACCGCGGCAAATTCGTGGGCTTTCGCCTCGCCCTGA
>JANMEV010000259.1:0-8185 GCA_031377305.1 Planctomycetota bacterium | reverse complement strand
GCGACCCGGCGCAGCACACCTGCCCGCCGTTGAACCAGATCGCATCGATGTTACTGACGGTCGCATTGTTGAGTGGTGTTGAAATCCGCGGTGGAGTACCAACAGAAATCACACGCGGTGACGACCAGTTACTCAAAAACGTCCCGCTTCGGGCTCGAACAAGGATCGTGAAGTCCCCGTTTACCAAGTCGTTCGGAAGAGTGATCGTCGTTCCGGTGACCGATTGGTTTCGGTAAGCAACGGTGTTGGACGGCGTGGCGGTAACCATAATGTCATAAGTGGTCGCACTGAAAACAGAGCTCCATGTGATCGTCGGAGTCCGATCAAATGTTCCTCCTGTAGTCGGTGAAAGCACTGCAGGAGCCGCGAGCACGGTGAAGGTCACCGGGGTGCTCCAATTCCCAAACTCATTAAACGAGTTAGAGGCTCGAACCCAGGCACGATAGGTTCCGGAACCGAGTCCCTCCGTGGAGATGTAACTTGTCGAAATCAGTCCCGTCTTCGAGATGACCTTTATCGCACCCGTTGTCACATTGTTGACCCAAAGCTCATACCGCGGGGCATCCGCAACAGCAGTCCAGGAAATCGTTGGGAATGTCGGGGCAGCGGTAGTTCCGGAAACTGATGGAGCAATAATCGTGGGTGCGGTGACAATCGTAAAGTCTCTGCCGACACTCCAAAAACCACGTATTTCCGTAGTGCTATCGACGGCGCGAACCCAAACGCGATACCGGCCGATTCCGAGTTGTTCAGGAGGGGTAAACGTGGTTCCGGTCACGTCGGCTGTGAGTACCAATCGCCGGACGTTGGAACTAATATTGGCTATCTGTAGTTCGTATCTCAATGCTCCGGTGATAGGGAGCCAGGTGACGGTCGGTTTTGCTGATGGTGTCGAGGCTGCAGGGCCCGTGATAACCGGTGGTTCATGATCCAACACGGCCAGATTGGCAGTGGCTGATTCATACCCGGCGGACGCTACCGTGATTGCGACATTCTGAGTGCCATCCAGCAACGAATCATCGATGGCCGCGATGTCAAAAGACACACTGGCGGCGTTCGCTGGGATAGTCACTGTTACCGGAACGGTGATTTCAGTGAGATCACTACTTGTGAGCGTGACAATGAGCGGGGAAGACGTATCCGTATTGCTTCGCCGTACCGTCCCCTTCGCCGCTTTCGCTCCGCCGTTTTCGAGAAACTCGGACTTGTCGAAAGTCAAAATCAGCGTTTCAAAATCAGAAACCTGGATATCCTTTGAACTGGTTGCAATCCCCGCAGCCGCTGCCGTGATCCTGAAACTGCGAGTGCCGTTCAGCAAAGCATCGTCAAGGACCGTGACAGAGACGGTCGCACTGGTTGCATTCGCCGGAATTGTGACGGACGCGGGAATCGAAAGCGACAGTGGGCCACCGGATGGAAGACTTGCAAGCGAAAGGTTAACCGTCATCGCCTGAGTCATATCTGACTGATCGAGCCGACTTACCGTCAGGACAAACGATCCAGAATCTTCACGCACAAGTGATGATGTCGTGGTCAGCGAAAGACTTGGTTCAAGGTCTGTGACAACGACGGAAGCAGTTTTGTCCGCACCATAAGCTGGAGCGGAGACGGTCAGAGTAACCGTGACATCGCCATCAAAAATCGTGTTATCGACAGCATCAACGTCAAAACTGACTGACGTTGCAAACGCAGGAATCGTCACAGACGCAGGCACGGTCAACTTCGACGTGTTGCTGCTGGTGAGAGAGACAGTAAAGGGCTGCGAAATGTCGGTATTCTTTCGTTCCACTGTGCCCGTCAACGCAGCGGTTCCGGCCGCTTCTGAAACGCTGGTTCGATTGACGCTGAACAACAACGTCTCATCGTCCAGAATTGTGACATCGTCTCCGCTGAAGTCATATCCCAGAGCCGTCGCAGACGCCTGAACTCCAGCGACAAGCGTTCCGTCGAGCAGAGTGTTGTCGATTGCATTAAGCGGAATAAAGATCTCCGCCTGGTTTGCCGGAATCGTTACCGTTGTTTGCACTCCAATCTTCCCTGTGGCTCCCGTGCGAGTCAGGTTTACGGCTTGTGGGGCAAAGCCCACCGTCGCGATGTCGATCGACCACGAAAACAGAGTGCCAAAGTCCGTCTGGTTGTCGTCCGTGATTTCCAGAGTCCAGAGTCCAGATGGATTTTCACCATTCAGACCCGCCAGCGAACCTTCAGGTCGGTATGTTCCGGTAAACGGCGAGCTACCGGCGAGGATGCTGATGAGCCCACGGTCATCGAATATGGTGTTCGTTAGGTAAGGTTCATTACGGTTGAGGTCTGTCACCAGTTCAACACGCGTGCCATTGGGGCTAATCAGATAGATGTCCAAATCTGACAACCATGAATGGTTGATGTCCACTGTGACGTTGACGTCGGTCAGGCGTGACACCTCGGATGGAATCGTGATGGTCGACGTCGTCTTGTCGTTATCCAGAATCGTCCTTTGCGTCGGATTTGAATACTTTGACTGTTCTCGGAATGTTGAGTTGAACGGGCCATCCACGTTGGTGCGGAAGACTTTGACTTGCGTTGCCGCTGGACCGGACGACTCCTTGATCTGAGCGGCGATGATGTCCACGCCAAGAGTCTCGGCGTCCAAAACATTGATTGTGTCGCTTGGAGTGTTGGAGTAACCAAGAGCCGATGCTGTGATGGTGACCGTTTGAGTCCCATCAAGAATATTGTCATCAACAGCGCCTAACGGTACCGTTACAGACTGTTGTCCAATTGGAATAGTGACCGTCAGTGGAATTGAAATTTCCGACGAATCGCTGTTTGTCAACTGAACCACAACAGCCCCGGATGGTAACGTTTGGAATCGTCCAAGCGTCACAAAGGCCACTGATGTGCCTGCACTAAATGATGTTGGGGCAACAAGGGAGGTGTTCGTTTGCAGGACAGACCCATCGCGACCAGTCAACAGGATCAGTCCTGTAATGTTGAGTTCGATATCGATCAACTCGGCATTTCCGGTCACTAGCGACGATAACAGCGTTCCTGTATCGCTGAAGTGGTATAAAGTGCCGTTCGCACCGGCTCCCCATAAAGTTCCATCGGCTGCCACGGCCACGGCATTGATTTGATTGGCGACTGTGAAGAACGTGTCGAGTTCCAATGATTCTGGATTGTAGCGACCGACTTTCAAACCGGCCGTATCCAGCACGTAGAGCTGATCGTCCAGCCCCGCGTAGATATCACGATATCGGAACTTGGTCGTTGTCAGCCCCTGAATATCATCGCCGCCGATTGCGAAAACGCCGGGAACGCCAACTGTGCTGATCGGGACAAGACGATCGAATGTTCGCGTGCGATTGAGTACTCGGAGATTTGAGCCCTGGAAGACACCTACGTAGATCTGGTTACCGGCAGCACCAATGCCATACGGAGTTGAATTCGACCCACTGTCAAACACGTAACGAATTGCACCGTTCGCTGGATCGATTTCGTAGAGATCGTAGTTGCCCGTCGATGGATTGGTAAACGTCGAAGCTGATATCAGTGCATTTGGACCGGTAATTCCCGCCAGCCCTCCGGAAATATTTCTATCAATCTGGAAGGTATCGACGACTCGCTTCGAAACCGGGTCGTAAACCGTAATCCGGTTCTGTATGAAACTGTCCTGAGCATAGAGGTAACCATTAAGCCAGGCCAGACCGTCCCATTCAGTACTCCCACCCAACTGATGGATGTCTTTGATCGCGCCAGTGTTGGCATCCAGTTGGTAAATTTTGTCGTTTCCAATCGGCCCCGCCAGCACCCAAAGGTTGGTTCCGTCAAATGCCATTCCTGTATTAAAGCCAAATGTGCTTTGTATCGGCATTGGGATCGTGTTGACCGTAGCTCCCGTCGCGGGATCAATCTCGTTGATCGAATCGGCGAAAATGTCTTTGACGAACAGGCGATCTCCGAGTGATTTTGTGGCAAACCGAGTAATTGCGCCGGACGTCAGGTCCAGACGAACTGCTCCGAACGGGTCACCGTTCGTGTTCTGCATGTCTGACAAGAAGACGTAATTTCCCCATGCTGTGATGCCGCCGAGAGCCACGTCAGTCGTGCTGGTCGAGAGCCCGGGGATGGAGAAATGCTGCCAAGTGGATGTCGCAGGGTTGAAGATACTCACATTGCCCTGAGTTGTGCCATTAAAGACAGCGATGCGACCGTTCTGAAGGATGACAAGGTCATGTGCATCCTCGCCAATCGGTCGAACTCCCGCTGGCCAGGCAACGTTGGTTGTGGAAACAAGAGTTCCCTGGTAGGTGTGTCGAAGCAACTGGTTGTTGACGATTGCATATGTATCGGGAGGAAACGTGTCAGTGTTACTGCGAGTAACGGTGACAGTGCCAGCGTTAGCACCAGCGTTTTCCAGAATGGTCGTCGGGTTTACACTAATGGAAAGTGACTCTACGTCGGCAACGGTCAGTTGAGCTGTATTCAGGACGGAACCGTTGTTCAGCAAAGTGAACGTGACAGTTTGAAGTCCGTCGAGCAAGGTGTCATCGATGGCATTTACCGGAATTGTGATCTGGTTCTGACCTGCAGGAATTGTAATTTGCGTCAGCCCCCCGAGTGTTGGGAGTGCGACTTCCGAAGCGTCATCAAATGTCACGTCGAGAACCAACGTTGTGTTGATGTTTGATGCCGCACGACGCACTGTTATCGTTGCCGCCGAAGCACCAGCGTCTTCCCGGATTGAGCCTGGACTCACAGAAAGAATGGCAGGATTAAGGAGTTGGAGGGCTTTGTTGACATTCAATCGCCCGCCCGATGACACTCGACCCGTCAACGATGGAATCTTGTCCGAACCCGAATAAAGAGCGTTGGTGATGGTCGTATACGGCACCGTCGGCGCAACACTTCTCAAAAGAGCTACAGCCCCAACTACGCCAGGCGTAGCCATCGACGTTCCGTCACTGTAGTCGTAGTTTGCCTGATAGAATAACGAACCGGCGCGCGGCGTTGTGCTCCAGATGTTTACGCCAGGTGCACCGATATCTACGCTGAAAGCTCCATAGCTTGAGAAGCTGGCGAGATTGTCATTCTGGTCCGTTGCAGCCACAGCGATAATGTTGTCCTGTGGGTAACTTGCAGGATAGCTTGGCTGAAAATCTGTATTGCTGGATGAGTTTCCTGCCGCAGCGACAATAATGTGGTTGTTCGTTCTCGCATTGATGATCGCGGTTTGAAGCGCCTGCGTCGGGTTAACGCTGTAACTGTGCGTTGAAACAACCGCTCCCATACTTACTGCGTAATTGATCGCGGCGATTGCTCCAGCATTCGTAGGGCCACCCAAATCGGTCCCGATCTTCAGGCCCATCATCGATACGTTCCAGTTGACTCCAACAGTACCGATTCCGTTGTTTCCAACGGCACCTACTGTTCCACTTACGTGAGTACCGTGCCCAACAAAGTCCATGGGGTCCGCGTCGCCGCTACCGAAGTCGTATCCGTTGATATCGTCGATGTAACCATTGTTGTCGTCATCGACGTTGTTTCCGGCAATCTCGCCGGCATTGGTCCAAACATTCGCTTGAAGATCCGGATGAAGATAGTCCATTCCGCTATCAATGATAGCGACCAAAACCGACGAGCTCCCCGTCGATGTGTTCCAGGCAAGGTCGGCATCAATATCGGCATCAGAAGTACCGATTACACCATTGACTGTCTGACCAACGTTCTCCAAGCCCCACATTCGACTGTAATTCGGGTCATTTGGAGTTGCGGACCAACTGCCGATCCAATCGGGCTCAGCGTATTCAATTCCCGGTTGATTCTTTAGGGTCGTAATCGCGTCCATGGCATCCACGCCAGACGGCAAAGTCATCAGGAAAATGCCGTAATTCCCTAGCGGTTTCACTTGCGAACCAGCAACGAGGTCCTCAGCTCTCTCGACCAACAACGCGGAGTCCACGGCAGTCGTGTCCATTCCCAGGAGCACATGGTTCGCCACGTACTGTGCCGAAAGCACCAAGCGACTCTCAAGAGACTCAAATGGCCCTTTGAAAGTCTTGGACTCACGTCGACGGGAGTGCAAGTTCTTTTTTAGAGTTCCCTTTAGGATTTCAAGCAGTGATTTGCGACGGGAAGGACGTCCTGACATGGTTTGGCAAACCTCATTCAAAGAAATCAAAGCACTCAGGGCACGAGGCGAACAAAATGTTCGACGTGCGATACCGACGACGTGAAACGCAAGGACTATGACGATGGAGCCGGATTTAACTAACTATGCCGAGAGCAGCAGCACCCAACTCGACCAATTTCTCAAAGCCGGTCCGTATGATGAACCTCTGTCAGGGCACTCGCAACAGGTTTTCAGCCGAATCAGGCGGCAGAACTCCGCCTTTTTTGCGGTTGACGGAACTGGTCAACCGCATCATCTGTTCGGCCGCAAACGGCGCAGCGACTCTTGGAGGGTTGTACCCCACCGCCCCGTCTCTGTCATCGACCTGGCGTCTGACGGCCACAATTGGATTTTGAGATCCTGAACCTTTGGGCGGCTGAATTCCGGCGAAACGCCTGGAAGGGCTGGTTTTGCCAACGCGGGCGATTGCATCAGCCGTGCGAGTTGCACGGCGGAGAACGCTGGCCGGCTATCTGTGTCACACGCTTTTTGCCTGAACGAACACCTTTACTAAACGTACGAATCGAGTTCTGTGCCCTCGTCGTCCTTCAATTCGTGTTCAGCGCCGAACCCTGAAGATTCAAGCGTTAGCTCTTCGACGATCTGGTGACGACCATCAAACCAGCGGAAGAAATCGATTTTTCGGCAGCGATCACTGCAGAATGGCGTGGCCGACTTTGTTCCTTCGGCAAGTTCTCCTGAAATTTTTCCGCAAACCGGACAGACAATTGGCTGAATCACTACGTTTTTCCCACTTCAAAATGGCTGTGTTTTTGACTATTTTGAAGGCGGTCCGACCGCCCCTAAGTGTCCAGTTGTCGATCTTCAAAAGACATCGTGCGGCGAAGAAATTGTTGTTATCCACGGCTGGAAAGCTGGAAGCCTCGCTCCCAAGATGAACTGGATTGCCAAAAGAGACCACTGGAGAATCGGGAGCCAAGCCTTAGTGCCAGTTCGAAACAAAAGTCTGGCGTGAAGTGAGTTCGTTGCATTCCAACCATGTCCAGGTCTCGACATGATAGTCAAGTATTGCGAATAACGGAACGGATCGGAATTCACGTCGTTCTGAGCCATTCAGTCTTCCACCGGCGGGCATCAATAACCTCAGACAGCCGGTCGTTGACGCTGAGACGGTATCTTAAGAAAGGTGATTGGTGGTCCGAGTCTTGCCTGAAAACGATGGTTGCTTGTCTGAGTCCAACTGAGGATTCGTTCCATTTTTCTCACAAAACCGGGCCGAAACTCCTTTCCGGACGTGCGAATCCGAGCGCTCAGGGCTCGACCAAACATGCTGTTCTGCGCTACCATACGCAGACCTCCCTGATTTCGATGCCGTTAAGTCGACGGATCTCCAACCTCGGCTCAAAACCGACGCTTGAATGAAGGGACGCTATCGATCGTCGTCTCTAGAAGGCGATTTTCAGTTTTTGCAAAGGATGAGCCCTCATCGGGTTCGTCTTCCCCCTTTGAACTCTTGTTTGTGCACACATGGACCCAAAGTTCATTCGTAATTTCAGTATCATTGCCCACATCGACCACGGCAAGAGCACACTCGCGGATCAACTGCTGCTAAAGAGCGGCACGATCACTCAGCGTGAATTTCGATCGCAGATTCTGGATGACCTGGATATCGAACGCGAACGAGGTATTACGGTCAAAGCAAGGTCGGTCACGATCAATTGGGTCCAGGATGGCGAAAAGTATGAGCTGAACCTGATCGATACTCCCGGCCACGTCGACTTCCATTACGAAGTCAACCGCAGCTTGGCCGCCTGTGAAGGTGCACTGCTGTTGATCGATGCGTTCCAGGGCGTCCAGGCTCAAACGGTTGCGAATGCGTTCGCCGCGATTGCCGTTAATCTGGAAATCATCCCGGTCGTGAATAAAATCGACCTGCCCGTGATTCGAGTCGACGAAGTGCTCGAAGAGGTCGAGACCATCCTTGGACTCGATGCGACCGAAGCACTGCGAGTCAGCGCGAAAGTGGGCTTGAACATCGAAAGCGTGTTCGAAGCAATTATCAAGAAGATCCGA
>JANMEV010000254.1:0-3692 GCA_031377305.1 Planctomycetota bacterium | reverse complement strand
AAATGGATCTACAGGAACTGCGGGACGCCAATGAGAAGCGTCATGTTGAATGGGCGAACGGCGCGGTGATTCCGCTCTCGTTTCGAGGACTGGAACTCGCTGGTGAAGCAGGAGAAGTCTGCAATGAGCTCAAGAAAATCGAACGCTCTCGTCTGGGAATGGTCGGCGGCAAGATTGGCACTCAGGATCTTCAGGAAGAACTCGCCGACGTCCTCGTCTGCGTTGACCTGATCGCCATGGACCTCGGCATCGATCTGGGAGAAGCCCTCCGAGCGAAGTTCAACAAGACATCGGAAAAGTACGGACTCGCGACAAGGTTGTAGATCACGCGGCTCCACCACAAAGAGAAACGCCTTCGTCGCCAGTAGCAATCGCATCAGGTTTTCGGCGTTGCCTCGTGGGTGGCGCGCGATGAAAAACTTGGCTGTCTGAAAAGAACTTCGGCGTTGTGGCTTTGAAGATGGAACGACACCGGGATAATCCGGGGTGCCCGCCATTTTCTTCCCTTCTCTCCGAAGGCCTGCCGATGAATCGACTTTGTTTTCGACCGCGTCCTGCCGCGCTGATTGCATTCGTTGCAAATTGTCTGATTGTCACCATTGTCGCCAGCGCTGGAGACTGGAAGACTCAGACGGTGCCAGATGCCTGGCGAGGTGTGCCGACTGGAGAGTTGGCTCCGATTAATGGTTACTCGTGGTATCGAGCACTCGTGAAGATTCCACAGGACTGGAACGGACAGAAACTCACGTTGTTCAGCGAAGCCCTTGATGATGCTCGAGCGGCTTATGTGGGCGGTCAGCCTGTCGGCGCAACGGGCACGTTTCCTCCTCAGTTTCGAAGCGGTTTGGGCGAACGAGGTCGCTATGCGGTTGACCCTTCACTGATCAAGGCCGGCGGTTTCCTGACCATCGCTATTCGAGTCTACCAAAATGATCCGCGGCCGAACTTCAGCGTCGCCCCGCCGGTTTTGATGAACGAAGCGTCGAAGCAGGCGTTTCGACTGGAAGGCGTCTGGCAGTACCGTCCCGGCGATGACATCGCCTGGGCAAACGCGACTCCGAAAGAATTTGATTGGGACAACGACAAGCCGATGAGCGAAGCCGACGCTGTGGCGAAAGGTGTCTACCTGAAAATGGATGCGGTTGACGACATCGAAAAGTATGTCGCTCGTCGCAACGGCGACACCGATCCGCTGAGTCCCACGGAAGCCGTGACGCACTTCAAAACGCCCGACGATTTGTCGGTGCAGTTAGTGCTGAGCGATCCCGAAATCGCCCAGCCGCTGTTTATGTCGTGGGATGAACGAGGCCGCTTGTGGGTCATGGAATATCGGCAGTATCCGGATATTGCCGGCTTGAAAATGTTGAGCCGCGATACGTTTCTTCGGTCCGTGTACGACAAAGTGCCGCCAGCACCTCCGCATCATGACAAGGGAGCCGATCGGATCAGTGTTCACGAAGATACTGACAGTGATGGCGTCTACGATCGGCACAAGACCTTTGTTGATGAATTGAACCTCGCCACGTCATTCGCGATTGGCCGCGGTGGAGTGTTTGTGACGAACCCGCCATACCTGCTTTTCTATCCGGATGCTGACAAAGATGACATCCCGGATGGTGATCCGAAAGTTCTGCTTGAAGGCTTTGGCATCGAAGATTCGCACTCGGTGATCAACAGTCTGCGATTCGGTCCCGACGGATGGTTGTACGGCGGCCAGGGAAGCACCGTGACCGGCATCGTGAAGAAGCCTGGCAGCAAGGAGCCGCCTGTGCGTTCGCTGGGTCAATTGATCTGGCGATATCATCCGGAGAAGCAAATCTACGAAATCTTTGCGGAAGGCGGAGGCAATACTTTTGGTTGCGAGATCGATGAAAAGGGTCGGATCTATTCGGGCCACAACGGCGGCGATACTCGTGGCTTCCATTATGTGCAGGGCGGTTACTATCGAAAAGGATTCGGCAAGCACGGACCTCTGTCGAACCTGTATTCGTTCGGCTTCTTTGAAAACATCAAACATCACAGTGCCGCGAGGTTTAGTCACAACTTCATCATCTACGAAGAGAATATTCTGCCACAGCGATTTCGCAGTCAGTTGTTTGGTATTGAGCCACTGCAGGGACAGGTTGTGTTGAGCAACTTCAAGCCCTATCAATCTTCGTTTGAGACCGAAGACATCGAACGAGTGCTGAAAACGGACGATCCATGGTTCCGGCCTGTTGATATCAAAACGGGGCCGGATGGAGATGTCTACATCGCTGACATGTACGAACAACGCATCGACCATAGCAGTCACTACGCCGGTCGCGTCGACAAGACCACAGGCCGTATTTACAAGCTGACCGACACAGCCGAGAGGAAAAGCGTCAGCCCTCCAAGCCATGTTCCATCCGACTACGCAAAACTTTCGACAGCCGACTTGATCAAGCTGCTCGACCATCCGTCTAAGTGGCATCGCCAAACTGCGATTCGACTTCTTGGAGATCACCGCGACGCAACGGCAATTGCTACGCTGGAAACGGAACTCGCGGCGGCGACCGGGCAGTCGGCTTTGGAGCGCCTGTGGGCTCTGAACGCCTGCGGAGGTTTTAATGACGCCGCTGCCATCAAACAACTTCGTCATCCCGATCCCTTTGTGCGAGCGTGGACGGTGCGACTGAGTTGTGATCATGGAGCGATGCCGTCAGAAGTGGCCGCTGCGATTGCTGATGTTGCCAGCAACGAACCCTACATTGACGTCCGCAAGCAAATGGCCTGCTCGGCTCGGCGTCTTCCACCGGAATTGGCGTTGCCGATCATCCGTAAGCTGCTTCACTTTGATGAAGATGCGGCGGATATCCATCAACCGCTGTTGGTATGGTGGGCGATCGAATCGCAAGTGGGACGCACGTCGGTTGATGAGATCGTGAAGCAACTGTTGTCCGAGTCTGCAACATGGGAACGTCCTTTGGTTGCTCAGTATGTTGCCGAGCGGCTCATGAAACGTTACGCCCTCGCGGGCACTCGGAGCGATCTGCTCAGTGCTGCGACACTGCTGAATGCGGCTCCCGGAAAAGCCAGTGTCGACCGTCTGCTGAAGGGATTTGAAGAGGCGTTTCAGGGCCGAAGCCTTGCCGGCATTCCGGAAGCTCTGGTCACTTCGATCTCAAAAAGCGGCGGCGGAACACTTGCACTGCGATTTCGCCAGGGGCAGCCCGATGCCGTCGCAGAAGCCATGAAGACGATTCGCGATACGGCAGCGTCCCGAGACATTCGGCAGCAACTGATTGAAGTCAGTGGACAGACTCATCAGCCCGAACTGCTACCGGTCCTGCAGGACGTTTTGAAGTTGGAACAGGACTCTGCGATCCTTGCCAGCACGTTGGCGGCTTTGCAGAACTACGACGCAGCAAACGTCGCTGTCGATGTACTGAGTCGCTTCAACGGCCTCGCTGAGGAACCTCAGCTTGCAGCCGAGGCTTTGCTGGTCAGTCGAACGGTGTGGTCAAAGCAGCTTCTGGCCGCAATCGATGCGGGCGCGATTGACAGAGAAAAAGTGACAACGTCAGCGATTCGCAAGATGTTGATGCACAACGACGATTCGATCACGGCGTCCGTAGAAAAGCTCTGGGGCGAAATCGGCGGGCTCTCTGCCGCTCAGGTTCAGTCCGAGATTGCTCGTCTGAAGACTGCTTTGTCAGCCGGAACCGGAAATC
>JANMEV010000210.1:0-5094 GCA_031377305.1 Planctomycetota bacterium | reverse complement strand
TGTTGCTTCATCCAGAGGAACGCCCAGTGCGTCCGCAAGGCCGTCGCAAATTCGACGGGGAAGAATGCCCGCGTCTTCAAGTTGTCGGAAGCCGCTGCCAAGGACATACAACTGTCCGGCGAGGTTTCCGCTGTCAACGGTTGAAACATACTGCGGAGCCAGCGGTACCAGCGTTTGCGAGTCGTACCAGTTGAACAGATGACCTCGATAGCGCTCCATCTTCGACATTGTGCTGAAGGTCTTTCGAGTACGATCCAGCAGACAGCCGGCAGAGATGTAGCCAAAGTCGTACGCCGCCAGATCGGCCAGCAGCGCCATTCCGATATTCGTTGGGCTGGTTCGAGAGGCGATCACTTCTCCATGATTCATCTGAACGTTGTCCGGCGGCAGCCAGTTGTCGTCGGCAGTGACGAAGGTCTCAAAATATCGCCACGTCTTCCGCGCCGTGTGTCTGAGGAACACTCGTTGCTTCGGCGACAGCTTCACTGGCGCCGGAACAATCGGTCGACTCAGCCACCACGCAACGGCCGGCGAAACGAACCACAAGACCAGCAACGGCCCGGCGATCTTCGCAACGTCCGGGCGCAGCAGGATCAGCCAGATGAGGATCACCGCAGCAATGACAGGCGCGACCAGCATGGCTCGAAAGAAGCCCTGCAGATCCGAGCGAGCACTGCGATCGCTGTCGCTCGACGTTTTCCACTCCAGCAGTTTCGATTTGGTCCAGTGAACTCGCACCAGCGTTCGCACGACGGCGTCAAGACTGATGAAGGCTTCGTAAGGAAGAAACAGCAACGTGAACAGACACTGAGCGAACGGACGGACCATTGCAGCCGCAGCCGTCATCAGATGCGTCAAGACCGGAAGACCCGTCGGTTTCATTGCGACGTCTTTCAGCGCCGTGAGCATCGACGGCAGAGTCACAGCCAGCACAATAAAGACCGTCGCCTGCCAGGCCAGCGTCACCGGAGCCATCAACCATGTCAGCAGCAACACGGCCAGCATGGAGATCGGCACCACGCTGCGGCGAAGGTTGTCAAAGATCTTCCATCGCGACAACGACGAGATCGGGTTGCCAACCCGACCGGACTCGAAGTTACGAACTCGCGGCATCAGCCATGCTGCAATCTGCCAGTCGCCACGCATCCACCGATGTCTTCGGCCCACGTCGGCGGTGTAACTGGACGGATAGTCTTCGTACAGAATGACATCCGTCAAAAGTGCTGAGCGGCAGTAGCAACTTTCGAGCAGATCGTGGCTCAGGATCCGGTTCTCAGGGAAATCGCTGCAGCGTTTATCGAACGTATCGACATCGTAAATCCCCTTCCCAACAAACGAGCCTTCGGCAAACAGATCCTGATACACGTCGGAGACAACTCGCGTATAAGGATCAACTCCGGGATCACCGCCAAAGAGTCGCACGAACCACGATCGGTACGCGCTGGGAAGACTGACGCCGACTCGAGGTTGCAGAATGGTGTAACCGTGAATCACTCGATTGCCCGCTGCATTCAGAACCGGGCGATTGAGCGGATGAGCCATCGCCGCAACCATTTCGCAGGCCGAATCGCGAGGCAGTTGCGTGTCTGTATCGAGCGTGATGACGTACCGAACCTGCTGCAGAATGTCGCTCTCACCGACGATGTTCGAAAACCGTCCCCTGGCTCCGCGAAGTGTTGCGTTCAGATCGGCCAGCTTTCCCCGCTTTCGCTCATAGCCCATCCACGTGTGTTCCTGAGCATTCCAGCGACGACTTCGGTGCATCAGATAGAAAATGTCGTCTCGGTCATGCTTGTACTTGTGGGCCAGCTCCGCGATGCCGTCAGAGATTTGTTGAACAAGGACAGCATCGCCTGGCAGGGTTTCCTGAGGTGCGTCTTCAAGGTCCGTCAAGAGTGCGAAGTGCAGGCAACTTTCACGATTGGCGAGATAGCGAATTTCCAATCCTTCCAGCAGTCGCTCAATCGCCGCTGCGTTTGACAGCATCGTTGGAACGACGACCATCGTTCGATGTTCAGGCGGTATTCCGTTGTGAAACTCCATGCGAGGCAATGGTTGAGGACTCAGGATCGCCGTCATGACCCAGTGGACCAATCCAATCGCCATCTGCCCAGCCGACATCAGAACGGGAATTGCCAGCAACCAAAGCAACAACGGACCAGGTCGTTCTCCCTTGCTGGAAAGCCAGACGATGGCAATGATCGCCGCAGTGAGCGACACCATGGAGACGGCGTAAATGAAGAACGGAAAGCGTCGTCGAAACTTCTCGATCACAACACCCGCATTCAGCCGCATGTGAACAAGACGTTCGAGTGCTGGTCGCCCCTGATCGACGAGAAAATATCCAACGTGGTTGGTTCGCTGATGTGACTGGACTGACGCTTCCGCCTGTGCCAACTGCACAGCTCGCTGAGCGACGTCGTATTCTGAACACGTCGATCGGCGTGAAATCGCTTCGACCGCATGGCGATATCGGTCGCTCGTGGCGAAGTCCATTCCCGAGTAAACGCCGGCGGGATCTCGGCTAAGCGTCTGTTCGACAAGGCTCTGATCGGCAACGAACGTGCGCCAGTCGTTGACTGCCAGAAATCGCAGGCTGGTGATGCTGTTTCCGACGGAGACATGGTCGGCTGCCTGAGCTTGTCCATCGGCAAGAATGAGCTGTTCGGTGGTCTGCCCCTGATCGGCCAGACGCTGCTCCAGCCAACTGCTGGCAAACGAAAAATTTGGATTCTGTCCCTGCAGGTGACGAGTCAGCTCGGCTAGAAACGCGCCGGACAACGGAGGATTTTCTCTCGCCATGTCGGCCAGGACAAGAACCAGATCGGTCGGCTTCTGTTCGACGGTGCGAATCATTTGCTCGGCCCAGTCGCTGGCCTGATCGCGATCGCAGCGTCCCTGCGAAATCCGCACAGCGACGCGGCGAAGGTTCTCAATCAAGGCCAGTCGCAGCATCAAAGGCAACGCCCAGAGCTCGCCAAGTTTCAATGGAACGACTGATTGATAGGCCGTCAGGAACCCGGTAAGCCTTGCGGCGTCCATTCGTCCGTCGGTATGTGTGATCAGCTCCAGAGCGATATCGTAGACCCGCGGATAGTCCGCCTGAAGATGGTTCGCCAATCGAGGCAGTTCGCCGCTGTAAGACCGAGGCAACAAACGTCGGGTCGATCGAATTTGTTCCTCGATCAGGTAAAAATTATCCAGGAGCCATTCGGCCGCTGGTGCAATCCGGCGGTTCTTCGCCGCCGCGGCTGCGATCAAGTCGTATGTATCGACAAGGACCCGTTCATTCTCTGCCAGTCGAGGCAGCAATCTATCGGGCGCGAATCCGGTTGAAAGTCGATGAACGCCGGCGATCGCTCGCGCATGCCGCTCCATCTGTTCGACGTTGAGCAGTTCGGCCCGCAGAGGAAGCTCTTCCACGACGCTCGTGTGATTGACGTCCTTGCAACCGCTCTTCGGCCAGCACATCAATCGGCCAAATCGACTTTTCATTTCCGGCAACTGCATTTATTGAAATTCCTGTTGTTGTTCGAGTCCATCACCTGAGCCGCAAGGCGCTAGCCGCGGGTTGCTCGTTGTGCCGTCTCGCATTCACCCGCAGCTAGCGCTTTGCGGCTCACTAAATCAACCGCTAAAAGAAACGACAAACACGTTAACAATTGCATCTGAGAAAACTGGATCTGGCTTCCGCGTCCAATCGATCAACCGAAGAAGATCATCTGGCGAGGGTGCCACAGGTTCAGTTTTCTGCAGATGCTTGTGTCATTGAAATCGCGGTGCCTCGGTGAGCGAAAATACCACAATTTCTTCACCAGTCACCGTGCTGATGTCATGGTGCATACTGCGAACCTTCACTCCCGCAGCTTCATGAACGAGTGACTCCAACATCGGCCGAGCGATCTCCAGGAGTTGCTTTCTGGTCTGTTTGATGAGATCTCGGCCGCGTTCCGGCGAGGTTGATTTCCCGAGCTGCCTTTCGGCGAGCGTCAGCACACCCATGATGCGAACAATCAGCATGTCTTTGATCAGATGAGCCTGAATCCGCTCAGAACGCCAGCCGAGATACTCGTCCTGGAACCGGATGATGCCGTCACAAATCGCCGCTTCGCTTTCGGCCTGCGTGAGAGTTTTCGATGGGCGTTCGCTGCGAATTTTACGAGCTTCACCAATCGGCAGTCGTCGATCCGTCGCTGGTTGTGCGGCAGCACGCGGCTTCATCGGAGGTGGATTTTTACTGGTTGCAATGGGAGTGATATTCGCCAAAACCATCCGCACGGCGGCCAGTGTGACCGGCTTGTACAGCACGAGATCACATCCCGCTTTCATCGCCATCGCATGATATTCATCGCCCTTCTGGCCCGTGATGGCGACAATCTTCATGTCGGCAAACGCCGGAATCTGACGAAATCTGGTGACGAGTGTGCAACCATCCATTCCGGGCATCATCAGATCGACAAGCATCAGATCAGGACGAAATGCTGTTGCCACGTCCAGCGCCTGAACACCGCCATATGTGACATGCACTTCGTTGTCGAGCTCTTCCAGTAACAACCCCAGCGCGTCAGCCCCGTCTCGATTGTCGTCGACAACAAGGACCCGCAGTGGTTTGTGTTCGCTTGTGGACATCTGATTCTTTCTTGTTCAAAACAACGCAGGAAAGCGGACGATCTCGTGAGCCGCAAGGCGCTAGCCGCGGGTGTTTCCCATGCATTTTGAGACATTCACCCGCGGCTAGCGCCTTGCAGCTCACTTTTGCTCCCTACACATTCAATCCATCCTGAACGGTGGCCAGAATTTTCTTGAGCTGGTCAAATCTCGCGGGCTTTACGAGGTGATGATCGAAGCCCGCTTGCTGAGAAGTTAGTCGGTCCGTATCCTGGCCGTAACCGGTCAGGGCGATCAGAACGGTGTTCTCAAGATCCGGGTGCTGGCGCAATCGCTTGGCGACTTCGTATCCATTCAGCCCTGGCAATCCTATATCCAGCAGGACGACGTCTGGGCGATATTCGATTGCCTTCTCAACGGCCGACAATCCGTCGTGGGCGGTTCGCACATCATGCCCCGAGGCTTTGAGCAGCATCGAGAATCCCA
>JANMEV010000205.1:0-7636 GCA_031377305.1 Planctomycetota bacterium | reverse complement strand
ATGAATTGTCTGATCAGCAACGCAATCTACCCTTGAACCGGAAAAACGATGAAGGACTGTCGTCCGAGTCCCAAACGACGGAGATGATTCAATCCGCAGGGTTCCCGATCGTCGGCATCGGAGCATCGGCCGGAGGCTTAGCAGCCTTTCAAGCCTTTTTCTCGGCGCTGCCAGCCGACCAGGATTTAAACATGGCATTTGTGCTGGTGCAGCATCTGGCACCCGATCATGAAAGCCTTCTGGTTGAAATCCTGAGTCGCGGCACTCGGATGCCCGTTTTCGAAGCCGAAGACGGCATGTCGATCAAAATGAACTGCGTCTACATCATCCCGCCGGGCTACGACATGGCCTTAATGAACGGAACTCTGCAACTTCTCGAACCATCAGCCTTGCGAGGCCACCGTCTTCCGATCGATTTCTTCTTTCGATCACTCGCACTGGATCAGCATCAGCGATCGATCGGCATCATCCTTTCCGGCACAGCAAGTGATGGCGCTCAGGGCGTGAAGGCCATTAAAAGCGAAGCCGGAATGGTGATCGCCCAAACGCCGGAATCAGCCGAATTCGACAGCATGCCTCGCAGTGCGATCGCCACGGGACTGGTCGACTACCAATTGGCACCGGCTGACATGCCAGCACAACTCCTGGCGTATGTTTCGATGGCATTCAGAACGCTGCCATGGCAGTCGGAAGCGGGGTTAGATGCACACCCCGCTGACGTTTCCATGAAAAAGATCTTCGCTGCTCTGTGGACGACAACCGGACACGATTTTTCTCATTACAAGCCGAGCACAATCCAGCGTCGGATCGAACGCCGCATGGCGGTCCAGCAGATCGGCTTGATTGATAACTACGTCAAGTATTTGCATCAGAATCCGCCGGAAGTCGAAGCATTATTTCACGACCTGCTGATCGGCGTCACGAACTTCTTTAGAGACCCGGCAGAATTTCTGGCACTGGAGCAACAGGTCATTCCGAAGATTTTCGTGGGCAAGTTCGTGCGGCGGGGAGTGGTCCGAGTCTGGATTTGCGGTTGCTCCACAGGCGAGGAAGCCTATTCGATCGCGATTCTTCTTAGGGAATATCAGGAAGCCACCGATACCCAGTTCGCGGTCCAGGTTTTTGCAACCGATATCGACAGTCGGGCGATCGCAACAGCTCGTGCAGGGGTTTACCCAATGAGCGTCGCCGCGGACATCACGCCCGATCGGCTGTCGAAGTACTTTCAACTGGAACCCAACGAAGGTGGCTATCGCATCAGAAAAGACATCCGTGAGATAATGGTGTTTTCTGAACACGACATCAACAAGGACCCGCCGTTTTCAAAGCTGGACCTGATCAGTTGCCGCAACCTGCTGATCTACTTCGATGCGAACTTGCAGAAACGACTGATTCCACTGTTTCATTTCGCTTTGAACCCGGAAGCCTACCTTTTTCTTGGAACCTCAGAAAGCATTGGCGACTCCAACAGCCTCTTCACGACGCTGGACCGAAGATCCAAACTCTTTCAACGAAAACCAGGGCTACCCAGCCTGCAGAATTCAGTACTGCGGCGATTTACTTCAAATATCACAGCAAGCGGCTCAACCCTTGCAAGAGTTGCGGGAAAGGCAAATGCTCCCATGATTCCTCCCCTGCGTGCACTGGTGGAACGGACACTGCTTCAACAATGGGCTCCGGCCGCCGCACTGGTGAATGCCAGCGGCGACATTTTCTACCTTCACGGCCGCACCGGAATGTTTCTGGAACTCAGTTCCGGAGAAGCGGGCGTCAACAACATCCTGAAGATGGCTCGCGAAGGACTGCGACACGAATTGTCGTTGGCCCTTCACAACGTTGTCGCCACCAGAAAAATGGTGCGAATGCTGGGGCTGGCCGTAAAGACGAACGGACACTTCACTCGAGCGAATCTCGCTATTGGCCCCGTGTCCGCCGTACACCCGGCCGCGTCAGATTCACCGGAAGTCCACTTTTACCTCGTGATCATGGAAGTCGCATTGGAGGCTTCCACGGCAGCCGCCCCGACAGTTGAAAAGACCACGGACTCAAGCGCCAACACGATCGATTTCACATCCGATGCGGAAACCGTCATTGCGACACTGAGAGCAGAGCTGCGAATTCGCGACGAGTACCTTCAAAGCGCACGCGAGGAACTCGAGAGTTCCAACGAAGAACTGAAATCTTCAAACGAGGAAATGCAATCTGTCAACGAAGAACTACAGTCAACGAACGAAGAGCTTGAGACGTCCCGCGAAGAAATGCAGTCGATCAACGAAGAGCTGGCGACGGTCAACGCCGAATTGCAGTCAAAGGTTTCGACCCTGACACATCTGAATGACGACATGAACAATTTGCTGGCGGGCACTGGAATCGCCACAGTGTTCGTCGACCGAAATCTTTGCATCCTGAGGTTCACTCCCGCCGTCGCGCTGTTGATGAATTTGATTCCGACCGATGTCGGACGCCCCGTGGGGCACATCGTTTCGAATCTGGTCAACTACAACAGCTTGCCCGCCGACGCTCAGGCCGTACTAGCCACTTTGGAGTTAAAGGAATCTCAGGTCCAGACAGCCAACGGTGCGTGGTTCATGATGCGGATTCGTCCTTATCGCACACAGGATAACGTGATTGAAGGTGTTGTGATTACATTTGTGGATATCACAGAAACCAAACGTATCGAACTCGCTTTGGCCAAAGCAAACGAACAGCTTCGGCTGGCTGTCGTGGTACGGGATTCGCACGACGCCATTACAGTACAGGATCTGGATGGTCGTATCATTGCCTGGAACCCTGGTGCGACTCGAATCTATGGCTGGAGTGAAGCAGAGGCTTTGCAGATGAACGTCCGCGATCGAATTCCAGAGCCGCTCAGAAAGGATTGCCTTTCGCGGGTTTACCAGTTAAGCAGGGCGGAACGATTTGCACCGTATGATACGCAACGAATCACAAAAGACGGGGTTATGGTCGATGTCTGCATGACAGTGACCTCGCTGGTGAATGAGTTTGGCCAGATGTACGCGATCGCAACGACGGAACGCTTAGCCAAGCGAGTTGCAGAAGTGGGTGAGTAACTGTTAGATTTGCGAGATTCCGGCGTCCACCCTCCTTAGGTGCCCTTCGGTTTCAATACGATGAGGCAGCAATGGAACTCCGGCTAGTTCTCTGCATCTTTGATTCGACACAACTTGAAATCGTGTTTGAACATCGCCGCTTTGACCTCTTCCTGGGGTTAACAGTGGTTGGTGTGGCACCAGTGTTCCTGAATTGGCTTGAAAATGCTGAGCACTGGCCGACTAATGACAGCCGCTCGAGTGTCTGTTCCTTTTCCGATTTGTGTTTGATTCCCACCTCTAGTGGCGATCTACCAAGTCATTGGATCTACTCGAAATGAGCAATCCAAAGCCTGGTGTTAGTGAGACATCGTCGCTCACATCCGATATTTCTTCAGAGCAGGACTCTTCGCTTCGCAATGACGCGGAAGTTCGGTTGCACCGACGTACGTCGTTGCTTTCGGACAATGAGCGATCGATGACTCCGGAGATTTTGCAGATTACGCTGCATGAACTTCGAGTTCACCAGGTCGAACTGGAGATGCAGAACGAAGAACTCCGTCGAACTCAACTGGAACTGGACTCCTCACGGTCCCAATACTTCGACCTCTACGATCTCGCCCCGGTCGGCTATTGCACAATCAGTGAACCAGGAGTGATTCTGCAGGCAAATCTGATGGCCAGTCAGTTGCTGGGCGTCGCACGCGGCACTTTGGTCAATCGTCCGATCCATCAATTCATCGCGAAAGACGATCAGGATGTTTTCTATTTTCATTGCCGAAAGCTAGCCAATTCCGGGCAGCCGCAGTCCTGCGAATTGCGAGTGAACCGGGAAGACAGAACTCAAGTTTGGGTCCGGATGTCGTCAAAAACCGACTCAGCCGCAAATGGTGAGTTATTGCAACGCGTCGCGTTGTCAGACATCACAGAAATCAAAAAGGCCGAGGTCAGCCGCCTCGAAAGTGAGGAACGATATGTCCATGTCATGGAAGCCACTCAGGATGGCATCTGGGACTGGAATATCGAAACGAACCACGTCTACTACAGTCCTCAATGGGCAAGGTTGCTGGGATTTGAATCTGAGGATCTCATTCCGCATACAGACACGTTTTACAAAACTGTGCATCCCGACGACCTGAGCGATTTGGAAAAACGGCGCAAGGATCATTTTGCAGGACTGACAGCGGAAAAACACGGAGAAGTCCGCCTGCGAATGAAGTCCGGCGAATATCGCTGGTTCCTGGACCGTGGCAAGATCGTCGCACGCGATGTTGACGGTAAACCCACTCGGATGGTTGGCACGATCACGGACATCGAAGACCGCAAGCAGGCAGAGATGCACCGAGCGGAAGCTGAAAGGAGGCTTCGCGAAAGAGAAGGCCGACTACGAAAGGCTCAAGCGATCTCAAAGATTGGCAATTTCCACTGGGATGCCACCACGAACCAGGTTGACTGGTCTGACGAACTGTTTCGCATCTACGGGCGAACTTCGGATACGTTTTCTCCGAGTTTTGCTGGCTACATCGAAGCGATCCATCCTGATGATCGCGGGCTGGTGATGCAGTCGCTTCAGGAAGCGATGGATAGCCTCGGCGATTTCGACCATGAATACCGAGTCCTTCGTCCTGACGGCCGGCTCATTTGGGTTCACGCTCTTGGCAATGCACTTACCTCTGAAGCCGGTACGCTGTCAGGACTGGAAGGAACGTGTCAGGACATCAGCGAACGAAAGAAATCCGAAGAAGCCCTGCAATGGAGTCGGTCACTGCTGCAGATGATGTCCAATTCATCGCCGCTTGGCTTTTTGGTTGTCGATAATCGAACGGATGCCATTCTTTACTCCAACGCACGCTTCTGCGAAATCTGGGGGATCCAACACCTTGCCAATCGAATCTGCAGCGGCGAACTTAACAACAAAGACATCACTCCGCACTGTCTGCCCGTCCTCGCTGACATCCCGGCCTTCGCCGCCTCTTGTGCGCCGCTTCAGGATGAGTCGAATCGCATCACGATCGAAGATGAGATCGCGTTTACAGAAAATCGCACGGTCCGCCGATTCTCGACACAAATCAGGGACGATGATGACCGCTACTACGGTCGGTTCTACATCTTCGAAGATATCACTGCACGCAGACAGGCCGACGCAGAACGCGAATCGCTTCAGGCTCAATTGCGTGAATCACAGAAAATGGAAGCGGTTGGCACACTGGCCGGAGGCATCGCTCACGATTTCAATAACATCCTGGCAGTGATTCTGGGTAATGCCGAGCTCGCTGCGACAATTGGAAACCAAAATCCGTCGCTGGACATATTTTTGAGCGAAATTCGAAAAGCCGGAATTCGCGGACGCGATCTGGTGCAGCAAATCCTGTCGTTTAGCCGACAGCGACCCACGGAACTCACTCCAATTTCCCTGTCGGCGGTCGTTCAGGAATCCGCGTCCTTGCTTCGGGCCACCTTGCCGGCACGATTGACATTGCATGTGGATTGCGAAGTAAACCTGCCTCACGTGCTTGGCGATGCGACACAGTTGGAACAGGTCATTCTGAATCTGGTCACCAACTCGATGCAGGCGATCGGCAATGATCCGGGACAAATCTCAATTCGCCTCGATTCGGTAGTGCTGCATAGCCAACTGACCGAGACCCATCCCGCTTTGAGAGAAATGCAATTAAAGTCGGCCGGCCGTCTACAGCGTCTTTCCGTCACCGATAGTGGCCCCGGTATGAGTTCGGCGACGGTCGAAAGAGTCTTCGAACCATTCTTCACCACCAAGCCAGTAGGCAAAGGCACGGGCCTGGGACTATCGGTCGTTCACGGAATCGTGACGTCTCACAGCGGCAAAATCTTTGTCGAAAGCAAGGAAGGGCAGGGTACTCGCTTTACGATCTACCTGTTACCCGCGCCGGCAAAAACATTTGTCACATTGAACGCTTTGACAAATGTGAATCACTCCCCTGTTGATCCTCCCGACTCGGCCCACTCTCGTATTTTTCAGGTCCTTTTGCTGGATGACAACGAAGCAGTACTAATGGTTGCCCGCGGCTTGCTGGAAGTGCGTGGCTACCGGGTCACGTCGTTCACAAATCAGCAGGAAGCCCTCGAAGCGATTCAGAGTAATCCATTCGCCTTTGACCTGATCATCACGGACTACAACATGCCGGGGATGTCCGGGCTTGATCTCTCTCGCGCCGTACGAACACTTCGACCAGGGCTGCCCGTTGCGGTGACTTCCGGCTTTATTGACGAAGAACTCCGGGAAAATGCCGCTCAAGCCGGGGTCGTGGAACTGATTTCAAAACCCTTTAGGTCCGCCGAACTATTCAGAAAAATTGAGCGGCTGCTTAAGGTTTCCCAATAAACGACTTTCTCGGAACGCCAGCAGGGTTCTTCGAATCCTCGCAACTTCAGCATCAATTGGCTCTCGCCGTTGGAGGCGATTACTCGAATCCCGGGAGTTGGTACCCAGCCTTGTTGAGCGAAACCTGGCATCAAGGTTTTCCCCAAAAAAGGTAATTCCCCACAAGGGAAGACCCCCAAATTGATTAAGGTTGGATGAAGATCAACGTATGATAGAATACGTTGTAAACCGCGAGCCGGAGAAAGGCCTGATGCGCCTTCGCTGAATAATGACCGAGCTTTTGCAACAGTTTCCAGTGTTTATTAAGGCAGATGCAATGGCAGTCAAACGCGCTAAGCAAACAGCAAAACAGAAGTCCTCAAAGAACGCCACCCCGATCTTTCTGATCCTGGATGATGACGCCCAAAGAAAGCAGATCGAGAATGATCTGACAAAGGAAGGCTTCAGAGTCCACCCTTACTTTACAGCCCGTGAGTTTCTGCTGGACCGTGTTGCAAAAAACAACGGAGTCGTTATTGCGGGATATCGTTTGCGGGAGGTGAATGGCGTAGAGTTAATCGAACAACTGAAGTCAGATGGCATCAATCTGCCTGTCATTCTGCTAACCGGCCATGCGGACGTCCCAAAGATCGTCAAGGCAGAGATTCCAAACTTCATTGTGAATCCGACGGACGTCGACATTTTTTTGGAGGCCATCGACCGAGCAATAGAGGGCGAGCACTTCACCGACTCGGAACTCCACGATGCGTTCAAACGTTTGACTAACCGAGAGCTCGAAATTGTCGAAGCGATCTGCGAAGGCCAATCCAGCCGTGAAGTTGGCCAGAACCTGGGAATCAGCACCAAGACCGTCGAAGCTCACCGGGCTCGCATCATGGACAAAACTCGAGCAAACGACGTCGGCGAACTAGTCCGACTTCGCCGAGCCTGGAAGGGCTAACCTTCCGCGCCCTTTCCCCAGAAGCAACAAAACCGCTCCCAATCGCGGACCAACCCACACCTTGCTTGCCCCAACCGCAATTCGATTATTCGCCACCCACCAAACACGAAGAGCCTCGAGAAACATAACGTTTCTCGAGGCTCTTCATCAATCTTCACAACACTCAACAATTACCCCGCAGGGACTCGAACCCCGACTAGCAGTGCCAGAAACTGCTGTGCTACCATTACACAACGGAGTAGTGACTTGTTCGCCCACAACTGAGATTCAGATCGACGAGTGGGG
>JANMEV010000160.1:0-2158 GCA_031377305.1 Planctomycetota bacterium | reverse complement strand
CTCGATGCTGATGACGAGGCGAATGCAGCGTCTGGGTGATCTTGTTTTTGACACCATGGTCATCGACGAACGGCGTGAATGGATCAGCCGGGCAGGTGGACTCACCACGAACATCGAGCCGCTGCTGCGAGCTGAATGCCCGCGTCGATTCAGTGTTCCCGAGCGAACTCTGGCGGTGATCGAACGTCTGTTTGAATCGGATCGAATCATCTCCGAAGCGCGACGAGAAGAGATTGCTCGCCCGCTGAGTGAAGCGTTGCGACAGCGGCTCGGCTACCAGGATCCGGCTCCAGATCCGCGGAACCCTCACACTTTCTTTAGAACGCAGGGCTTTCGACATACGTTGTTTATTCTGCGAGTCCTGAAGACATTCACCGAGGACCCAACCGGAACAAAGGCATCTCCGACACCGCCTGCTGGCGGTCAGCGAGTCGCGAAAGTGCCAAAGGAGCCAAGACGCAGGTTGGCTGACGATTTAGGCGATGCCACCGACGGCTTCGGACTTCTGCCAGATAGCGTCACAATGTCGAGTGCGTCGTCTGTGCCCGGTGCATCAACCGTCCTGGGTGCATCCGCCGTGTCGACAGCGTCAACTGAGGAGGCTCGCCGTGAATCGTGAACGATTTATTCGCGACCGTCGCAATGACTGGCAGACTTATGAATCGCTGGTGTTGCGATTGAAGAGCACGCGGCAGAAAAACTGGGGCAGCAGCGACGTCGCCAACCTTTCGAAATTGTATCGGTCGATCTGCTATGACCTTTCATTAGTTCAGTCACGCGAATGGGGAGCTCGGCTTGAGCAGTATCTGAATGACCTTGTTGCTCAGGGACACAATTGCCTTTATCGATCGCCGCCTCAGTCGTTGTGGAAAATCTGGGACTTCTTTGCGACCGGTTTTCCGCGACTGCTGCGAAGAAAGCACAAGGCGTTCTTTTTATCGCTGGCACTGTTTCTGATTCCCATGCTGGTGTCCGTTTGGATTGGATTTTCACGTCCGGACCTGGCCGAGATGGTGGCCGGAAAGGAAGCAATTGAACAATCGTTGGAAAGCTTCCGCACGGAACTCTATACCGATGCGAATGCTCGCTATGCCAGTGAACGCAGTAAGATGTTTGGGTTCTATGAGAACAACAACACGGGCATTGCGTTCCGTGCATTCTCAATGGGCGTGCTTGTGGGGATTGGTACGTGCTACGTTTTGATCACAAACGGGATCTCAATAGGGCTCGTCAAAGGCGCGATTCTGGCGGAAGGTCATGAGACGGCCGAGAACTTCTTCAGCTTCATCATCTCGCACGGATCATTCGAGCTGACGGCGATCGTCATCGCTGGTGCGGGCGGCCTTGTGCTGGCTCAGGGAATCCTGATGCCCGGCCAAAGGAACCGCGCTGATTCGATTAAGTTCCACGGCGTTGAGGCGTTGCAGTTGGCTCTGGGTGCTGGAGGAATGCTGGTTGTTGCGGCGTTGCTCGAGGGCTATTTCTCTCCGTTGCCGACGATTCCTCCGATGGTCAAATTCATCGTGGGAAGCGGCCTTTGGCTTCTTGTCACTGCATATCTGACGCTGGCCGGGCGAGAGCGAGCGTCAACATGAAAGTCGAAGAATGCATTGTCACGGTGGAGCGACGTTCTTTCGGCGGTTGCATGGACCTGGCGTTCGTGTTTGCTCGTGAATTCGCCGGACCGATTTTTCGACTCTGGCTGGTCTGTGCGCTGCCGTCGTGTTTGCTTGTCTGGATCATGGCTTCTTTCTGGACGGACATGCTGGTGCCTTCAATGGCGGTCTTCCTGTTCTTCAGTGCGGTGTTCAATTCACTGCTGGTTGCCTGCATGGGGCCTCAGGTTTTCGGCGTTCCTATTTCTGTTCGATCGGCCATTCGTGCATGGCGGACTCGATTTTGGGGATGGTTGCTGCTGACGATTGTGACTCGTTTTTTCCAGGCAATTTCTGGCTTCTGCTTTGTCATTCCATCGGTGTTTGTCACAGCCTTTGCCGGGCACCTTCCTGAAGTGCTTTTGTTGGAACAGGCTCCCATCAACAACGTGATTACTCGACTGAACTGGCTCTCTGGTGGCGGTGGCTATGGTCGCAACCTGGGGCGAGTTCTCACAATCTTTGCCTACTGGGCGGTACTGTCCTTAGGGCTTTTCATGATG
>JANMEV010000135.1:0-1804 GCA_031377305.1 Planctomycetota bacterium | reverse complement strand
ACCGCAAACCAGCTCAGGAGACGCCATGGACAAAGCAGCTCTGGATCTACGACCTGCGAACCAATCTGCATTTCACGCTGAAGGAAAACACTCTCAAACGCAGCGACCTGGACGACTTCGTGGCCTGCTACAACCAGAAAGATCGCAGTGCTCGAACAGTGTCCGAGCGATTCAAATCCTTCAGCTACGATGAACTGACCAAACGCGACAAGCTGAACCTGGACATCTTCTGGCTGAAAGACGAAGCCCTCGAAGAATCCGCCAATCTCCCGGCCCCCAACATCATCGCCGCCGAAATCGTCGCCGACCTTCAAGCGGCACTCGAACAGTTTGCAACGATATCAGATGACCTCGGGGAAGTCGTCTGACAGCTCCGTTGAATCCTTCACTTGAGAGTTTGCCATGCCCGTTAAACATGCCATTTGGAAGATCGGAGCTAAACCGGCTCTCCTGCCAACGTCTACACTGCTGAGCGAGCAGCAACTTGAAGAAATGATCATTGCCGCTCCCGAGATTCTCTCCAGTGAATGGATGCTGATCGGGCGTCAGGAATCGACAGGGTTTGGCGGACGCATCGATTTGCTGGCCATCGCTCCCGATGGCTCACTTGTCCTGATCGAACTGAAACGGAACAAGACGCCACGTGAAATTGTCGCCCAGGCGATCGACTACGCGTCGTGGGTCGAACAGTTGACCGCAGATCGCATCGTGCAGATTTATGATCGCTTCACCAAAGGTGGCGACCTTGCCGCGGATTTCAAGAAGAAGTTTAAGGCAGAACTTGATGAAGAAACATTGAATGCCGCACATCAAATCATTGTGGTTGCAGCCGAGCTGGATGATTCCACGGAACGAATCATCTCGTATCTCAACGCACGCGATATCGCGATCAATGCCCTGTTCTTTCAGGTCTTTCAGATCGGCAACGAGAAACTGCTGAGCCGCGCGTGGATGATCGATCCGGGAGAGACGCAGTCGAACATGGCAGTACGTCAAACCGGAAAGGGAGAGAAAGAACCGTGGAACGGCGAATACTATGTTTCGTTCGGCGGCGACTGCACTTGGGAGGATGCCCGGACGTACGGCTTCATCAGCGCTGGCGGCGGTACTTGGTACAGTCAGACATTGAAGATGCTTTCGCCCGGTGAACTCATCTGGGTCAACATTCCAGGCGCCGGGTATGTTGGTGTCGGCCGGGTCACCGAATCTGTTCAGTCGGTTAATGACTTCACAGTTGTTCAGAATGGCGAAAAGAAGCTTGCGAAGGATGTACTGAGCACTTCCGAGCGTCTGAAGGAATTGGCCGACGATCCCGAGAAAGCAGAACACTTCGTCGGTGTTGAATGGCTTCAGACAGTGCCAGAGAACGAGGCCATCAAGGGCGTTGGTTTCTTTGGAAATCAAAACACTGTATGTCAGCCGACATCGCCAAAGTGGCGTCACACGGTAGAGCGACTCAAGACACACTTTCCGAAATGGAATTCTTCCGCAAGGTGATTGATCCGCGAAGTACGAACGACGCGATTACAATGCACCAAAAATCTCCTTCTCAAAATTTTCTGGAAGGACCATAGGGGGTAGCCGCATGGCAAGCGGCCGAGCGGTGCCGGGGGTCGGGGAAAACTCTGCGATCGCGAACGAAACCCAAGCAAGTCGAGTCGAATCCCAAGGCCAATGACCAGTCCTGCGAGCTCGATCACGCCTCAAAACAGCCATCGACGCACCGTTTTGGCCCATGATCGCTGTCAACGAGCGTCCAGTCATGGACAGAGATCGCTCGAAACGCCCTGTTTCCGCCCATCGA
>JANMEV010000120.1:0-11595 GCA_031377305.1 Planctomycetota bacterium | reverse complement strand
ATGCTTCGACGGATTTTTCGTATCCGTTCTGGGTGCTGCGAGTGCTTGCCGGTCTGACGATGTTTGGAGGCATGATCGCATTCCTTACCAATATTGTTCTGATCTTCCGCGCGTCACCTGTTGAGAATTCAGCTCCTGCATCACGTCTTGCGACGGCGTGAATTTGAGATTCACCACATGAGCCGCAAAGCGCTAGCTGCGGGTAAGTGTCTGGAAAACAAAGAGACAATTTGGTACCCGCGGCTAGCGCCTTGCGGCTCATAAGAGAGTTTGTCGTTGTCATGTTTATAGAGGCTCATCATGTTCGAAAGTAAATCGGGAATTCTTTACATCGCGGGCATCGGCTTCTTTGTGCTGGCCTTTGTTTCGAACGCCGTCGTCCCGGCGCTGATGTATCGCCACATCCCGGAGAAGACCGTTGCCGAACTGGTCAATCCAAACCTGCGATACCAGTTTGAGGACATGGCAAGGCGGTTTCCTAAGTCGTTCGAAACTGCGTTTGGAAAAGCTCCCGGCGGTGACGCCAAGCATGATCCATGGTGGAACGAACGCTGTGCGGAAGCACTCGAGGAAGGCCACAAAATCTACGTCGGCGAAGGATGCTGGCACTGTCACAGCCAGTTCATTCGACCTGTTTCGAACGAAGACAAGCGATGGGGACCGATCTCTCGGTCGGTTGAATATCAGAACGAACTCCAGCGGCCCGTTCTCTTCGGAACTCGCCGAGTCGGTCCAGATCTGATTCGTGAAGGTGGACGACGTTCAAACGACTGGCATGCGGTTCACTTCTTCAAGCCGGAGAGCGTCTCGCAGGCATCGCCGATGCCTCAGTATCCATGGTTCTTCGACGGTTCTCCCGACCAGCCAAATCGGCGCGGTCTGGCAATCATGACCTACATCCAATGGCTCGGCTCATGGCATGAAACCTATCCGCTCTACGAAGCATGGACGCCTTCGCCGTTGGTGAAACCAGAACCTGTTGCTGATGCCGAGCTAGTCGCTGATTCTGAACCTAAAGCTGATGCTGCCGCAGCACCCGAGGAGCCCGCTCGATGAAGCCTGTTACCAACATTCCAGTGCCCGCCGTTGCTTCAACGACATCATCAGCCCAACGCGATTTCACGGTTCGAAAACGTTCCACCGCGTGGATGATCACGGTCGTTTTTGGAGCCATCATTCTCATTCCCAGCATGCTGGGTTTCATCCTGAAGTTCAGTGAGATGTTTGCTCTGAAGAATGAAACGGACGGAAGCGGATTCGCTGTAACTCCTATTATCAACTATCTGCTGGCCAGCGCGGGGTTCTTTTTCATGCTGCTGTGGGCTGGCTGCAATGGCATGTTTACAGATCTGGAGCAACCGAAGTACCTGATGCTTGAACATGAAAGAGAGCTGGACAGCAATGACTGAGTCAATTCCCCAAAATGCGGGGCTTCCCGCCACTGCACCAGAGCAGTCATCGCCGGAACAGGATCAGAAGTGGCACTTCTATCAGGGAAACGAAATCCCGTGGTATGTGCGAGTTATCTGGATTGGCTTCTGGATCTGCTCCATCTGGTACATCATCCAAAATTTGCTTCCGGCGTTGCAAATCGAACTGATTTCGCCTCCGTGAGTCACTCCGTATGAGCAACTCGGCATGAGCAACTCGGCATGAGCAATTCAGCCCTTCAGTGCGAACGTCCGATCGATTCACCGTCCATTCCGGAATTTGCGGTGGAGCCTGCTGCTGCACAGACTGAGGCGACCGAATGTTGCACTTGGTGCGGTCTGCCGGTTCCTCATCCGTTTGGTAAACCTTCCACGGCGCCGTCGCCAAATCAGGAAGACATCTACTGCTGCTTCGGCTGTCGAATTGCTCATGCGATCACCGAGGAACGTGGTCAGACCGGCATTGCTCAGCGTACAGTTGTGCGACTGGGACTTGCGGTGTTCTTCACGATGAACCTGATGGCGTTCACAATGGTGTCGTGGTCGCCGGATATTTATGGTGACATCCCGGGAGTGTCGGCGAATCGGCTGCTGGAAGTCTTTCGCTGGCTCAGCATGCTGTTCAGCTTGCCGGTCTTGTTACTGCTGGGGCTTCCCCTTCTTCACAGCGCGGTGATTGGGCTCAGGCAGCGTTTGTTCTCAACCGACCTGCTGATCGCGGTTGGAGTCATCGCGGCGTATGTCGTGTCTGTGTGCAACGTCGTTCTCGGTTCTGGTGCCGTCTACTTTGAAGTTGGCGCTGCAGTGCTGGTTCTTGTGACGGTGGGGCGTTGGTTCGAAGCTGTCGGCCGGCAAAAGGCAACCGAGTCGCTTGATGAACTGTCCGCGCTGCTGCCCGTGACGGCTCGCAGAACTTCGGGTTCGCTGATCGAAGAGGTCGCGTCGAATTCCGTCGCGGTGGGGGACCAACTGCAAGTGCGTCCCGGAGAGAGATTTCCAACGGACGGTCGCGTGGTTCACGGACACACGTCCGTCGACGAACAGATCTTCAATGGAGAGAGTACGCCCATCGCAAGGACGTCGGGCGACCCGATTTTGGCGGGGACCGTGAACCTGGACGGACTTGTCACAGTCGAAGTCACGGCCATCTTTCGAGGCGGTTCATTTGGTCGATTGCTGCATCTTTTGCAACAGGCGAGACTCTCACGAGGTCACTATCAGTTGCTGGCCGATCGCATCGCCGCCTGGTTTCTGCCGTTCGTTGTTGGCCTTTCGATAGCGACATTCTTCTGGCATCGACCTTCCGGGATCGGCCTTGCCATCCAGCACGGCCTGAGCGTCCTGCTGATCGCCTGTCCCTGTGCGCTGGGATTGGCGACGCCACTTGCGGTCTGGACCGCATTGAGCACCGCGATCCGGAGACAGGTGTTGTTTCGCAGCGGAGAAGCCATCGAGCGACTCGCCGAAGTGAAGGCCGTGTGTTTCGACAAGACCGGCACACTCACAACAGGCTCGCCGCAGGTTCAGCGAGTCTGCCTGTTGAGTTCTCAACCTGAAGCCAACGTTCTCTCAATAGCGGCATCGCTGGCGCAGTCATCGACTCATCCGTTTTCGCAGGCCGTCTGTCGATACGCAAGTCGTGAACTGACGACCGGCGACGTTCAACTTAGCGATGTCTCGTTTACACCCGGCCATGGCGTTCAGGCATTTTTTGGTGACGGTAGAAGCGTCCGTCTGGGAAGCGTCGAATACGCATTCGCCACGGCAAAGTTCAGTCCGAGCCGCCGCATGCAGTTGGCTCAGGTGTTGTCGAAGGCGGATCAGGACGCGATGTCGCTTGTCGCCATGTCTGTCGGCAATGATCCGGTCGCCCTGTTCATGATTGCAGAAACGTTGCGAGCGGATGCGGCCCATGTCATTCGTGAATGTGGGGAACTCGGTCTTGTTCTGGCCGTTCTAACAGGCGATCGTGCGTCACGAGCGGAACAATTGCGAGGAGCCCTGTTGGCCTCCGAGTCTGGTAACGCCAATCACCTGCAGAAGCGCGAAAGCGTCTGGTTGAAGGAGCATTCACAAACTGAACCGGTTGCTGGCGCTCTGCGGCTGATGAAGACGAGTCTCCAGGCAGCGGAGTCAGTTCCGCTGATTGTGGAATGTGAGCTTCAGCCACATGAGAAAGTTGAGCGACTGCTTCAACTGCGTGATCGATTCGGCAGTGTGGCGATGGTCGGCGATGGCATCAACGATGCTCCGGCTTTGGCGGCCAGCAATGCAGGAATCGCCATGGGCTGCGGTGCGGACGTGTCGCGGGAATCGGCTCAGGTGTGTTTGCTAACGAGCGAACTCAACCGGATCCCCTGGGCAATTCAACTCGCCCGTCGAACTCGCAATGTGATCCGACAGAACCTGATGTGGGCGTTTGGATACAACTTCATTGGAGTCGCATTCGCTGCCGCCGGCTTGCTGAATCCCGTAATTGCCGCGGCACTGATGATCATCAGCAGCCTGCTGGTGATTTCGAATTCGCTGCGGTTGCTCAGAGACGATGCCGTCGACGACGAAACGAGCCACGCAGTTGAAGGGAGCCGCTCGTGACAGTCAACAGTCTGGCGGAACTTGCGATGATACTTGTCAGCGGCATGCTTGGATCCGCCCACTGCATCGGCATGTGTGGCGGGATCGCGGCCACGATGAGCCTGGGAACTCGCTCGTTCGGCGCGGCAGTGATCCGTCAGCTGTTGTGGAGTTCCGGGCGAATTGTAACCTACGTTTTTCTGGGGCTAATGACGACAGCGTTTGGAGTCGGAATCCTTCGGAAGCAATCCAATGCCGTGTCGTTGCAGGCGGCTGTTGCGATTGTCGCGGGACTGCTGCTGATCACGCAGGGAATCCACGCCATCGGATGGTTCAAGTGGCGAATTCGTCGACGGGAAAAGCCGGCCTGCGTGACTCGCACAGTGTTTGCTCAATTTTTGAAGGGCGGTTCGTCCGCCGGAGCTTTCGTTGCAGGATTGCTGACGGGATTTCTTCCCTGTGGGCTTGTGTATTCATTCCTGGCACTTTCCGTCAGCACTGGCAGCGTTGTTTGGGGCACTTCGGTGATGCTGAGTTTCGGGCTGGGAACGATTCCGGTGATGCTTGCCACGGGCAGTGGATTCTCTTTGGCGACGATCGCTCAGCGTCAACAATTGCTGAAAGTCGCCGCGATGTGCGTTATCGCGACCGGGATCATGACAATGATTCGCGGAGTGACCTTTGCGGTGATGAACTCGCAACAGGTGGCAGCGAAGTCGTGTCCGTTGTGTGTTGGGAGTGGTAGCATTGAGCAATGACATCGAACCAATGGGCTTGACACGCTTGTCCGACCGCAATTTGACGGGCAGGAATGCCCATCCTACGAGAACGGCGGCTTCAGAGCGGCTGAGAATCTCTCGACCTTTGCTGAATCTGGCGCTGGATTTCGTCTTGATGCTCAACTTCGTCGCCCTGGCGATTACGTCCGGCATTCTGCAGTTCGTCTTTCCCCCGGGTGTTGCTGCTCGGGGCTGGATGCTCTGGGGGCTGAATCACAGTCGATGGAGTAGTTTGCAATTCGTGATGCTCAGTGTGCTGGGTCTTGGTATTGTCGTTCACGTGATGCTGCACTGGACATGGGTCTGCGGCGTCGTCGTGCGTCAGGTTTTCAGAAAGAACGATCTGCCGGACGACGGAATTCGAACTCTCTGCGGAGTCGGACTGCTCATTGGACTGCTGCTGTTGGGAGCGTTCGTCACCGGGGCGGCGACTCTTTCGATTCATACACCTGAAGGTTCAATGTCCGAGGAAGAGTAATTAACAAAGGAGAACTGTTGTGATCAAATTGAAGAAGATTCTTGTTCCCACCGACTTTAGCGACTTCAGTCGCCCCGCTATCGACTACGGCTGCGCCATGGCTGCGAGGTTTGAGGCGGAGTTGCATTTGCTGCACATCGTTCCTGACCCGGCGTTGTTGCTTCCTGAGGCAACCGCATTTTCTGTGGAATCGATGCAGACTCAATGCGACGAACTGGTGAAGATCGCCACGGCGCAGCTGGAGAAGTTGCCCGTCGACGGATGGGAGAACGGTCGCGCGATCCAGCGAGAAGTCCGCGTCGGGACAATCTTCATGGAGATAATCGATTATGCCCGAACCGCCGACATCGACCTGATCGTTATTGGAACTCACGGCCGATCCGGGCTGATGCATGTGCTCATGGGCAGCGTCGCCGAACGCATCGTCCGGAAATCTCCGTGCCCTGTGCTGACCGTCAAGCCCGAAGGCCATCAGTTTGTGATGCCGTAGTTACCGTGATGAGACAGGGGCCGGATACTCCCACGCCGGTTGGTCCTCTTTCGATTGCGAAAAGGCATCCTTGTTGCCCTCTGTGACTGACCGATTTACCCGCACGGACGAACGAAACGGCGTTGCCGCTACAAACGAACCGGGGAAGGATTAAAAACCTGTCAGGGAAATTACGCCTGGACGGGACAGGTGACACATACTTGAGCGTCACGATTGCACTTTTTTGGACATAGACGCCCATGGTTCAGAGCATTCCAATCCTCAACACGATCTCCAACATGCTCCATCGCTCAGATCCCCGGCGTCAGGCCAGCATCGCGTTGGCTCGACTACTGACTCGGTTGGATCTCGAATGTATGGCGTATGACGAAGGCGTGGTTGCCAACCGTCGTGACGCACAGACTCGTCATGTGGCCATCGGCATCTGGCTGATTCCCATGGGAGAAAATCAGAAGTTGGATGACGTCGACACGAAGAAGGCCATTCCGGCAACAACCTGCGACCTGCGAAGACATGGCATTGGAGTGCTCACCCCCGTCCGATTGCAAGCGGAAAAATACATCGTCGCTGTTTCGGACTCGGAGAATGTATGGCGATTCTTCGTTTCCAGGGTTCGCCATCAGTCGGAACGAACGGGCGGCTGGACTCATCTGGGACTGAGCGTCGAGAAGATCTGGAGCCCCGGTTCTCTTCAAACCATGCACTTCCGTAACCGTGTCGAAACGGCGTTTGCTGAGTAACGTTGTCTCCGTGGTTGTCCCATTGACGGCAAGCCTCAGCAGCACCGACTCCGGAACCGTCATGCCCCAGGTCGCGATGATGGACTCGCAGGGATTTCAGTCCATCACCCCGCCGCCACGATAGTTGCATTCTGCATCACCGCGCACCGCCGAAGAACTGGCATCCGCGGTACTTTCGTCAGCTAGAGTCTTTTGGCAGGGCCTTCGCGTAGAAAAGAACAAACTCCGCTGGAAACCAGTTGCACATCCGCAAAAGCTGCCGAAATCAATGGCAGATTGCATTTTATGGATATCTCGTCTGATGCTCCGGCAAGATCAAAGCCGGCAGGACGTGTTGCTGGAGGGACGTCGGATGCGACTCAATCGGATTCCACTGTTTGCGCTCATGTCGGTGCTGATTGCAAGTGGTTGCTCAGCCAGTCGAAGCAGTCTAAAGGCGCTTCGAGGCGGTGGCGAAGATGTCGAGACGCCTCCAAGTCATGATCACGAATACTCCCCAGCTCCGTATGATGGTGACGACGACTTCCGTCCGCCAACTCCACACAGTCAGCCCGGCGAACCCGTTCCGGCACCACCGGCAATCGGCGTGTCGCGCGTCAAAAGTGTTGGCTGGCTGAAGGACCTGGGCGAAAAGATGCATCCGCGCACGGATTCATGTATTGAAGATTGCGTCACCGACGAAGAGCTCATCGGAAAGTGCTCGTCGATTGATTCATGCACATCCGAAGCCGGATGTGGCACTGAAGTCAGGGTACAGCGATATCGAGAGCACGTTGTGCATCAGCCGACCGATCGACTGAACCCAATGCGGAGCCTGAAAAAAACATGGGCGAAGCTGTTGCATAAACCGTGTCCAGTGGCCAGCACCGATCCTTGTGCTTCGATTGTGTCGGAGCCAGGCTGCAGTGTTCCGAGCCATGTCGAGGAAACGACCGTTCAGAACTTTCAGAAGCAGTGCGGCGAACTGCCAAAGGCTTCGCGACGAACGATGCATGCCGCAGAAAAGCCGTGTCGCAACAACGAAACTGCGGTGGAGCTTCGACCGACTCGGCGACGGGACTGCCTTGCAGATCCACTGCAGGAACCAGCGATCGACGATGTGCAGCCAGGTTTGCTGACTCCGGACGACATTGAATTTCAAGAGCATCTTGCTGAGCCCGCGATCAATGCTCCGTCGCAAACGTACGAACCGAGGTTACCGTCGGAGCCTGCAAGCGACGTTCCTCTGCTTCCGCCGATGGAAAACTCAGACGGACGCTTTGAACCAGTTCCCGCCGTCCCGCAGATCCCGTCGATTGCTGATCCTTCGACAAAAGTCGTCGAACCCCCGCTATGGCCGAAACGAAAAGGTCAGACGATTCGCCAGATCTCACAGCCTTCTTCGGGCAACTGGAACGGATCGCAGCAATACCACGCAGTTGATCCAATGCCCGAAATTGTGCCTAGAGCACGTCGCTAATCGCGGCGAAATGAAAACGAATAAAGCCCGACGACCATGGAATCGTCGGGCTTTATTATTTGGTCAGGAGCCGAATCGTGCGTTTCAGGCAGATCGACGCAGCATCTCGTTCATTGGAATGATGTCCGCTGGCTGTTGCTCACGTTCAGCCGCATCCACAAAAGCTTCGAAGATCTGAAGATCAAGAGCCGACGCAGTGCTGCTTTCCGGATGCCACTGAACACCCAGGCAGAACCAATCGTCTTCAATGGATTCGTAGGCTTCAATCACTCCGTCCGGACAAGTCGCACTCACGCGGAAACGACCGGACAGATCGCGGACAGCCATGTGGTGGGAACTGTTGACTCGAACCTCCCCTGGACCATAAATCGCGTCAAGCCGAGTGCCGGGAACGATCTCAAGAACATGGCGAAGATTCTGTTCCACCGGATCGCGATGATGAATTGCTCGCGGAACATCTTCCGGAATATGTTGATACAACGTTCCACCGCAAAGGATGTTGACCAACTGCATGCCGGATCCGATGGCCAGCACGGGAATGCGATTCTTGATCGCGTATTCGGCGACTTTTCGATCAAAATCCTCCCGACGCTTTGGCATCACCTTCACAGACGGATGAGCATGCATTTTCATGCGTGTTGGATCCAGATCGAGATTGCAACCTGACAAAACGATGCCTCCTACATTGTCGAGAAGTCGATGTAGGTCGTCGTCATTTTCAACGGGAGCCAACAGTGCTGGCAGTGCACCGGCGGCGACGACACTGTCGTAATAGCCCGTGTTGAACCAGCTCAATGCTGCTCCGTTGTAGCGTTCCGGACGAAAATCTCCCGTGATACCAACGATCGGTTTTAGCTTGCTCATAATGCAGGTTCCCTCCCAGGTTGAGCTCAAACGACGGCTGCGACTTACAGCAACGTCTCGTTCCGAACAGAGGCCAGAAACTTCAATTCAGCCACAGCGGAACAGCAACGCAGGCTTTCGATCGCTGAAGCAGCAGCGAGTGAGGTAGCAAGCATGGCAGATTCCTTTCTGCAGTATTGAACCGAAATCATTTCGGTTTGACGGGCGTCGCCAGACATTCATCGCTGGCAATCAATCCCGTCTTCTGAAGACCCCCGTCAGTCTTCGCAACCCAAACCGTTCAATAGTCTTGGTTGCGACAGGCGGGACAATAGTCAAGATCACTTTGCCTGTAAATCAAATTGCCGATTTTGTACTAAAGTTCCTGTTGCACCACTACATATAGTGTCTGTGGCCAAACATCAATCGAGTGAAGCCGTGGTGTTCGACGCAATTGCTGGGATGCGACTGAACGGGATACCAATGCACCAGAGGGCCGACCGAGTAGCGAACAATAAAGATCGCAGATTGCATTCCATTTGAAATGAAACGACAATCATCCCGCGACATGAGACTCTTGAATCAGCATCAAAGACAGAGCCGGTAAACAGCGGAGAAGCTAAACGCTCAGCATGAGGGAACCAGATCAGACGGTTGAGAACTGCTTGAGAGACGTCGCCGCTCCGGGCTACGCGCGATTGATCCTGGTGCCCGTGTTGGCCGTCGTTTTGGTGGTGGTGTTACTCTACCCGTTTCCGATGGAAGGCCGGTCGTGGAATGCCATTTTTAATCTTGCCCATGCACCCACTTTCCTGATGGCCTTCCTGTTTGTTGTCGGAATTCTGGATCCGCAGGTCATAGGCGTTCGTGGTTCAGGAGATCCCATCATTGCGATGTCTGGTCGCAGAATCGTCTTGCTCGCCATCGCTCTCTGCCTGTTCGGCGGCCTGTGCGAGTTTGGGCAAACCCTGGTGGGTCGAAGTGCGTCGATTCGTGATGGCGTTGCGAATTCAACGGGAGTGCTCGCGGGAATGATCTGGTGTGTCAGCCGCCGAACAGCCTCAGGCCTCAAGCGACTTTTTTTGACAGCAGCGGCTCCTGCCTTTATCCTGCCCATGAGCATTTTCCCGATTCGCGAGCTACTGGAGACGCAGCGTCAACGCACCGAGTTTCCTCTGCTGGCTTCCTTTGAACGATCTGCGGAGCTTTTGGCATGGGAGCCGCATGAAGCGGAAATGACGATGGCACAGGAATGGGCAAGCCACGGTCAAAGTTGTCTTAAGCTCACGGGGAAACGCGGCACTCGATTCCCCGGTGCGTCGTTCATTTGGCCTGTTGGTGACTGGCGTGGATACTCGAACTTGCAGATCGACATTCATAATCCAGGCGACGCCGTGCTGCAGGTTCGACTCAACATTTCCGATCGTTTCCACGCAACCACCAGTTTTGAGCCGACGGACCGTTTTCGGACAGTGATCGACGTCCCAGCATCGTCAACGCAGACGGTCATGATCGATCTTAGCGAAGTCGCGTCAACGCCTGTGAATCGCGAGATGGATCTGTCGCAGATTGCTCTTGTGGACGTTCACATGACCGAGGCTGATGAGGTCAAGACAGTCATGCTGGACAATATTCGTCTGCTGAAATGAAGACGCGAAGTCCGGCCGTCATGGTCATCGTCGAAGGAGCTTGCTATGCTCCGCGCACCACCGCACAACAGTCGATCTGACTCTTTGATTCTCTTGCGAGTTCACATCAGGAAAATGGCAATGTTGGATGTTTCACGTCGAGGATTTATGCAGGCGGCGAGCGTGGCTGCCATGGCTGTTGGGGTGACATCAACCGTTCGAGCCGGTTCGTCGGCCATCGGGGCGGCCGGAAAAATCAAAGTCATTTCGTCTGGCAATGGTGCGGAAGCGACAAAAAAAGCCTATGAGATGATCGTCGCTGGCTCGGACCCGATCGATGCTGTCGTTGCGGGCGTCGCCATTGTGGAAGACGATCCCAACGACACCAGCGTTGGGTATGGCGGTTTGCCAAACGAACGAGGCATTGTCGAACTTGACGCAGCGGTAATGCATGGGCCAACTCATCATGCCGGAGCCGTGGCGTCACTTCAGAACGTGCGTCACCCTGCTCAGGTGGCTCTGCAGGTGCTTCGAAGATCTGACCATGTGCTGCTTGTCGGAGCCGGCGCATTGGAGTTCGCTCGCGCGCACGGGTTTCCGGAGGAAAATCTGCTGACCGAGCATTCGCGAAAGATCTGGTTGCGGTGGAAGGAAACCATGAGCGAAAAGGACGACTGGCTTCCCGACCCGAATGAGAAAGACGAGGCGGTGGCTGCATTCTTCGAGAAGAACGCTGTCCTGACAGCCGATCGCACGGGCTTGCGTTTTCGTCGCCCCACCGGCACGATTCACTGTTCGGGGATGGCGGCGAACGGCGACATTTCCTGCACGACCACCACGAGTGGCTTAGCGTTCAAGATTCCCGGTCGAGTGGGTGATTCTCCGATCATTGGAGCCGGTTTGTACTGCGACAATGAAGTCGGCTCCTGCGGCAGCACAGGGCGAGGCGAAGCGAATCTTCAGAACCTCTGTTCGTTTGCTGGAGTTGAACTGATGCGACAGGGTGCCTCGCCGGAAGAAGCAGGAATGGAGATCCTTCGTCGTGTCGAAAAGACGACCGAAGCTCGGCTGCGAGACAATGTCGGTCGACCAGACTTTGGTCTGAACTTCTACCTGATGTCCAAAGACGGCCGGCATGACGGAGTCACCCTTTGGGGCCCCGAAAAGTTCTCCA
>JANMEV010000018.1:0-1534 GCA_031377305.1 Planctomycetota bacterium | reverse complement strand
GGCCCAAGCATCGCGCTTCTTGCGGACGTCAGTGATGCCCTTCGAGGTCTGAAATTTGGACAGGTCACGATCAGCGTGCAGGACGGAGTCGTGGTCCAGATTGATCGACTGGAAAAGTATCGGCTGGGGAAACCGGAATTGACCTAGTGCTCCGTCAAGATTTGATCGCTGGCAGCATTGCAGTTCCTGACCCTCGAAGCGCAGTCGAACAAGTATGTCCAACCGGCATTTGTGGCTCAAAAGACCACAACATCTGTAATCGCGATCGAATCGACTTCCTGACTTTCATCATTCACCCCCATTCGCAGCAATAGTCGCCTGACGATACAACTTCGAGGGCAATCCTAATGAGTTACTCTGATCTGCTTTCCTCCAGAAAAAACCGCAGAATCTTGCCTGGATTCGGACCTGGTCTCGCGGTGACCGTGAGCTGGCTCACAATCCTGCTGTTCATTCCACTTGCGGCACTGATTGCAAAATCGCTTTCGCTTTCGCCGGCCGAGTTTCTTGCGGCAGCCTGGTCAGAACGTGCGCGGGCTGCGTATGTCCTGACCTTTGGAGCGGCCGCCATCGCTGCGACGATCGATGTTGCTCTGGGGCTTTTGTTCGCCTGGGTGCTGGTTCGATATCAGTTTCCTGGCCGACAGTTGCTTGATGCGGTCATCGATCTTCCGTTCGCCCTGCCGACCGCTGTCGCCGGATTGGTTTACTCCAGCCTGTATGTCAGGAACGGCTGGTTCGGACAGTTTCTCGTACCTTTGGGCATTGAAGGAGCGTACTCACGATTCGCGATAGTCCTGGTGCTCGTCTTCCTGGGATTGCCGTTTGTTGTGCGAACAGTTCAGCCATTGTTGTCCAGTCTTGAAGGTGACATTGAAGAAGCCGCCGCATCGCTTGGAGCATCTCGCTGGCAGACATTTCGCCGAGTCATCCTGCCATCGCTGATGCCGGCGCTGTACACGGGGTTTGCCCTGGCATTCGCTCGAGGGTTGGGTGAATACGGGTCGATCATCTTTGTGTCGACGAATATTCCATTCAAATCCGAGATCGCGCCCATGCTGATCTACTCGCGGCTTGAGGACTACAACTACGAGGCAGCAACGGCGGTTGCAGTGGTGCTGCTGGCCGGCTCAGTGACGACTCTCATGTTCATCAACTGGCTCGAAGCAAGGAACCGTCGCTATGCACGTTAACTCCGTCAGAACAACGAAGACGGCCGGAAGGATGGTCGCGAACGAACCACTATGGTTCCGAGTGCTGCTGGTCACCCTCTGCTATGTGATCGCCAGCATACTGATCATCATTCCTCTCATTTATGTGTTCGTGCAGGCATTCTCCGACGGCTTCTCCGGCTGGTGGAAGAACCTGTTTGAAGATGCCGAGACGCGGCATTCCGTATTCCTGACATTGATCGTCGTTCCGCTCGCTGTGCTTGTGAATACCATCTGTGGCGTTGCTGCAGCCTGGACGTTGACGAAGTTCAAGTTTCCCGGCCGGATGCTTTTGATGACCGCGCTTGACTTGCCGTTTGCTG
>JANMEV010000014.1:0-52308 GCA_031377305.1 Planctomycetota bacterium | reverse complement strand
GGCAGCCATTCCTTCGAGCCTTTTGCAACGTAAGTACTGTCGGTCACGACTTCAACGCGTGACGGGCGAGTCAACAATTTCAGGCCTTCGATGACGGCCTGCAATTCCATTTGGTTGTTAGTCGTCGATGGATTTCCGCCGCTGAATTCTTTTTCCGTCTTTGACGCTGGGTGCCGAAGAATGCAGCCCCAGCCACCGGGCCCAGGATTCCCTTTACAGGCACCGTCCGTAAATAACTGGACGAACGGAAGCGATGATGTCGTGTCAGCCATGGCACGTTCACTGAGCGAAGGTCGATTGCACGGCGAAAGAATTAACGTTCTCGATACACGATACGGCCTCGCTTGAGGTCGTACGGAGAAACTTCCACCACAACACGATCACCAGGCACGATTCTGATGAAGTGCTTCCGCATTTTGCCAGCTACGTGAGCCATCACTTGATGGCCGTTTTCGAGTTCCACACGAAATTGAGTATTCGCGAGCGCTTCGATGACGTTGCCTTCAACCTGTATTGCTTCTTCCTTCGCCATTCCGAGTTCTTCTTTCGCCCTTTTCCAAGGATCGCAGTCGGGACAACGCCCCTGCACCAATAAAAATAGAGTCCGCCATTGTACAAAATCCCTGCCAAATGGAAGACCAACTGGAAAGAGGGACCATGAACGTCGAGCCTCATATGGTGACGACACTTCGCCCGAAACTCAAGCCCCAAAATGATTTGCGGCGGATTGAAACCATTTCCGACAAACGGAACGCGGTCCAGCGCGCTGCAGCCGGCCCCGGAATTCACAGGAAAGTCGCGATCGCGACGAAGCAGAGTTCGATGTTTCCGCCGAACCAGGCTGTCTGGAATGTGTCGGTTGTGACGCACCGATGGACTGAGAATTCGCGATGGATCAAGCTTGAATCTGCCGTCGGCTTGAATCTGCGGACGATAGGTTGATATCCTTCCCCCGAGGTCTTGCACCGAACGACGTCTGTTGGCTTCCTCAGCCAGCAAAGTCCAGCGTCTCCTCGGTATGCCTGAACTCACGATGATGTCCAGATTTCGAAATGAACGGAGATCTGTTTTTGCTTTCAAAGGCAAAAACAAGGGATTCAAAAACGCGGTAGTGGCGAAATTGGCAGACGCGCACGCTTGAGGGGCGTGTGAGGCAACTCATGCAGGTTCAAGTCCTGTCTACCGCAATCCCCTCAACATGAGGCTGTGGTCTTCGGATCACAGCCTTATTTTTTGCGCTATGGATTCAGCGGTGTGGAAAATTTCATGAGCAAAGACGTGTCCGGTTCCGAAGTTGGCTTTGAGTTTTCTGTCGAAGACTTTTGTCGAGCGGCCTCGGCCGAACTTGATATTTCGGTGGGCCAGGTCGAGGGCACTGTCCGACTGCTTGAAGAGGGCAACACAATCCCGTTCATCGCTCGGTATCGCAAAGAAGTTACGCGAGGACTTGACGAACGCCAACTTCGCGCCATCGAAGACCTGCTCGGTCGGGCGAAGGACCTGGCGGCCAGAAAGAATACGATCCTGAAAACGATCGCCGAACAGGGCAAGCTGACAGCCGCCCTGCGAGCTCAAATTGAAGGATGCTACGATCCTCGAGTGCTTGAGGACCTCTACCTGCCCTACAAGCCCAGGAAGCGAACTCGAGCTGCCATCGCTCGAGAACGGGGCCTGCAACCACTGGCCGACATGTTACTTAGCCAGCAGCGACTTTCAGGCTCACGTGCCGACCTCGTCCGAAAGTTCGTCAGCGCGGAAAAAGATGTGGCTGATGAACGAGCGGCCATTCAGGGCGCTTGCGATATCGTTGCGGAAGCGTGGGCTGAAAATGTGGCGACACGTCAATGGATGCTCGAGAATGTCCAGCGAGGCGAATTGGTCTCCACCGTGAAAAAAGGGAAGGCCGAGGAAGGCAGCAAGTTCGAAAACTACTTTGATTGTCGCGAAAAAGTGTCTCGCATGCCGGCACATCGATTTCTGGCGATGCAGCGAGGCGAAGCGGAAGGTGTACTCAAAATCGGAATGGCGATGGATGACGAAGCCAATCAGCGACAGTTGAAAGCGAGACTTCTCACCAATCCGAATTTCGAGTTTCGTGCCGAGCTGGAGACCACTGTCGTCGACTGTTACGACAGGCTCCTGAGTCCTTCCGCAGAGAATGCACTTCTGCAAAGTCTAAAGGAAAAGGCCGACAAGGAAGCGGTTGAAGTCTTCGCAAAGAATCTGCGAGATCTTCTCATGGCGTCTCCCGCTGGGCCGCAGGTCACAATCGGAATCGATCCTGGCTTTCGCACAGGATGCAAAGTCGCTGTCGTTGATGAGACCGGTCGGTTCCTTTGTAACGAAACCATTTACCCAACTCCGCCGAAACAGGAAACGGAAGCCGCCGGAAAGACGCTGCTCCGTTTAATCCGCGAGCACAAGGCGACGCTGATTTCGATCGGCAACGGAACGGCATCGCGCGAAACTGACAAGTTTGTGTCTGACTTGATTCGCCAGCACGATCTGAAGGTCACGAAAGTGATGGTCAACGAGGCAGGGGCTTCCGTGTACTCGGCCAGCGAAGCCGCATTTGCTGAATACCCGGATCTCGACGTGACCGTTCGAGGAGCGATCAGTATTGCTCATCGCCTTCAGGATCCGCTTTCTGAACTGGTGAAGATTGACCCACAAGCGATCGGAGTGGGCCAGTATCAGCACGATGTCGATCAAACGATGTTGAAGAAGGCTTTGGATCGTGAAGTCGAGTCATGTGTGAATTCCGTCGGTGTTGACGCAAATTCAGCCAGCCCCGCGTTGCTTTCGTATGTCGCCGGGATCGGCGCGGTGCTGGCAAAACGAATCGTTTCGTACCGCGATGAAAACGGAGCGTTTAAGTCACGAGACGAATTGCTGAAAGTTCCTCGCCTTGGCCAGAAGGCTTATCAGCAGGCCGCCGGTTTCCTGAGAATCCGAGGCGGCTCGCAGCCACTGGATAACTCGGCCGTGCATCCGGAACAGTATCCGCTCGTGAAGAAGATGGCTCAGAAACTTGGAGCCGACACGAAGTCGCTTGTTGGAAATGCCCAACTGGTTTCACAGTTGAAGGCGTCGGAATTCGTTGCGGCGGAAGCTGGCGAATTCACAGTTCGCGACGTGCTGGCGGAACTGGCACGCCCCGGCCGGGATCCTCGCAGTGAATTCAAGGTTGCGAAGTTTTCCGAGACCATCAGCGAGATCGCTCAGCTTCAGGTCGGCATGATGATGGAAGGCGTAGTCACCAATGTCACCAAGTTCGGAGCGTTCGTCGATATCGGAGTTCACCAGGATGGCCTCGTTCATGTTTCGCAGCTCGCCAATCATTTTGTTCGAGAACCGTCCGAAGAAGTCTCCGTCGGCGACATTGTGAAGGTGCGAGTCGTCGAAGTTGACGTCGCTCGAAAACGCATCGCCCTGTCACGTAAGCAGCCGTAAGCGACAGCGTTCGTGGCGCAGTCGCCTGCTGATTGGAAGTGAACGAATTGACGAACAGAAGGAAACGAAGGTCGCGAAGAGGCTGCTGTGACAGTGTGCAGGTCAGTGTGCATGTCGTACTCGTGATGCCACGTTTGACTCCGCCTGCGATTCCTTCGTTCGCTTCGTCGCCTTCTGTTCAAAAAAGCACGCACGTACGCCCAGTGCGATAACGTCCGGAAATCTCCAGAAGCAACGCTGGTTTGGCCGTTTACGAACTGTGTCACGCAATTTGGACAGGTTTTGAGGTGAAGCGGGATTGCGGAACGGTTACACTTGTCACTCCTACCTCACGCATTCCCTGCCTGAATTCTGCGAAGTGATGTTGTATGAGAACCTTTGCGTTGGCCTTGCTGGTTTCTGTTCTTTCAACTATCGCATGTACAACTGCGTCCGCCCAAACCGTCGACTTCAACCGAGACATTCGGCCTATTCTTTCCAACCGCTGTCTGGCCTGTCATGGCCCCGACGATGCCAAACGTGAAAGTGGATTACGGCTTGACGATTCCAGGGTTGCGACAAGTGTTCTGGAATCCGGCAAAGCGGCCATTGTTCCGACGGATGCTGACGCCAGCGAGATGATCGCCCGCATCACCAGCATTGACGAATCGGTCCGCATGCCACCGCCGCATTTTGGAAAACCACTCAGCGAACGCGAAGTTGAACTCCTTCGTCGATGGATCAAGCAGGGGGCGAAGTTCGCTCAGCACTGGTCATACGTCAAACCAGAACGACCGCAGTTTCCGACGCTGGATGGTGACTCGTCGCGCTGGGCAAAGAATCCTATCGACCGTTTTGCGATCGCCAAAATACATGAGCTGGGGTTGAAACCGTCGGCTCCCGCTGACGGCCAGGTGATTGTTCGACGGTTGTTTCTTGACCTCATCGGTTTGCCTCCAACTGTTGATGAAGCCGAATCGTGGTCTGCAAAACTTCAGCCCACGGCAGACAGTTCAATTGATGACGCCGCTTACGAACAACTCGTGGATCATCTTCTACAGCGATCTGAGTACGGCGAACACTGGGCTCGCAAATGGCTTGACCTCGCTCGGTATGCCGACTCGTCGGGGTACGCGGACGATCCGGCTCGTACGATTTGGCCATGGCGAGACTGGGTGATTCGAGCCATCAACCAAAACATGCCGTTCGATCAGTTCACCGTCGAACAACTGGCTGGCGACCTGCTTCCGAATCCCACCGAAGAACAGCTTATCGCCACAGCGTTTCATCGCAACACAATGACAAACAACGAAGGCGGAACTCAGGACGAGGAGTTTCGCAACGTGGCCGTGGTTGATCGAGTCAACACGACCATGGCCGTTTGGATGGGCACGACGATCGCATGTGCTCAGTGCCACAGTCACAAGTATGATCCGCTCACTCAGGATGAGTATTTTCAGGTCTTCGCAATTCTCAACAACACCGAAGACGCTGACCGTGGCGACGACTCGCCTCGGCTGCAACTATTCACGGCCGAACAGAAACTGCAGCGATCAACGATTGAAAGCCGCATTGCGGAATTGAATCAACTCTTCGCTTCGCCAACAGACGCCATCGCCGCCTCACAAACAGCGTGGGACAAGAATCTGCAGACTCAACCCAAATGGATAGTTCGCAAACCGTCAAAGGTTAGCCGCATCGGAAATCAGGACGCCTCTATTGCGGACGACAGCACGATCACGGTGCCCACCGCCACCGAAAAAGATGTCTACACAGTCGAGATTCCTCTGCCAGCAACGTCTTCAGATGGAAACTCACCAATCGCTGCGGTTCAGCTCGATGCGATTCCTTCGGGCAGCCTTCCCGGCGGTGGCAGCGGCCACGGCGGAGGAAATTTTGTCATCACAGAACTGCGAGCACAGTTGATCCCACAAGGCACAGACGTGCCGAAGGGTCGATTCGTGCGAATCGAAATCCCCGGCCAGCAGAAACTGCTTTCCCTGGCGGAAGTTCAGGTCTTCGCCAACGGTGCTAACATTGCGACGATGGGTAAGGCGACTCAAAGCTCCACCGACTTCGCCGGCGCCGCGGAGTTGGCTGTCGATGGAAATACTGACGGTCAGTACGAAAACAAATCTGTGACGCACACGGCAGTGTCTGACAATCCATGGTGGGAACTTGATCTGACAAAGGAAATCGCCGTCGATCGAATCGCCATCTGGAACCGCGCTGGCGATGGCTTGTATCAGCGACTGGCGAATTTCAAAATTTCCGTGCTGAACGACGCTCGCGAAGTCGTTTGGAGTCGATCCGTTGTTGAGCCTCCAAACTTGTCGGCCGAATTCGCGCCCAATAATTCTCGGGACATTACTTTTGTCGCAGCCGCGGCTGATTTTCAGCAGGACGGATTTGCACCAGGCGAAGTGCTTGATGGCAAGACCGAACCGGAAAATGGCTGGGCTGTGGGAGGCCGCAGCGGCGAACGCCATGCCCTGACATTGATCGCGGGTTCGCCGATTGCGAATGCTGAGCCAGCCGTTTTGAGGCTGATCATCGAGCAGAATTCGCCGTACGCGGACCATCTACTGGGACATTTCCGCATCAGCACAACGGACGATCCGACAGTCATCGAGCGTGCGAGCCTGCCAAATGCCATCGTCGCAATCGTGAGCAAACCGGCCGACCAGCGATCCGACGCCGATCGCGCAGAACTTGCGACCTACTATCGCATGGAAGTCGCTCCGGAACTCGCCGAAGGTCGCAAAGAAAGGAAAGCGTTGCTGCAGGAGCAAAGTGAGATGAAGCCATCGACTTCGGTGCCGATCTTCAGGGAACTGGCCGACGCTCAACGACGAAAGACACAGTTGCAGTTTCGTGGCAACTACCTCGACAAAGGGCATGAGCTTCAGCCCGGCGTCCCTGCGATTTTTCCGCCAATTCCCAATGGCGAACCAATCAATCGCCTGACCTTCGCGAAGTGGCTGATCAGCGACGAAAATCCGCTGACGGCTCGCGTGGTTGTAAACCGCTTCTGGGAGAATCTGTTTGGGCGAGGCATCGTGCTGACCAGCGAAGAGTTCGGTTCGCAGGGCGATCTGCCAACGCATCCCGAACTGCTCGACTGGATGGCGCGCGAACTGATTGAATCCCACTGGGATACGAAATCGATTCTCAAGCTGATGGTGACTTCAGCCACATATCGACAGGCCAGCAGAGTCTCTGCCGAAGCTGCTGCCACGGATCCGGACAATCGCTGGCTGGCTCGTGGCCCGCGTGTCCGGCTAAGCGCAGAAACGGTTCGTGATCAGGCATTGCTGGTGGCCGGATTGATGAGTAAAAAGATGTACGGTGAGCCGGTCAAGCCACCTCAGCCAAGCTCAGGGCTTTCCGCAGCGTTTGGAAGTTCCACCGACTGGCAGACGAGCATGGGCGAGGATCGATATCGTCGAGCGATCTACACAACATGGCGACGAAGCAACCCGTATCCGTCCATGGCGACGTTTGATGCTCCCAATTCAGAAGTTTGCACACTTCGAAGAAATCGCACCAACACGCCGTTGCAGGCTCTGGTAACGATGAACGATCCCGTTTACGTGGAAGCCGCTCAATCGTTGGGACGACTGATGCTGAGCCAAACGGGCTCAATCAGCGACCGCATCGCATTCGGATTTGAACGTTGCCTTTTGCGATCGCCTTCAGCCGATGAACTTAACGCATTGACGGCATTGTACGAAGACACTCACAAAGAGGTTTCGGCAACTCCCGATGATGCGAACAAACTGGCGACCGATCCTCTTGGCCCGCTGCCAAAGGAACTGAATCCCATCGATGCCGCCGCCATGACAGTCGTTGGCAACGTACTACTGAATTTGGACGAGATGTTTCTCAAACGCTAACAGATTTTTCGGAAAACGCTCGAGTCGACGGTTTGATGAATCGGCCGATGTAGCAACAGTCAACGTGCCCTGCTAATGTTCGGTGACGACGGTGATTCACGCCGTGCCCCTTGATGCCTCTTACCGATTTTCCGGAGTACTGTTCACGATGTTACGCTGTTTCGCAGTTGCAGTTTCCATGTTCTCAGTCATTTCTGTAGTCAACGCTCATGAGGGCCACGGACATCCGGAACACTCCGAAGGAATCCTGCATTACGTCGTCAATCCTTCGCACTCAGTTGTTGGCCTGGCACTTTGCGTAGCCGCAGCGGCAATCGCAATTGCGATCCGCAGGTATTCGCGCAGTCGATGAACTTTAATTCAGGGTTTGTCACGAAATCGAATCTGATTTGGGGATTTGGTTACCATGCGGCGATTGAACTCTTTGCTCTTCGTTATCTCAATGGCACTTGTAGTGCTTTGCGACATCGCCCCGGCAATCGCATTTCAGTCGCCCAATAAGGCCAATGATAAGTCAGCGAGCAGAATCCCAAGAGGTTCCGGGAAGATTGATGCTCCGGCGGTGAAGCCTGTCGATACTTCGACGATCGCTGACATTCAGAAGTCGGCGGACCGCATCGACGAACTGATCGAAGCGAACTACAAAAAGCACAACATCAAGCCCAACGCCAGCGCCAGCGACGCCGTATACTGTCGCCGAGTCCATCTGCACCTCGCCGGTCGCATCCCCACGTTCGAAGAAGCCTATCAGTTCTCGCTCTCCAAAGATGCCGATAAGCGAACAAAGCTGGTTGACCATTTGTTGAACTCACATGACCACGTCAGTCATATGTTCAACTATTGGGCCGACATCCTTCGTCTGCAGGACAACCCGATCAACAACAATCAGATTGCTCAACCGTACCATGAGTGGATCAAGAAAGCTCTGTCGGAGAACACACCCTACGACCAATGGGTGAGGCAAATGATTACCGCCGAAGGACGCATCTGGGAGAATCCGGCTGTTGGTTTTTCCATGCGTGATTCAGGGATGGAACTCGACCACGTTGACAACACCGTCCAGGTTTTCCTGGGAACACAGATTGGCTGTGCTCAATGCCACGATCATCCGTTCGACAGGTGGACTCAAAAAGAGTTTTATCAAATGTCGGCTTTTCTGTACGGCACCCAGACTCGTGTTGGAGCGGGAGACAAAAGTCGATTTCCTGACGGCAATCCAGTGGAACGACTCCGCTCGGAAATGAGGGCGTTGGATCCAAGTTACAACACCAACGGTTTGTATTCGCGAGTTCTGATTGCCAACATGTTTGAGGTTTGGGAAAACCGCGGTAAACGATTGAAGCTGCCTCATGACTATCAGTACGACAACGGCAAAGCAAATGAGGTTGTTCCAGCAAAGCCCATTTTTGGTGATCCAGTTAAAGTTGGAAAGGGTGAGTCTCCGCGGACTGTGTTCGCTGGGTGGATGACGTCTCCTGAGAACCCTCGCTTCGCGAAAAACATTGTCAATCGTATGTGGAAGAAGGCCTTCGGGGTTGGGCTGATCGATCCCGTCAACGATATTCGCGATGAAAGCATTTGTTCGAATCCTGAGCTGTTGGAATTCCTGACTAAAGAATTGGTTCGCTTAAAATTTGATGTGCGCGAACTTCAGCGAATCATTTGCCGAACTCAGGTTTGGAACCGCCAGTCGCAGGTGCGTGAAGCAACCAGCGAAGAACTCTATCAGTTTCCCGGACCGGTGCTGCGGCGAATGTCAGCCGAGCAACTTTGGGATTCTCTGCTGACAATGGCCGTCTACAATTTCGAATCGTTCACACGTCCGTCAACGACTGGACTTGCTGAGACCATCGACCTTGATCTGAAAACAGCAACGCCGCAGCAGGTTAAAAAGGCAGCCGAAGTATTCGATGCCAGGTACAGCACTGTGGCACAGCGAAAACTGACGCTGGCACGAAACTCCTACAAAAACCGAACAGTACTGGCACGAGCGTCGGAGTTGCCATTGCCGCTGCCGTCCGACCATTTTATCCGTCAGTTTGGACAGGGCGACCGTGAATTGATCGAAGCAGCCAACACAGATGGCAGCGTGAGTCAGATGCTGACTATGTTCAACGGTGAGATCACTCACATGATGCTCGAAAGTGGCTCAGTCATATATGACGACGTGATAAACGCGAAAACTCTAAACGACCGCATCGACATCATTTTCCTGAGCATCCTGTCCCGAAAAGCCACGGACACTGACGAAGCAATCGCGAAGGCAGAGATTCAGGACAGCGGCAACGCGGGATACGGCAACGTCATTTGGGCCCTGATCAATACAAAAGAGTTTCTGTTCATTCAGTAGGCTGCGGCTTCAGTGGCCTTCGCGCTGCCACTCCATCACATTCAGTTAACGTACCCAATCCGGTTCCTTTCCGGTTCAACAGATTCCGCGAGACATCCATGAGAACTCTACTCCGCAAAGCTGGTCCTCAAACTCGCCGCGATGTCCTGACCTCAATCGCCCGTACGGCATTGGGCGTCAGTGTCGTGCCGTTTGCGAATCAAATGATGAACTCCGCTGCCTTCGCGGGATCTTCAGTCGCCGCTGGCAAAGCGGAACATGTGATCTACCTGTTCATGAATGGCGCGATGAGTCACATTGACACATTTGATCCAAAGCCTGGGACAGACGCAGGAGGTGAAACAACGGCCATCTCAACTTCCGTTCCGGGGCTGAGCATCGGAAATCATCTGCCGCTAATGGCCAAACAGATGAATCGCCTTGCTGTCATTCGTTCGATGACCACTGAAACTGGTGCTCATGAGCAGGGCGCCTATTTGATGCGAACCAGCTTTAAGATGATTGGCTCAACCCGCCATCCGTTTCTTGGTTCGTGGATGACACACGTTGCTGGTAAAGCCAACAAGGATTTGCCGGGCTGCGTTGTCGTGGGTGCAGCAAACCGGCATCCCGGACAGGGCTATCTTTCCGCAGAGACAGCGCCGGCGCCGGTGGCTGATCCAAAAGTCGGCCTGCAGAATACGCAGTCGCCAAAATACCTGAAAGAAGACGATTTTAAGACTCGCCAGAGACTGATTTCGAAGTTTGATTCGGCTTTTAAGAGCAAGTACGAATCCACAGAGGTTGAAGCCTACGTCGACTACTATAAAGAAGCTGTCCGACTGCTGAAAAGTTCTGACCTGGTCGCGTTTGACATCTCCCGGGAAGACGAAAAGACCCGTTCCGCTTACGGCAACCACCGAGTTGGTCAGGGATGCCTGCTGGCTCGCCGACTGGTCGAGAAGAAGGTTCGCTTTATCGAAGTTGAATTCGGTGGCTGGGACAATCACAACGACATCTACATGGCGACAAACCTAATCGAAAAAACGGTTCAACTGGACCAGGCCGTGACTGCGTTGCTGGATGACCTGCAGCAAAGGGGATTGTTGAGCAAGACGCTGGTGGTCGTCGCAACGGAGTTCGGGCGAACCCCAAAGATTAATCAAAACGCTGGCCGCGATCATCATCCCGGAGCATTTTCCTGCGTGCTCGCAGGAGCCGGCATCAAAGGCGGACAGATCATCGGCCACACGGACTCATCGGGTCGCAGCGTTGAAGACGGCCACGCTTTGCCTCAGGATCTGAATGCAACCATTGCGAGCGCCTGTGGGTTACCGCTGGATAAAGAATTCATTTCCGGGGCTGGCCGACCGTTTCGCATCGCCGACCAGGGCAAGTCCATTGCGGCTGTGCTAAGCTGATTTAATCTCGAGCAATACCTCGGTTGCAGCTTTGGTTTGCTACTGCTTCTGCGGTGTGAAGGTTTCCTGCGTCTCCGGAACGGATATTTCTACTTTTTTCGACGTCGCCTGCGTGTCATCCACCAGATCAATGAACCTGGCTGCCATGTGATTGGCCAGTGCTTCGCCAAGGCTCAGTTGCAGCAGCAGGCCACTTTCGTCCGCTTCAAGAGTCATCCAGAATTGCTGAGCCCCGCCGAGGTCGAACGCTCGCTGCATCACCGGTTGCGGTAGGCGTTCTTCACCACCGCCCTGCATCCAGACCAGCGGATTGGGTGGGAAGAACCACGAGTTTGTATCGAGCCAGTCCGGCATTTGAGCGATTCCTGTCGGGTCATTCTGCGGGTACGACAGCCATCGCTCCATATCAATGCGAGCCGTCACAAAGGGTGTTCGAGCCGCATTCGATTCGTTGCACTTTGCCAGCGAAAGGCGAATGATTTCCTTCGCGTTCTCGCCACCAGCGGCATACCACAGACACGAGTTCTGGTGAGCCAGATAAATGTGAGAAATCTTCGCGCCGAAGGAATCAGCAACTGCGTCCACCACATCCTGAGTCAAAGTGATGCGGATGAATGAAATCCCGTTGTCGTCGATTGTTTCGATTGCAGAAATCGTACCGCTGAAATCGCTGGCGAAACGAGCAAGAAACATCTGCAGTGTCCCCAGCAACTGTGGGTTGCTGTCGACCTGGACACCGCCGTAGACAACTCCGGCAGATTCTTCTGACCAGCCAATCTTGAACAGCAATTCCAGATTTCGGTGCTCGGCAATTCCCATCAGCGTTTCGGCTAATCCACTGGCAACGCTGTTCATCGCAGAGTCGTTGCTGAATTCTGCTGCGAACACTTCTTTCAGATAGTCGCCAGTTGAAGTCAATGCGAGCGACGATTCTTCAGCCAGCCGAACGCAGGCATGCACTGTCACAGCGGCATTGTCATTGAGGATCGCGGCGAAGGAACTGCTTCCAGAGGCACGCTCCAGCTTTCCGCTCAGACCGCTATTGCTGCGAGCACGGATTCTGAGATTCCCCTGAATGGAAGGAACGTCCTGGTTCGCAAATTGAAGTGACGCGTCGGAAAAGTCGATGTCAAAGATCGCGGCATTCAGGATGGCCAGTCCGAGATCGCCGGACGATCGCCGAATATTGTAAGTTGTGTCGCTTTCGCCATCCTGCTGCTGTATCTGGGTTCCCAGAGCGGCCGACAGCATCGTCCAGCCAACCTGACGAACGGTCTCGGGAACGCGGTCCAAATAGATGCTGTAACCAAGATCGTTCGAGCCACCAACGCTGTCGCCAATCTCAGCCGCAGACGGCAGCGTCATTTCGAATAGCTTTTCAGATTCGCCTGTGTACAGGATGTCATCACGCACACGATGGAACTGCCGCCGTATCGTCGTATCTGTGATGAATCTCTTGCCATCCTTTTCTTCGACGGATGTCGAGCGTTCATACGAAGCCTGTGTGACGCCGTTGGACTCCGCAACTTTTGTCGTTTCCGCGATCTTGGCTTCATCCGCTCCTTCCGGCAGCGGCCGTGACCTTTCCTGAACCATTGAGATCACATAGCAGTCATTGCCAACGTCCTTGATTCCACCTCGTTCGCCCCACTGTCCCCGAGTCTCTGCAGTCAGCACTCGCTTTGCGTCTTCTGTGTCAGCGACATTCACAAACCACACTGTTTCGACATTCGGGATGGCACCATCAACGAGATACATCGCTGCCCCTGCAAACGGCTGATCGACCTTCGCTTCCTTCTCTTTCATCTCATCGAGCGAATTCTGTTCCCTGGTTTCCTTGATGAAGGTTTCGGCAAACTTCATCCTTGTGGCCAGATCCTCCAAGTAGGAAAGCATCCGTCTTTCATTGATGTTCTTCACATAAAACACAGCCACAGGCTGTGGCGATATCTGGCCACTCAACTGGGCGACCGCGTCACAGGGAACACTTGGGAAGAAGCCAAACCAAAGCAGGCAACAGGCAATCACGCGGAGCAATCGGCTGGACATCCGTGTCGTCCCAATAGAGAAGTAAAATGCGAAGCAGCATTCGAGATGGAAGCGTTCTGTCAACCCGCCCACGCCGCAGAGTATCGCTCAGCAGCACACTGATCCGCAAGCTGAAGCGGCAAAATCACAGCCCGGGACTCCAGCAAACAACATGCAGACAGTACGCACTCACGTCGGCCGAACAGGCGGACTGATTGGTACTCACTCACCACAAAATCATTTTGCGGACGGCTTCAGGGCATGTATGATCCACGTCGATGGACTGAGAAAAGATGGCGACCTCGGTAATTGTTCCAGTTTATACCTATCCTTGAAACCACCCTCCAAATTCACAAAGCGATCGCGTGATTCGTTCGTTCTTCGGCAGCGCCCCGAAGCACAAATCATCGGTCTCTCAAGCTTGCTCACCCTCTGCACGAAGAATTGAAGACCAATCTCACGGCGTCCTTGCCGGAAAGTCCGATTCCTATTAATTCGTCGATTTCTCGTAGAGTCGATTTCTCGTAGAGAAGCCTCTTTATGTCGCTAGTATGTGCCATGCAACGAACTACAAATGTTCCAGTGCCAATCGTAGAACGTACCCTGCGCCCCGTTAACAGACCGGTGTCGTTCCCGTCGGCGTCCCGGATTGCTACGATAGTCAAATCCGGGAACCGTTCCGGTGCTTTCCTTCGTTCCGGGCGTTCGCTGCCATCGTGCGGAAGATTTGCGTCAGTTGTGTCATCTTTGCGTGGGCCATGGTGATGTTCCGCCACTGAAACATAAAGAGGCATTCGTGCCGTTTTTGGGGGTGGGAGGGTCCATTTGATGATATCGAACCGAGTCCTTTCAGATCTAGCTCCCGAACCATTTCCGCCGGGACTGATTCGAGTGTTGCACCACTTCGACGGTGGACTTCTCAGGAGCACGGTTGCGAAGTTGGCTAGCGACCACATTTCGCCCTTCATCGCCATCGGCTACATCCGGCAGTTCATTGCCGATGCCGCCAGCACTGCTGGCACCGATCTAAACGATTGGGCGTTTGCAGTTGGTTCATGGATGATGTTTCCCATCTATCAGGGTCAGCTCATACATGATCGACAGAACCGTAGCCTCTCCGCTGAACTCATCGCCATGAGGCAAAAGCAACATTTCCCAGTTTTCGTTCAGAGTCCAATATCAAACTCTGAACAACCTCAACGTCACGTTCGAAAGTTGAATGCCCATGGACAATTGCTAGTGTCGGTGCAGAAGATAGTGGAGCGAGTTTTGCTGTTGCTGGAATGCTACGATTGGGATGAAAAGGTCCGCACGCTGGCGACAGAGATGCATCATACGATTCCATGTCGCATTCGTGACATGGATATGTCGAACATCGAGTTGTAAAATTTCGACAAAAGCCCCACAAAACCTAGGAGCGGTAACTGGTGTCACGTCGATTCGACGTTATGCCGAAGGGGACAGGAAACGGGCACTGCGATTTGCAGCTCACGCACTGGCCCTTTTGCTTCGTTCGTGTGAAGCCAAAAAGGGAGCCAAAGGCGTCTCATTGTTTTGAGCCGTCACATCCTCAAAAGGCCAAAGAATGAGATGTGACCGCATATGCCAACCAGACGCATTCCTGATGCGGTTGTCGCTTGGTTGGAGATCGGTCATAGTGACTTCTCCGCCAAGTGGTCCGACCTTTAAGTTGCATGGAGTCTCCGGTTATGGCTCATCGGCCTCAATCAACCGTGTCCGTCGTTCGAGTTTCTGTCCTGGTGCGCGGCACAGTATTGATGGCCCTGGCCTGCGTGCTGGCGGCGATGCCGGCATTCGCTCAGGGCAAAACGGCACCGCAGTTTCAGACGTTCGTCAAGGATCAGGCGAAGCACTCGCGAGCGAACGATGCGGCTCCGAAGTCTGCCGACGAATGGCGTGCCGTGCGAGAACAGTTGCGGGCCAACCTGCTCAAATCATGGGGCGGATTTCCGGAGTCGCCGTGCGACCTTGAGCCTCGCAGCATAGGGCAGCTTGATCGCGAAGGATATCGAATCGAAAAGCTGACTTTTCAGACCTTACCAGGCATCTGGATGACGGCGAACGCTTATGTGCCCGTCGCCGCGAAATCGAAGGTACCGGCGGTTTTGTGTGTCCACGGACACTGGGCGGGAGCGAAGCAGGATCCTGTCGTGCAGGCTCGCTGCATCGGGCTTGTGAAACTTGGATTCTTCGTCCTGTGCGTCGACGCTTTTGGGGCCGGTGAACGTGCGGTCGAGAAGAAGCTCGGCCAGTATCACGGCGAAATGACCGGCGCAATGTTGTTGCCGATTGGAAAGCCGTTGTCGGGAATTCAGGTTTACGAAAACATGCGAGCTGTCGACTATCTGCGGTCGCGATCGGAGGTTGATCCGGACCTCATTGGAATCACCGGAGCGAGCGGCGGCGGAAATCAATCGATGTACGCCGGCGCGTTTGACGAGCGATTGCGATGCGTCGTACCGACGTGTTCCGTGGGAAACTATCAAGCCTATCTGAGCGCTGCGTGCTGCATGTGCGAAGTGGTCCCCGGCGCTTTGCGATTCACAGAAGAAGGAAATGTCCTTGGGCTTGCGGCAGGGCGAGGCTTGATGGTCACCAGCGCGACTCAGGATGCGTTTCAATTCTCCGTGGATCAGGCAACGATTTCCGTCGCCCGTGCCGACGCCGTTGCTGGTCTGCTCGAACCGAAGGGCAGGGCGTCCGTGAAGCATACGATCATCGAGTCGCCTCATCACTATAACCAACCGATGCGAGAAGCGATGTACGGCTGGATGACGCTGCACTTGAAGGGCGAAGGCGACGGCAGTCCCATCGCTGAGCCGTCGATGCAGACCGAAGAACCGGAGACACTGCGTTGCTTTCCCGGTGACAGTCGGCCGGATGATTATGTGACGCTGCCGAAATTCGCTTTCGTCGAAGCTACACGAGTTCTAAAGGAGCGGCGCAACGGACCGGATCGCCGCCTGCTTGAATCGCTCAACGCGGCGAAGTCGGGAAGCGAACGGGCGGCCGTAATGGCGCCAATCGTGGAGATGCTGGCCACAACCGTTGGAGGAATGCCAAACCCGTCGCCGATGAAGCTGCTGACTTCCGATGTCCGGCCCAACAAATCTGCAGACATTAGTTTCGAAACTGAGCCTGGGCTCGAATTATTTGCACGATGCGACGCCGCGCCCAAAAGTGCTGGGGGCGAGAGTACAGCGGGCTCAAAGGCGGACAAGATCGCCATCGTGATCGACATCGAGGCGGGTTCTGAAAAAGTCTTCGACGGCGACCATGCGAAACGCCTGCGAAGTGAAGGCTGGACGATCGTGGCTCCGGAACTGCGGGCAACGGGCAGATTCGCGATCCCCGGCGATAAAATCGGAAACGCTCCGGACCACAATTCGGCCGAATGGTCACTGTGGATTGGCAGACCGCTGCTGGGTCAATGGGCGTGCGATCTTCGCAGCACTCTGAACGCCGTCGAGGCCCACTACGGTTTACTGCCGAAGGAAGTTGCTATCGTGGGATTTAACTCATCGGGCGTCATCGCTCTCACTGCAGCCGCGTTGGACAAACGCGTCAGCCACGTGATGGCCTTTGATTCTCTCGCCACGTTCGTCAGCGACCAACCCTATCGAGGCCAGCGACTCGGGCTGATGGTTCCCGGGCTCCTGCGAGACGTCGGCGACGTCGGCCATATCGCCGCATTGATTGCTCCGCGAAGGGTCACCATTTACGGAGGAGTCAACGCGACCAGCGGCCAGTTGTCGTTGCAAAGCCTCCAGGGTTGTTACTCAGTCACCGCTGCCGCGTTTTCCGCTTCGAAGGTGCCCGAGAACCTGCAAATCAAATCGGCAATGTAGCTGACAAGTCGAAGCGGCACCGACGCGGGGTCGGTGGAGGCAAGGCGCGGGTAACGGTCGAGGATTGCCATCGGAATCGTTCGCAGACTAAACTGCTCGCATGACCCTGATCAATTCCACTGTTCTGCTCGGACTGGTGCTGGCGGCTGTGCCAGTGATCCTGCATTTGGTGATGCGCGCGAAGCCGAAGCGGATTGAATTTCCGGCGTTGCGGCTCCTGAAGGCTCGGAGGACGTCGAACTCGCGGCGAATGCAGCTCAGACATTTCCTTCTTCTGCTTCTGCGAGCCCTTTTGATCGCTGTTCTGGTTCTGGCGATTGCACGCCCATCTTTGCCAGCCGCCAACTATGGACTTCGCTGGTGGGAATGGGTCGCACTGGCCGTCACAGCGTTCAGCAGCGCGGCGGCCTACTTTTGGCTGGTTCGGAAAACGAAGAATGCGATGACGTTGTCCGTCGACGCGATGGAACGCCGCAACAAAATGCGACTTTGGTGCGTGCTGGCTGGGCTGGTGGCCGCAATGATCGTGGTCGGGGTTCCGTGGGGCGTTCGTGTGCGAGCTGAAATCGCGTCGCCCCGGAACGATTCCACGGAAAACGTGCCCGTCGCCGCAGTTTTCCTGATCGACACCAGCATCAGCATGAAGTATCGATTCGAAAACAAGACTCGACTTGAGGTCGCTCGCAGTATCACAGAGGAGCATCTCGGTCGATTTCCAGCCAACAGCCGTGCAGCGATTTCGGGCTTAATCCCTGACGAGGACATTGTCTTTCAAGCCGACCTTTCAGGCGCGGCTTCTCGACTGGAAACATTGGAAACCACCGCAGTCCCTGAGTCCTTCAATCGGCGGCTTAAAGCGGCGATCCAGGCTCAGATCGATGATCGAAAACGAGTCCAGGAAGAAGCCGGCACAGGCGAATCGTCAGATCTGTTTGCCCGCGAAATCTATATCGTGACGGACTTCTCAAAAACCGCCTGGCAGGAAGGCGACGAAAACGGGCTTGCCGATCTGATGCAGTTGGCCGAATGGCTGCAAATTTATGTCGTCGATGTCTCGTTGCAGCAGCCGGTGAATATGTCGCTGTCAAACCTGACACTTTCAGAAGAGACTTCGATCGCCGGGCGCGACCTTTTGTTGACGATGACAGTTTCATCCACAAGTCCGGTCGCAGCAGTATCGACTGTCGAAACGAATCTCGTCGACTCATCCGGCGTCGAAGCACGATTCGGCGCGCCACAGATCGTGAAGGTTGAAAACGGTTCGGTGCAAATCCAATCGGCTCTCCGCATCACAGGAAGCGAACCGTTTTTGGAGGGCTTCGTGCGACTCGTTCATGAAGATCCGCTCGGCGATGACAACGTGAGATACTTTTCCTGCGGCGTGCGTCCAAAACCACGAGTGCTGCTGGTATCGGATCGCGTCGAGGAAACCAAGCTCCTGCTGGATGCCCTTGAGGCGATATTCGCGGAATGCAGAGCTGTCGCGACGGCTCAGATGGGACAACAAACGCTCGCGAACTACGACGTGATATGTCTGGTCAATTGCCAGCGTCCCGACGAATCGCTGTGGGGCAACCTGCGCACATTCGTTGGCTCCGGAGGTGGCCTATTCGTCGTTGCTGGATCCAATCGAATTCAACCCGCAGCGTGGGCCGTCCCTGCTGCTCAGTCACTTCTACCTGCAACGCCGATTCGAATCACAAAGTTTCTGAACGAGCCGTCTCAGTTGCGATTGACGTCAGAGCAGCACCCGATTCTGCGTGCGTTCAATCAGGACGAATTGGCACGAGTAGAGTTGGCATCCAACTTTTTCGATCGATGCTGGGCCGTTGAACCGGCTGAGGATTCCATCACGCTGATGACACTTTCCGGCCCTGGCGATCGCCCAGCTCTTATGGAACGAAAGGCAGGGCAGGGCCGATGCCTGATGTTCACATCCGCGATGGACAATCTTCGCGATGGTGGCAGCCAGTGGAACAACCTTGTGAGTAGTTGGAGCTTCCTGATGTTGACGGACAAGGTGCTGCAGCATTTGACCGGTGCGAACAGCTTCAAGCGGAACTTCATTGCCGGTGAAACGATTGACTTGCCTGTGCCTGTCAGTCAGCGTTTCGAACAGTACCTGCTTCGACGCCCGGGATTGCGACAGACTCGCGAGACTTTGCCGGCGGATGAATCGTCCCTGCTGCTGATCGATGCTGTCGACCCGGGCCTTTACCGAGTCAAACCGTTTGAATCGCAGAGCCCGTTTGATGCGGCATTTGCGGTGAATTGTCGGGATGCGGAATCGGATCTGACAAAGATCCCCGATGAGGAACTTCAGAAAATCGTTGGCACAGAGCACGTCGCTATCGTCCACGATCCCAATGAACTTCAGCGAGCCGTTCGTGTCGGCCGTCTTGGCGTTGAGATTTTTCCGGTGCTCATGGGCCTTTTGATCCTGTTGTTTTGTGCAGAGCATCTAATGGCTAACTATTTCTACGATGAACAACCTTCAGAGAATCGCCCAAGTGCTCAGCCCGCTTAGTCCAATCAGCATAGCCAGCCCCGGCCTTTCTGGAATTGCGATTTGCCGGTAGAATTGCCGACAGTCATCTCGTAGTTCCATTGCGGCAAGCCCCAATGGATTGAGGCGACGCGGTCATTCACCTGGAGCATGAGGCATGTCAGACAATCGGGACGGAAAGCGATTCCGAGTTCCTCTCAGTCGTCGACTAAGCTGGGACTTGCTGTCCTTCCATCAGCATGTGCCATTGTGTGCGCATGACCGCCGAATGAACCTGAGGGTCGTGTCGGATGCGCGCGACGCGTGTGCTCAGCGAGTGTCGTGGCCCGCGTTGTTTATTAAGGCCTATGCGATTGTGGCGGCCGAAGTGCCCGAACTGCGACAGACGTGGTATCGATGGCCATGGGCCCACATTTACCAGCATCCTCACAGCGTCGCCACATTGGCCGTGCAGCATGAGTTCAACGATGAAAAATGGTTGTTCTGGGGCCTGATCTCCACGCCAGAGAAAAGCGATCTGGTTGAACTGCAACGGCTCATTGATCGCTACCGCGACGGCGACGTGCAGAAGATTTTCGCGAAGCAGCTTCAGCTGGCTCATCTGCCAACGCCGCTCAGACGAGCCATTTGGTGGTCCAACCTCAACGTCGCCACGAAAAGTCGAGCCAAGCGAATCGGAACCTTCTTCCTGTCGACTCTTGCTGGTCGAGGCACAGAGATTCAACTGCCACCGTCAGTCCACACGGGATGCCTGACGTTTGGGCCACTGGATGAGAATGGCGTTTCGCGAGTGACTCTGGCCTATGACCACCGGATCATGGACGGCGCCCTGGTAGCGAATGCTCTACACAGACTTGAACGCGTGCTTAACGAAACCATGGTTGCAGAGATGAGGTCGATCCAACAACTTCAGCAAACATCCAAAGTCGCGTAGGCAATCATTGGGACGTCCATCAGATAATAGAACGAAGGCCAACAGGCGGGAACTCGAGTCACTCAACGCACTCCGTTCTAATCGACATGAATCTTTACCACGGCCGCGCTTTCCATCCAGGGACGTCGAGGTGTTTCGCCGCGGGCAAGGGCGACGGTGAAGCCGCACGCTATCAGCACGATCGGCAACGTCAGCCCAGCGAAAACAGCAAACGAAGAAAACCGCATCAATCGCGAAGAGTGGCTTCTCAGACGAACGCCACAACCGGCTGAAGTCACCGCCAGCCAAAGAAACACAACCAGAATCCCGAGGCTGGCCACTCGATCATGCTGCGCCGACAGTCGCATCTCCTGAACTGCGACCTTATCAACGGATTCCGGGAATTCGACCAGTGCGTACATCTTGTGCATCGTCTTCTGGCCTTCCACTGCCGTTTGAAGATCTTCGATTCGCTCAAACGTCTGCACGATACACGACTCAGCCGTTTCAGCGTCCAGCTCCAGCTTCACAAAGCCTGCTTGTTTCTGAATCGTCGGTTCCAGAGAGTCCGCAAAGTCGGCAAGGTGCTTGATCCAGGCTTTGTTGACTTCCGCCAGCAATGGCACTTTTGTGTCTTCACCAACCGGAGCAAACTCTGTCTCGACAACAATTCGTCCACCATCCGGATTCTTCAACCATTTGGGAAATGGACTCTCGCCGGGAGGTTCATCCGCAACAACAGCCACCTCAACGGGACGCTGTTCGATAGACGAAGAATCCGGATCCTGTGATCGAGCGATAATTGCACCGATGGAATTGGCAATTGCTTTTAAGCCTCCCGCGGCCAGAACCGGATTCACAGGAGCGACGCCTGCTTCGACCGAAGGCGTCAATGAAATCAACGCGTAGGTTTGACGGATGCGGCTGGGCAATTCTGAGTTCATCGACTTCAGCATCGCGTGTGCCGATTGTCCCAGCAACTGCTCGGCACCCTGATCTGACAGTTGCAGAACAACCACGTCCCCGTCCGCAGACTGCGCGGCCTGACCGACTGTATTTGTGCCAGCGGCTTCGCTTCCCGATGTCTCGTCAAGCAGCGAACGAATCCATTGACCAATGTCAGTACCTAGTTCTGAACGCTGCTTTTGAAGTTCCTCTTCGGAGACCTTTGGAGTCGGGGTCTCAATCGGAGGCGTCTTCTCCTCAGCCGTTTTTTCATCGGCTGGATCGGCTATCGCGTGCGATGCGGCCGCCGCAGTACCATTATCAGCCGCTTCGACAGAAGGCACGGCCGGTTCATCCACTGAAGACTCAATGATGGCCGCTTCGTTGATGGAAACGATGCCTGCGAGAGCACGGTTTGTTTTCTGTAACTCAAATCTCGCTTCGGAAAGTCCCTTCACGCCGGAACGATCTGACCTGGCCACATTTTCCACAACAGCAGGTGATTGGTGTTGCCAGGTATTCTTGCTAAAAGCACCGAGCAGGACAACCAGCCCAAGCACGGGCAGGGCGGCTAGCCAAATGAATCCCCAACGCCGCTGACGTGGATGCGAACTCTCCTGACGCGTCCCAAGCAGGGCATTGAATGAAAATGAAATGGCCATCATCGCAAGTACTGCTACTACAATAGCCAAAACGCCCACTATCGGAAAAAGAATCACTGTCATCACTCCTCGGCCGTTGACGAGTTCTATCTCTACTCAGCGACACAACTCACTCAATCTCAAGACACCATGTTTGACGCTCATCATCAAACCTTGTTCACCGCTGGATTCGCCACTATTGGATGTCGCACCTGAGCCACCATCGGAGCCACCTGACTCAGCTCCGGAGCAGGAGAAAGCAGCCGATCACCCGGAGGTGTCCAGCCAGATGACAACTGGATCACTGATGAGATCGCAAGGGCCCAGGTGGCGCCCAATATCTCTGGAAACGGCAGCATCTGAGAAAGGATCATACCAAGTACCAAAGTCACAATGGCAGTCGAGATTCGGAATCGAGACTTCCGGAAACTATCGGCCTGCCACCACCAGCGTCGTACCAGAAACATCAGTCCGAAAAAGATCATAAACCCAGCGGTCGTTGGCCATCCGCGTGAATCGATCATACTGATCCGCCCCAGCGGCACGCTTTCGAACACGCCGGTTCCATCCACGTGCAACAGTTGAGTGTCATCCAGCATGAGAAACCGTTGAACCACCGAGGCGATGAACCCGACGCCCATACCGATGCAACCCTGAATCAGTTTCCGAAAGACGTTGTCGCCCGCCTTCCCTTCCCAAATCTTTGCGGGAACAATCAGGCTCCACGAAGCGAGTAGCGTGATGACTCCAAAAAAAGCAATGTCCACAGCAGTCGGGAGCATTGGTGTCGCCAGGTGCACCGCGGCAGTCACCAGTAACACCGCCGCCAGGGAAATCGACAACGACGTGGTTATGTCGGCAGCACGCTGCCCCGCTGGAATCTGTCGCAGCGTTGCCGGCGTATAATGTTTCACAGCCGCTGATTTTTGCAGCGGAGGTGAAACCTGTACTTCCGGTCTTCTTTGTGCCGAAACCAAAACTGGCGAATCGGCAGCCACCTGTGAAACCAATGGAGCAGGCACGTTCGCACCTGCAGCAGAAGGAACGGTCATTGGAGCCGCAGTAGTCGCCCGAGTCTCAGGCGACGACTTGTACCAGTTGCGATAAACTCCATACACAATCGCCAGCACGACGATCTCCGTCATGCCCAACCGAACGATTCCGCGATTCAATATGAACACCATTCCGATCGCGATGATGATCCACTTGGCAGGCGTCGGAACACTATCATTCCAATAGGCGACCAGTGACTGTATTGTGGAAACTGCCCCAGAGCCTGGCGTCGGTGCCTTGTGATTGCCGATCAACGTTGTTGCGACTGCAGCCGCAGACTTCTTTGCCTTTGGTGTATTTGACGAAAGAACTGGCGTCGGCTTCTCGATCGAAAAACCGGACTCCTGAATCGCGTTTCGGAAACGTCGATCGAGTTCTTCCACGTCACTGATTCGGCGATCAGGGTCTTTCTCCAGCGCTGCCGCGAGCACCGGGCGCAGCCGTTCCGGCAGCACTGACAAATCGGGTTCAGCCGTGAGATGCTTCATCAGAATCTCAGCCGTCGTCTCGCCTTCAAACGGAACTCGCCCGGTGATCATTTCGTAAAGAATTACGCCCGTTGAATAGACATCAACTTCGCGACCATAGCGACCGCGAGCAACTTCCGGGGCCATGTAGTACACGGTCCCAACGCTTTGAGTCTGTGCACTACGGCGACTTTCGGAGATGTACTTTGAAAGGCCAACATCACCAATCTTCACGATGCCGGATTCACTGAAAATGTTCGCCGGCTTCAAGTCGCGATGTACTATTCCTCGATCATGCAGAAAGCTGAGCCCGGAGCTGATACCCGCCATCCAGGCGATCACGTCTTTCAACGGCATGCCGGCGGGATGCTCCTGCAGAACTTCGTAAAGCCCCTTGCCACCGACAAATTCCATGACGATCCAGTGGTCCTTTTCAGAATCCTGACGCATGTCAAAAATGGTGACGAGGTTCGGATGCTTCAGATTCAGACACTGGGCAACGCCTCGCAGTTCCACCTCGAGGTTGTTGTGAAGCAACTTCAATGCGACTTCTTTACCCGCGTCGCTCAAAGCGTAATAGACCTCACCAAACCCGCCACGATGAATCGCGCGTTTGATCGTGTATCCGTCGAGCGGTTTTGATTCTGGTGCAAAAGTGAACTTCATAACTCAGTTCCGACTCGGACAATTCTGGAATGTTCGGTCATAGTTTCCCGGACGTCTGCCGAGGGTGGTTTCAAAAGCGCGAGTAACCCACATCTCAATTTTGTCTATCAAGGCCTGACAGAAGTCTTCTGTTTCAGGACACTGACTTGCTTCCGATGACCTCGCGATCAATCAAACTTCCGCGAATGCACTAGGCCTTCAATTTCTCTATTCGGAAGCGAAAGTCTTCTCCGGAAACGATCGCTCCGTCGCTCAAAACGGCGGAATCTCGAACTCGATCCTCATTGATCTTCATGGCTGCTTTCGACCGACACCTTAATTGGCCATCCTGACGATAAATCACAACCAGCTCCGGCCATTCCGCACAACAAATATGATGATCTTTCCTTGGCCCCAGCAACACACTGTCCGTCATCAGAATGATTCCGTTGACAGTATGGGCCGGACGGTGGTGACTTTCAAAGTCCATCAATGCAGAACCACTCAACACGCTGGGAATTCGGAAGCCCAGCCGAACTCGCTCTGCCAGGCAGATTGCATCCCCGGTTCTCAATAGTGTTGGCTTGGACACTGATCGACCTGACACAACGGTGGACTGATGCGGATGGATGAACCAATCTTCCCCATTTCGCTGCAAAGTCGCATGTCGGCGTGAAAGATTTGCCATCAGGCAGATATCAGGCGTTGTGTCTTCCAGAGTGGGACCGCCAATCAAGAATTGTGAACCAACACAAAGCTGCCACGCTCCAACTCCGTCAATCCACAGCATGTAACGATCACATGAACTGTTGGCCACAATGCGGTCTCTGCTCAAATTCCCTGAAACTCGGATAGGCTGCTGTTCCACCAAACTGGAACGATAGAATTCTTTGCTGTTCGGTAACATCGAAACTGCTGGTGCGATTTGCTGAACGGGTTGAAAAGAGGTCGACACTCCACTCGGCCTCCTAAGCCACCTTTGCCATCGCGAAACATTGCCCCACATAATAACGGCCCTTTGCTCTCGTAGTTCTTTAGCTTGTCTGCCGTCTAATTTTCGATGATCCAGTAGAGTCGACTCGGAGAACACAACTTAGGATACCAGACGGAAACAGAAGTCACAAAAAAACTCCGGACCCGAGCAGTCGTCGAGCCCGGAGCCATGTGTGTCCCGGTTTGTTGTGGAAGTCTTTTCCACGGTTTCTGCCGAGGAATCGGCGTTGCCCGCTCGGTTTACATCCTGAGACCGAGAGGGTCGACAACACTTTTTAAAGGCGGAGAGGTATCAACAGTTGTTAGATCGAACCAGGCTCGCTGGTGCCAGCAACCGCGTCCGACGTTTCAAGTCCGAAGTGTGAATCGATCTCACCGACGATGTCGCCCCTGGCCGGTGCATCCGCTTCTTCAACTGGTATGCGTCCCAAAACCTGACCTTCGGTTTCAAGAACCGACTCGCGAACATCGAGAGTGTGATTCATGTCTTTGATCATCTTTTCAACGTGTGCCAGCCGTGAGTCATCAATCTCGATCGAATTGACAGTCTCAGCTGCCTGGACAGTCTTCAGGCGAGCTTCCAGTTGTGCAACCTTCACGATCAGGTCCTGCTTGCGAGACATCATCGTGTCCAGCTTCTTCTGATTGGCTCGCAGAGTGTCTCGCTGAGCCGTTAGGATCTGTCGATCACGCTTCGCACAATCTTCTGCCACACAGTAAGACTCGAATCGCTGAGCCAGATCGGCTTCCACTTCACCGCGAGTGTACGACACAGCGCGATAGGTGAAGGAGTTCTTTCCACTTTCAAGGTCAGATCGCAAAGCAAGGATGGCGGTTTTTTGTTTTGTTAATGCCACTTCCTTGTCCGTCAACTCACGTTCAATGTCCTTTACGTCGACGGACTGTTCAGCGACGACACTCATGTGTTTTCGAATTTCCGGCATCAGGTTGTCGACTTCGCCTCGGATTCGATCGAGTTCGAACTCAACAGAGATCTCGGACTTCACGACTTCACGAACATTGCTGCCAAAGGTTCTCAGATAGCTCAAAGCATCTGAACCGAGCAGCAGACTACTTCCCAATGCAACTGCTGCTGTTCCCATCACGATTTTCTTGATCATCTCTCTTCTCCTCACCGAGTGAACCACATGTTTTTTGCGAGCTCAGATCTCGCAGCATGGGAACGTGATTCGACAGGCCGGTGGTTTGCTTAGAAGATTCTGAAAGATTTTTTTCAGGACTCGCCCCGGGACGCATGAAATGCATGCCCCGGAAGCGACTTTCCGCGAAGGAATCCTGCTCGCCACTGCAATTCTGCTTACTTTGCCTTGGTGGAGACTTTGGCGACCGTTTTTGTCTTCGATTTGGACGTTACCGCAGGCTTTGCAGAGGTTTCCGCCTTACCAGACCTGGATTTCTTTCCTGAAACCGGTGAGCTAACTTCCTGAACGACCAGCACTTTCTTCGGAGCCGGCGGTGCTGGTACGTGATGCGGTGGAACAGCCTCGGCTTCTTCCGAAATCGCTTGAGCCAGACTGCTCCACAACGCTGGACACTTGAATGCAACTGTGCCGCCACCGAACGCGTCCAAAGCATCAGCGAAATTGATGTCTCCGACACAGACCCAGCGATCTGACGACTCAGAATTCGACCGATCAGCGATCGCGACCCGCCCTGGGTCAACTTTCGAAGACCACGAGAATGGAATTCCCTGAGACTTCAGATTCACCGAACGCATACTTTCGACTCGGAGCTTATCGCCACGCTCGACATCGGCAGAGATTCTTGACCCGGCTGTAGCCCACGTTTCTACGGCGATGTCTTCATTGAGCACCGGCCCCACGAGGTCGTCATAAAAATCCTTCTCGCCGCCACGATCGAGCTTGGGATTTCCCCACGCCTTGTTCTTTCCGATGGCAATAAACTTTTCTCCGGCCAGTGAATGGAACGCAATCCGCCCCGAATACGGCTTTGGCTTCTTGAGCGATCCGTTCAGATTCTGCATCAGCATGACGCGAGGATCATCCTTCTGCAGCATCGCGAGCATGTCCGTCAGCGGCATTTCCGATTTGCTGAAGCCATTTGGATGAGTCAACGACTTCAACAGCAAGTCGGATGCAAGATTGACGTTTGGGCCATGAGCATCAAACATCAACTGAGCAATGCTCTTTGCTGTGTCCACATCGGGAAGCGCAATGCAAAGGCTGGTCTGGGCCATCGACAAACCAGAAGTCGGATAGCTGGCATCCGTTGTGAGCGGAAACATTGGCACTGTGTGTATCAGCCAGAATGCCGAATTGCTTTCCAGATCAAACGCCAGCACTCCCTTACAGTGACCTCGCTCTGAATCACCCGTGATCTCGCCGTCCCCGCCGAGCTGATCTTCATCGTTATAGCAGTACCACCCAAGACTTCTGTTGGCTTTTGCGTCTTCCGTGAAAAGCTGGCCAAGAGTCTCGTGCAACGCGCCGTTCCGCTTGTCGACTCGCTTCTTCGACAACACAAGCTTTGCACTACGTTGCTTCGACATCGAAGAATCGAAGTAAGCATACTCGCCGCCTGTCACCGTCTGCCCTGTCGTGGTGTGCGATTCTTTTGAGACTTTGTACATGAACCACCAGTCCACAGTCTTACCCGAATCGCCAATCACGTTAAGCATAATGCTTGCTTCCTGAGTTACCGGTTGTATTCAAATCTGGTGGATGTAGGCCCGACGAAAACAGCCCCTGGGCCGCGATGCATGCTCGAGCACGAGAAAGCATAAGATCTTTGCGACCAAAGCACTGTCGCAATCAAAGGACACGCCGATTCAGCAACTGTCCAGACACAGCTCGGCGAATTCAATTCGAAGAGAAAAGCCTGGTTGCGTCCAAGCCATATTGAAGGAGCGATTATCGCACGTTGACGGTAGTATAACGCATCCCGCATCCCCTGTCATTCAACTCCGAATCCGCGCGTCAGGGGGCGCAGTCACGGATTTCGGTAGGCCGGATCAAACGCCATGAGTTCCGGCAATTTGAGCTTACCGGAACTCGCGTTTGTCGGGCGTCCGCCAGACAGCGCCATGTTTTCATCAACTGGAGCACGTTACCAACATTGCCGAAATAAGTGGGGCAGGTCGAAAACCTGCCCCATGGAAATTGATTCGGAACAATTCCCAGCATCCGGTTCATGCGAGAGAGTTTCGGCTGATCTTCCGAAAAACCATTTTTTTCCGACATGACGCTGTCCAATTAGACACGTTCCAGTTTCGTGACGCGTCCCGTTGCAACCCACTCGGCCACATAAATGTCGCCGTTTGGAGCGAAGCACGCATCATGAGGATGAACGAATTGCCCATCGATCCATTTGTCCGGCTGACCTCGCAGATTCTGAACCTCATTCAGTCGATCCACCGCGCGACCAAGCTGAGCGACGACTTCGTTCTTTTCATTCAGCAGTGTCACACACGACTTCAACTCAGGAACGAGCATCAGATTCTTCCACGTGTCGATGTTCGCTGGCAATCCGAACCCCGCGATGGTTTCCTTGTATTCGCCATCCATCGAGAAAATCTGCAGCGTGTCATGAGCTCGATCGGTCACAACGATTGAAGGCTCACGTCCCGGCCGATTATCGACCCACAAACCATGAGCCGTATTGAAAGTCCCTTTGCCATCACCCGCTCCACCAAAACTGCTCACCCATTTTGCATCTTTGTCGTAGCGGTGAATGCAGAATGCTCCGTAACCATCCGCGAGCAAAAATCCGCCATCGTCAAGGAAGGCAAAGTTCGTCGGAAGGAACCCGTTGCGAGTCCAGTTCGCTTCCGTCGATGTGTCTTCGCCAGCTGCATACTTACCCGATTCCATCGGTGCTTTGCGAAACCAGACGACTTCTCCCGCCAGCGTCATCTTGGCAAACGCCTTCACCTGCTGATAAGCGGCGACGTACAGAAACTCCTGTCCGCCCTCATCACGCACTTCAATGCCGTGACCTCCACCCTGAAACTGGGCACCGAAGGCTCGCACAAACTTCCCCGTCGGATCAAAGACAAAGATCGACGGATGATCCTTCTTGTCGCGGTGTCCTTCATGAATGACATAAAGATTTCCCGCCTTGTCGAGCGCCACGTTATGCGTCGTCTGCCAGGAGTATTTATCCGGCAACTGAGCGAACTGGTGATTCACCCGAAACTTGTAGTCGCCTTCTCCAATGATCACCTCGCTGTTCGTGCGGCTGTTCGTCGCCACTGCGGGTGCAGCAACAAGCGCCGTGGCCCCGGCGGCCGCGGCCGAGAGAAATGTTCGACGAGACGATGGTGCTGGCGTCATCTAACCGTTCCTGATGAATGCAGTGGTGGGAAGTCATTCGTCGTCACACGGGACAGCGAACCGACCACTGTTTACCATCGCCACCACTCCGATTCCAGTCCGCCGGCACTTTTGCTACCTCAAAAAGAGCCTCAGCACGTCAACCATCGCGAGCCAAATAATGGTGTGATAAAATTCAATGACACCAAACGAGTCGACCCGCGCTGCGATTCGACAACGTCGGTTTGTGGACTTCGAGTGTCAGGAGACAACGTGACGTTCTGCCTGCAAACTGATCGAATGGCACGTCAACGCGACCCGCAATCGGCGTCGATAGTCTATCGGCCCCCTTGGGAAGAACTCGCCCACAATTCGCTATGTCAACGCCAGCTTCAGAACGGACTTTAGTTGGGCCATCGTGAAGGGCTTGGCAAGTGTTGCAACGGGGAGGTATTCGGGAGGTGCGGAGGACTGTTCCAGGGTGGTGCCTTTTCCGGAGCATACGATCACGGGAATTCTCACACCCGCTGCAGAAAGCCTGGACAGTGTCTCGCGGCCGTTCATTTCCGGCATAGCCTCGTCGATCAGGATCAAATCGAAGGGTTCGCGATCTGTAACAAGCCGCTTGATGGCATCTGTGCCGCTCGCTACCGCAACCGGATCATGCTGCATGAGGCTCAACATACCCGAGCACACGGTCCGAAGCATTTCATCATCGTCAACAATCAAAATACGCAACGCGGCCTCGCTCTCCCCCAGAAACCACAAAGGTTCAGCCCGATGCGGCTGGAAGACTCAATTCAGCAGTGGGTCAATCATGTGGCTGTGTCAGAAGTTCAGCGTTGTCCACTTTTTCGCTTTGGCATCAGAGGATTGAATCCGGGGGGCAGTTGTGGATTGAACCCGGGCGGCAATTGAGGAATCTTTTCCTGCAACCGGCCGGGCAATTTCCCCTGCATAGCCCCTTCCACTTCATTCAGGATGCCATTGATCTTCTTCTGCTCCTTCTCTGGAATCAAGCGAGAGTTTGCAACCTGTTTGATCAAGGTAGCTGGATCTGCCTGACCCGACTGAAGCGATGCGATGATTGTTCTTACTTCGTTGGCCTGGTCCAGCAAATCTTTGTTCTCGGTCATCAATTTTTCGTATTCTGCGGAAAAACGCCCCTTGAGTTTTTCGATATGATCATTCGCATAAGAATTTATATCTGAGATCATCCGTTCTTTTGCACGATCAAGCTGATTTGTGAACGCCAACTGCACGCCCTCGGAGATCTGCTCGCCCACATCCGACTGAAGATCGATGTCCGGCTGAGTCAGGGTGCCGCTCAAAACAACATGTGCGTTTAGCTCGCGAACGGAAGCGATGGCTTCGTTTGCGGCCTCAACGATCTCAGAACGAACGTCGTCATCCGCCTCAAAAAGCAGGTTGCCGACTTCGGATTGCAGCTCAATGCTTCCGTCAATCTGTTCTCCGGTCACCGTCAGCCGTGTCGTCCAGACAAGTTCGCTAAGAGTCGCATGCACACAGGCCTTTTGAGCTTTACCGGCTCTAAGTGGGATCGATCCCGTATCACGATAATCCGCCAGCATTTCGGCCACGGGAATCTCGTCTGTCGCGTCGTAAGTCACTTTCAACTCCAGCGGACGAGCACCGTCAGCTTTCAATTGCATGACACAGGGACGGCCCAGCAACATGGGGTCTTCCGTCACGTCGGTAACTAATGCATTGAATGGAACAGCCTCTTCATTGATCGAAATCTGCCCTGACATCGCCAACTTCTTCAGTAGAAACTCCGGCGCCGGATTCCTGACTAAGAACTCAATGTCACGACCAACACTTCGCGGCGGCTGAATCTGTTGACGCAGTCCATCCTTGTATTCGCGAGCCATCTGAACCCAGGACAGGGCCTGCTGAAGTTGAAGGTACATCGTCTTGCCGAGCAATGCCTGAGAAATCCGTCGAGCGTCCGGTTTAAGAAGTGACAGCATTTGCTTCACCTTTTCCTGATCTCGCTGACGAGCGTCGTTCAAAGCTTGAAAGTCAGTACGTACCTCAGGAACAATCTCTTTGAGGTCGTCACGGAATTGCTGGACATCACGCACCACCGCATCAGCCTCCTGAGCAACCTGAAGATACTGTTCAATCTGCTGCAGCGTGTCGCCTTTTTTGGCATTGTCGAACTGCACCTTTAACTGCGTCACACGAGGCTTCATCGCCTCTGCTCGACCGACGATCTCCTCAAAGTGAGCGTCCCATTTTTCGTAGACCCCTGTTCCAACACGATATGTTTCCAGAGTATTGGGATCCAACTGAGCCTTCGCCTGGCCGATGAGATTCTGCAGCCATTCGTCCCCAAGCTCCATGGCTTTGTCCGAGAGCCATGAGGGCTCTTCAACCACGGATTCAGGAACTACTTCAAGTTGTCCGTCGTCATTTCGTCGCGTGTCAAAGCGAACGCCTGTCAGGCGACCTTCTTCCACAACAAAGCGGCGTCGAGACAGCGATGAAGGTTCGAGGCTGACATGCAGTTCATCGAACTCTACCGTGTTTTTACCTCGGCGAGACGCACTGGCAAGAGCCACGTTTTTGACTGTGACCGTCGGCGGAAAGAAGCTGGTAGTCACTTCAGCGACGTCTGCCCTGGCTCCCGTCGCCGACTGCAACGCCGTCACTGCGGAGTAGCGCAGCAACGGGTCCATACCGAATGCGAAGAAGCCCCAGACCAGAGCCACGATTAGAAGTCTAGTAATCAAATATGTCCAGCGCATCAGTCTCTCACCGAAGGAGTAGTGTATTGAAAGTTCGCTCCGTCGCATCCCGTCACCGGTAACGCGGACCGCTACTCGACGGCTGAAATCCGGTCGGCCCATTCCGCGCCAAGCACAATTTTTGTAATCCACCAGCGACGGGCGACCACGGCGAGACGTTGTGAGTACTTTTCAAAGACTGGGCGACTGATCCGATGGATTGGCCAGATCAGCACAAGACCAACGACGAAGCTTCCCATAACGATCGTGTTGTTGAACTTCGTCCACGGCATGAACGGCATGTTGGCCAGTTCAATCCAAAGATCCTGCAGGACTGGCAATGCCAGAATATAGCCACCAACCTGATTAAAGAACGAATCTGCGAAGCCCGATGTCAGCGCGCAGACGACAATTGCGAAGGTGGCGATGGCGAGATTGACTCGAGTCGCCGCAAGCAGAATGCCCAGCACAATCGCCAGCAGGTTGCCTTTGGGAACCAGTCCCACGCAAACTCCCAGCGCAAGTCCCAGCGACATTTGTCGCGGAGTCGATTCCATTACCATCGCCTTCAACAGAAGACGTACCGGACGCAGAATCAGGAACATCACATCCTCCCTGATGTAATCGAGTCGAACTCATCGCTCGCTGCCCTGAAACGACAGCGACTCTACTGTTTTAACACTTTCGCATGCTGCTCCGGTGTCGATGGCAGGAAGGATGCCTCCTGACCTACAAGAGTGTCAAGACCCGGTCTGGCATTCGAGTGCCACTCTGGACCGCATCCACGACGAGCGGCAGTTTCCGCCGAATTACGATGAACGACTTGGCTGAATTCGGCAGATTATGCCGGTGCTAAATTGAGGATTCGCGTTCCGTAAAGAGCGTTGAGCCTGCCCGAATGGTCAGATTCTTACTGAACATGGCCGACATCCAGCCGTTGTCTTTCGCTGGAATCGCAATACTCACCGTGATCTGCGTCGTTGCCGGTGTGATGGTACTCGGATTGACGGTCAAGGTGAAAACCTGAACTCCAAGGACGTTCAATAGCCTTGCGGCCTCCGCCTGAGCATCTGCAATCGTCGCCCCTGGCACAATGATCTGTCGAGCTGCCTGGTAGGCCGCGTTATTTGCCGCATTACGAATCATGCAGACGCGTGAAAACTCAAGACCCGCGAAAAGAACCATCATAAAGATCGGCGCTACAAACGCCATCTCAACCATCGACACTCCCGCGCGATGACGTGGAGAAACTTTTGTGTTGCGATGAGATCGAATCATTGTTCAGCCATCTCTAAAGCGAATATTTACCGCACCGTATTCACCAAAGTTACGAAACACAGACCTCGACATCGTAAGGCCCATACGCGATTGCAAGATCCGTGTTTTACCTGGTCAGGATCGTCGGAAGCGTCCTCGCGATCTCAGCAAATGCAGCCTGCAACTGCGTTGCATTTGAAGCGTGCCAGTGACGTCCACCACCGATCGCAGCGACGTCGTCCATTCTGGTCTGATCAGCACCGTTGCTGAAGCTGATCGTGTGTACGACAATGCCATGAACATCGAATGCAAGATGCGCCTGATAGTCCGGATCCGACCCAGCGTTCTGAATTCCGTCCGTCATTACAATCATCGTTTTTCTGGCGACTGTTCGAGCGGTCGCAGAGTCCGTCAGGAGCGAGATACCGGCACCAATCCCGTCGCCGATGGCAGTCGATCCCCCGGAAAAAGATGCCGTAATGGCATCCATTCGAGTGTTGATCGGAGTGGTCGAGAATGCAAGTGAGCAGTCCTCTGACGCTGTGTCCGAGAACGTCGCAAGCGCGATTTTTTCATCCTGCGGCGTCGAGTTAAGAATCGAATTGAAGATGCTGACGGCATCGACCAGTTCACGCCATCGAGAACCATAGTACGCCTCTCCCGGCCCGGCGGGAGTCCACGCCGCAATATTTGTCGAGTATTCATTCATCGAACCAGACCGGTCCAGAACGAGGACGATGTCACGGTCGAACTGTGTCGATGTCGATCCGGCTCGCGGCGTGAATCCGTTCGGCGCACTGAGAAAGGGAATTGGCATTGGCATTTCAGAGAAGCCAAAGTTCTGTTTCGCTTTTACGTCCACCGCATTGATGTAGACCTTGCCCGGAGTTGAACCCAGCGTTGCCTGAGTCACGCTCCTGGAGGTGAAAGAATAGCTATCGATTTTCGGGCCTGATGTTACCAGCGAGGACTCACCAAAAACGATGTCTGCATTTGTAAGGGCAAGAGTCTTGCCTCCCACTTTATTCACAGCTCCGGCCTGAATGCCTCGATTGAGCGCCGCCTGAAGATTTTGAGTGACTGCAAACTCGCGACCGGCCGCTCGTGCGGCGGTGTCACTGGCAATCTGAAGCTCACTGTCAACAAGGCTCATCCAGGCGATGTTGATCGCAAAGGCTCCCAAAATAAGCAGGATTGGCATGAACAAAGCAAACATCGGCAGTATGGCACCGCGTCGTTTCGGCGTGCGAACTGATTGGCGATTGTTATTCATCCAACTGATCCTGAATTACTCGCTGTTGCTGTTGGGACATCCGGCCACAATTCCGAATCCGCTCAAGCGTTCAATATTCCTTCATCATCCGCACTTTGCTCTTCAGCGTTATCCCGCCAAAGAGCCACCCCGGCACGACGGAATTTGATTGATAAGGAGCAGAGACTTCGACAGCGATATACGTGCCGTACGGCTGCGAAGAGAAATTGGACGGTGTGATCAAGATGGATGATGCCTGCACTTTTCGATCGGCAACAATCAGATTCGCGTGAGTGTTGACGTCCGTAGATGTCGCCTGAAACGCAATCGATGCCCGAGCCCCTTCGTACGCTGCGACTGTCAGGGACTGTTTCAAATAGATAAGGTTGCTGCTCTCGACGATTCCAACCACGAGCAACAGCAGGGCGGGCAATACAATGGCCATCTCGACCGCGACGGCACCACGACGTCGTGACCGTGGCTGAGTTCCGCTGAAAAGTGTATTTGGAGTTCGCTTCATGACGGTGCTGTACCAGGCAGGCGATGCGATCCCGACACATGGAATCGTGGTCCAGCCAAACATTAGTTCAAACCCGAAGGTATGACGTGGCACTGTTCGTTTTTTCGCACAACATCACGCTGTTGCGAATCGGACGAAACGACGTGTGGAGTTGCGACGACGCTCAGACCACCCAAAACTCAAATCTGTTTCGAAAAAACAACAGATCGTTACAACGCCGTTACTCGGCAAAGTCGGCAGAATCGCCAAGCAGTTCGCCGGCCGAACGCAGCTCCATGGCAATCCGATCCGACAATAACATCGCGACATCGGCCGAATCACCGGGCATCAGCGGCCAGGTGTAGGTTTCAACTTCCAGGTGCGGCGCATAGTCCAGGGATGCGACTCGCTTGAGCGCGGCGGCCAGGTCCGGTCGAGTTGTCTTCAACGGGCCAAGCGTCTCCGCATAAACCGGAACATGAAAGTGGACTCGCCATCGATCAGCCTGCAGAAAAGCATCCGAAGGGTTTCGACGAATGTCGGCTTCCAGCAAGTCGAGCCTTGATTCAACACGTCCATCGTTGAATTGCGCGTACGTTTGATGCAGATAGCGAGGCTCGACAAAGCGACACAGTGCTTCGCGACCTTCAATGTTTTCTGCCGGGTTTTCAAGCTCCGCTGCGTTTGTAATGTGAACCTTGTTGATTCGAATTCCATGCTTCACGAACAGATCGATCGAGTGGCCAACATCTTCGAACTCCACAGCCTGATGGCACACGTCGAAGCACAGTCCGACGTAGTCACGCACCAACGCCTCACAATTCAACGCGTCCGCCTGTTGGTATAACTGGTGAAAGGCAGGCAGAGTCCATGCGTTCGTTCCGGCTAACTCGCACATCGGCTCTGGCTCAAGTCCCAGCCGAATTTTTCGCCCGGTAGATTCGTAGATGTGATGTAAGTGCTTGGCGACTCGGATCAAATGACTGAAGCAGACGGCGTGAAAATCCGGACCGTGCAGATTCATTCGTCCGCCAAGTGGCACGGTCGACAGACTTCCCTCAGCCCCTGCGGGAAGCAGCTGACTCAATAATGTCGCACACTGTTCGGTGTAGGTCACTCGCGCTGCGCTGGTCCAGTCGGGCAAATAAACCTGTTCTTTGACTCGATCGCTGTGAAAATCGCCGTATGGAAACGTGTTGAGCGTGTAGCAGCAAAGTTCATGCTGCCACAACGTCTGAGCCAATTGCTCCAGTTGGCTGGGCTGCTCGGAAAGTTCTCTGGCAACGCTGGCTGATAGCCACAAGCCCGCCGCCATTGGAAAATCAAGTTGTCGCTGAGCCTCCGCCGAGTAACCCGAGATACCTTCAATAACTTCTGCGACAGTTCGTCCGGGATGCACGTTGGTGCAATAGCTCAATGGCAGCGAAGAAAGAGTCATGGGGTTCGACTATCCAGACGTTTAACAAGCAAGGACTCAGTGCGAGGCAATCCCGGGCACTGTATTCAATTCGTGGCCTTGACACTCCGGAACGACCGAGGCGTTACGCTCCGAATTCCTTTTCGATGCGAGCCCGGACCTCGTCACGCACTCGACGGAACTCAGACATCTGTTCCTCCTCAGAACCTGAAGCATGGAACGGGTCATCGAAAGGCCAATGCCATCGCTCCACTGCGGCAGGGAACGTCGGGCAATTTTCGTTCGCCGTAGAGCAGACGCCAATCACCACGTCTGGCGGAGTTCCCTTCGGCGGAAGAAAGTCGTTAATGGACTTGCTCACCTGCCCCGAAATATCGACTCCCACTTCGGCCATCACAGTAACAGCTCGCGGATGCACATATCCAGCGGGTTTTGCACCTGCCGACAATGCCTCAATTTGCTGACCAAAAAGACTTCGCAGAAATCCCTCCGCCATCTGGCTTCTGCAGGAATTTCCAGTGCAAAGAAACAGAACTCGCCGGCGAGCAGTCATGACTGTTAATGCCTCTAAAACGTCCAGTATTGAACCCAAACCCGCAGAGTCAGCGTTTTGGAAAACCGCCTCGGCAGAGTCGGGAGAATACTGAACTGCCCACGAAACGCCACCATCCGTGCCGTCATTGCTCTTCCGTGACCTCAAAAGTTCAATCTCGAAAATAGACGTCGGCATATTGAAACCACGACCAGCCGGACCCGAAAGGAAGCCCTGTTTCGGCGGATTCCTCCAGTTTCACTCAATACCATGTGGCGTATGAAATCCTACCGCCGCACGACAGCCGACAGCGAAATCCCGGTTCGCGATTTGGAATTCGGTTCGAATGTGCTTTAATGGCTGAACGAATGACCGCTTGACAATTGAATCTGCACGCGGTCAAAAATGAAGCCCGCCTTAACGAGCGGGGCATGTCAATCCCGTGATTGTTGACTTCACGTCAAATCCCGGGATTAACGTCGCCCGCTCGCCTTAAAATGCACTCGCAGAGTTTAGCAGGATTTCCGATGCCCTCACGTGACGTTGTAGTCGCAATGACCGGCGCCAGCGGGTCGATCTATGCCATCCGGCTGATCACGACGCTCCTCGCTGCGGACCAGCAGGTCCACCTGATCACTAGCGCGGCTGCTAGACAGGTCTTGACACGGGAACTGGAAACGGAGTTTCCTCCCACATCAGCTGCTGAATCCGCGTGGCGAGAAATGATGGCGACAACACTGACAGCATCAATCGCACGACAGTGGGGTTTCACTGGCGCAGTCGCGTTGGACGATCGGACTTCCGAACTCAACGGGTCAAAAGGGTCGCTGAAGATTCACGCTGTGAACGACTACTCTGCTGGCATTGCGAGCGGATCGTTTTTAACCGCGGGGATGGTAATCTGTCCGTGTTCGATGGGCACTCTATCAGCGATCGCAACTGGCGCGTCGAGCAATTTGATTCATCGAGCCGCAGATGTGCACCTGAAGGAGCGCCGACCGCTGGTGCTGGTGCCTCGCGAAACACCGCTGAGCGTTATTCAACTGGAAAACATGACTCGAGTGAGCCAGGCCGGAGCCACCGTTCTGCCTTCGATGCCCGGCTTTTATCACAAGCCAATGTCCATTGCCGACCTTGTGGATTTCGTGGTCGCCAGAATCTGTGACCATCTCCACGTGCCTCACCAGCTGATGTCACGGTGGGGCGATTCCTGAAGGACGTGTGGCTTTCTCAACTGCCAGCGCATAAAAAATCCTGCCCTCTGGAAAGGCAGGATCATCGTCTTAATGCATCACAGGATTTCAAAAGCGACAATCATGCGGCGTCGTATTCTGAGATGCGATTGTGCGGAATGAATGGAATCGTTGAGTCTTCCGTCAGGCAGTATCGCATGTAGTAGGCGTCTTCGCAGGTATCGTCGTAGTGCTTTCGCAGAACGGTGATGGCACGGAAGCCACTGTTGCCGAAGAACAACTGTGCGGCCACGTTGGTTTCGCGAACCTCAAGTACGATCTCGCGACGACGCTGCTGAGAAAGCTTATCGACAAGTCGCTGCACCATCTGCCGGCCAATGCCGCTGCGGCGAATTTCCGGGGCCACAGCAAAGTTAAGAATCCGCAGCATGGACTTGTGCAGTTCATAGATCATGAACCCCACAATCTTGTGATCCAGTTCGGCGACTGTACCAATACAGTTTCGCTGACGAAGACAGCAGAGGAATTCCTCCTCCGTCCACGGGAACTGAAAGCTGCCTCGTTCGATAGACAGAACCTCATCCATATCACGCCGAATGAGCCAGCGAATCTGAGTTCGCGACGCATCCGTGGCCGGGACAGGTGAGTTTGCAGCGGACTGCTGATTTGTTCGTTTCAATCCCATTGCGGCCTCCATGCCGATGAGAAGGAATAAAAATGACAGGCGTCAGATCCCGGCGGCGTTGCCATTTGGGCAGACCCGTTTTGAACACGCCATTCAAAAGGTTCGACGTCGAGGACAGGAAAGTTAACAGACTTCGAAAGTCGAGTCTACGTTGATGGGCGGTGTTGATCCGTCCGTTAGAAAATCCGTTATCCTCAGAGGACTCGTGCGGCATTTTCTGCCGTGCGGAAACGTGAATCAGCAGTGTTTCACTGGCGCATCAGCAATTGGGTCAACAGTAGAGCACAGCTGCATCTTTCGCAACATTTTTAAGAATTATTGCGACATTTTTGGGTTGACCATTGGGACCAGATCTGCGTTCTCTCGGAACTGTCTTCTTCCAGGTGGCAGAAAGGGAATTGCCAATTTCGAACGATCACCCCCGTCGTCGAGGGTTAGTTGAGACAACCACGCTGGGTTGGGCTGGCAAGCTATTTCCTGTGATCGGCAGAGCATCACTCGTCGCACAACGTCTTCAACCACTTCGCGATTTCACGCCCCGTTTTCGAAAGTGGCAATTCGGCCATTTCCGATTTCGAAACCCATCGACGCTCCGGACTCTGGACCGGCGCGGCTCCTTGCGATTCGCAGGCAAAACAAATCAACCGAACTCGATATCGAGTGACTGAGTAAGTGATCTCTGTCGATGCGGAAACACGGCCGACTTTGCATCCCACTTGATCCAGCACTTTGTTCTGAAGAAGGTCCGGAATCTTTTCGCCCGACGCAGTAAAAAGGGACTTCGATCGCTGACTTACTGCCCCACCGGACTTTGTCCGGCGACCTGATTGCGGTGATGAAAATGGAAGCTGAGCCACTGCAGACTCGTCGATCTCAAATCGTACGAAGTCCCACATTCCAGCCCAACGTTCGGACTCCGTGCGCCTTCGCAACAAATATCGCCCCTTGCTATGAATGGCGAGGCCGACTTCTGTGACAGCCGTTATTGCAACACGCGCCTTGCGAATTGGTAGCTCATGTTGCAGACCCAACTGAGCGGCCTTACAAAGTGTGAGAAGCGGGCAGTTGCCACAATCCGGACCCTGCGGCCGACAGATCTGGGAACCAATATCCATTAGCGATTGATTAAAGTCGCCCGGCCTCTTTTTCGGCACAATGCTGTCGGCAAATTGCCAAAGTGAACGCTGACTCGCCGTGGACCGCGCATCTTCCCGCAGCGCCGTCAACCGGGCGTAAAGCCGTTCTGTATTGGCCTCAAGAATCGCGGCCGACTGATTAAAGGCAAACGATGCGATGGCTCCGGCCGTGTATCGCCCGATTCCGGGAAGTGTTTGAAGAATGACCGGATCCGTTGGAAATTGTCCGTTGTGTTCCGCAAGGATGACTCTCGCGGCCTTGTGCAGATTTCGGGCTCGACTGTAGTAACCAAGCCCCTCCCATAGACGCAGCACGTTATCCACGTCGGCGGCAGCCAACGATTGCACGTCTGGGAATTTTGCCGTGAAGCGGTTAAAATAGGGCACCACGGCAACCACCGTGGTTTGCTGCAGCATGATCTCACTTAGCCAAACACGATAGGGATCCGCTGACGCTCGCCATGGCAGAATCCGACCATGCTGATCGTACCACCTCAAGACAGCGGACTGCAGACGACGCCTGGTCGCTGAATCGAAAAATGTGCCGTTTTCCGTCATAGGGTTTTCGACTCGGTCAGCCTGGTGATGCAACTGATGGAGCCATCGCCGTCAAGTTCGATCGAATTCAATCTCACGACCTCGAACATCGTCGAAGACATGACTATCCTTAAACACGGTCTGCCCCATGACAAAAGTTTGAACGGCCCAGCCCGTCAGCGTTGTTCCGTGCCATGGCGACCACTGGCTCTTAGTCAGTTGATCTTCATTCCGAATCGTCTGAGACTTCTTCAGATCCACCAGCACAAGATCGGCATCAAAGCCTTCGCGAATCGCTCCTTTGCCTTTCAGGCTCCACACGCGAGCCGGGCCTTCACACATCCAGGAAACGACCTGACTCAGCAAGCAATGTCCCGCAGCGACCTCGTTCAGCATCAGTGCGAGTGAGTTTTCCACCGCAGGCAGTCCTGATGGCGACTTCGGATATGGCTGGCGTTTTTCTTCCAGAGTATGCGGAGCGTGATCGGTCGCAACAACCTCGAGTGTGCCATCCAGTAAACCTGCCCACACGGCCAAGGTATCCGCCTTGGTCTTGATGGACGGATTCATTTGAATCAACGTTCCGAGTCGTGGATAGTCGTCAACAGTGAAGAACAAGTGATGAGGACAGGCCTCGCCCGAAATCAAGTCACTTGTCGTTCGAAGGAACTCAATTTCCTCCGCCGTCGACACGTGCAGAACGTGAAAGCGATGTCGATGCCGCTCCGCCAGTTCGACGGCACGTTTGGTCGCAATCAAAGCCGCCTTGTGGTCACGAATCAAACTGTGATCGGCCACACTTCGCCCTCCATCCAGTTTGGCCGCGTTGGCCCGAACCGTCGCTTCGTCTTCGCAATGCGCGCAGATGGGCAGGGTGGTTTCGGCGAAGATGCGTTCAAGAGCCTCCTGACCGTCGACGAGCAAATCTCCGGTGCTCGAACCAATAAAGATCTTAATGCCCGGAGTTCGTCTCGCATTGCGCAGGACTTCGATGTTGTCTGGTGTGGCTCCGACATAAAAACCGTAATTGACTCGCGACTTTTGTGATGCGATCAGCAGCTTGTCGTCGAGCGCCTGCAGCGTCGTGGTCGTTGGTTTTGTATTCGGCATCTCGAGAAACGAGGTCACTCCGCCTTTCGCACACGCGCGGCTGGCTGTCGCAAGGTCCTCCTTGTGCGTCAATCCGGGCTCGCGAAAGTGCACCTGATCGTCGATCACACCGGGAATCAAGTGCAGCCCAGTTGCGTCGATAATCTCATCCGCCTTCGTCGAATCCGGCGCGTCAATGGATGCGATGATGGAACCATCAATCAGCACGTTGACGCGTTCAATCGCATCGGGCAGGACTACAGTGGCGTTTCGAATCAGTGTTTTCATAACGGTGTCTTTGCTTAGCAATACTCATAAACCTGTTTGGCGACGTCTGGGAGGCTCTAACGAATGCGAAACAAGCGTCATAGGGAAGCCGGGTCGGCTTTTGCTCGGGGATCCAGGATTTCACTGGCCAAATGTCGAACAATTGAGCCCCACTCGCGAGCGGTTGATTTCATCCTAACCCGATGCATCAGCGAGGAATTGTTGTTGACAAACGCGGCAAATCTTATCCCTCACTGACGTTTCGGGTTGTGAAAACTCATTAAATCAGCGAGGCGCAAGCCACGGTTGTTTCCCCCTTATTTTTCTTACATTCACCCGCAGCTAGCGCTTTGCGGCTCACTAAATCAACAGCCTCCCTCGCGACCGACGGTATCAAAGGACCTTCACGTAAATCACCTTGGAATCTCCATCACCATAAAACTCGGGCAGCTCGGCCACCACCTGATAGTCGCAGCGATCATAGAACAGACGAGTCGGCAGATAGTCGGGCCGTCCGGACGTTTCGACATAAATCCGCCGACCGTTCCGAGCACGGATCAGGGATTCCGTCAATGTCATCAGCCACTGTCCAATCCCACGCTTCTGGGCGTCTCGATGTACGGCGATCCAGTAAACATCAAAACTGTTCGCGGTACAAGCGATCGGGCCGTAGCACGAATAGGCGATCGGTCGTCCATCCTGTTCGACGAGCGCGAAGAAGTATCCTGACGCGTCACCTTTCTGCAATCGCTCGTCGACCAATTCGACTGCGACATCTACTTCCGGCGGATGGAAGAAGCCGGTGGACTCAACGATGTCACGCACGACCGCAACATCATCAGCACGAACTTCGTAACGAAGCGTAAGCGAAAGGCCGTGCAGAGTCATTTGTTCCGGAAAGATGGCGGACATGGCGTTCTGTTGCAGGAAGACGAAAAACGTTCAGCAGCGATTGATGAAAATCAATTGCCGCGAGTTGTACGCGGTCGGAACCGCGCCGTCTATCTTCCACCATGCCATGCCGTCTCAATTCAACCGACGGCTAAGTAATTCGCCCAACGGCACCTCGAGGCAAAGCGATTTGGGTGTGTCCTGAGCAGATGCAAGCGATCCTGGCGAAGTTGATTCGCAGCCGCTTAGATGAGTTGTAACTAACAGCGTCGAGCTTCTCGGACGCGTGAGCTCATCCAGAAGGTCATCTCCGGGGAGTCTTCCGGAAAGCTGTTCAGCATCAGGCGAGACAGGCGTCGGTCATCGTCGTGAACCAGCGCCGACAGTCCTTCCTGGTCCTGGAAACTGTGTCGCAACCCCGCAAGGATCAAAACCCATGCGCGGCTTCGGTGGTCAATCGATTGCTGATCGACTCGATCCTTGTAGAACTCCTTCGCGACGTCTTCATGAAACGCGTACTGCCACAGATCAAACTCGTCCATCAGCGGACAGCAAAGTAGGTCCGTCCATCGCTCAGTCGCTTTGCGAATGCGATCAATCGCCATAAGATCAGACTGCTGCAGACGATCGTCCGCCAAGACAACTCCAAGAGCTTTGTGCCGAACTGACAGATGACCAAGGAACACGTTATGGGCCACGGGACGGATGCGGTCGAGGCCTTGATAGCGATCACGGGCCATCATCAGGATGGTCCAGACTCGGGCCAACATTTCGTTGATGAGAATCTGTTCCGTAATCGTGCGAGTCGCCGGCCGTGTTGGCATCAATCCAATCAGATGGAGCGGATCTCGGATGCTGAGCCCGTGCTCCAAATCGGAAAGGTCCTTCATCCAGCGATTGAATCGATTCCGGCTAAGAATGTAATAGTCGCCAATCGCCTGCGATGACAACTCACCCGGCTGTTCGATGAACAGTCGACCGTGTGCGGCCATGAGAGTGGCGATTTCAGTCAGATAAGCGAGTTTCACGGGATACCTGTCAGCTTTTGCGTCATGGAGGTTTCGGCAAGGGAACACCAACACCCATTTCCGCAAAACCAATGCCTTTTTTCCGCTGACCTTCGATTTGTGAGCTATGCAATTCACAAACGTAAATTCTCCCAGTGTTTTCGCACCCTCAAGCAATGTTTCGCATGCGGCGCTCCGTTCTGAATCCATATTCTGGCGTTGCAGAAGTACCTCTCTGTGGAGCCACAGACGTTTCGATTTCGCAACAAACAGCCTTCTCGCGGGCCTTCGTCGGTCGTCTTTGATCAACGGAAAGAAGGGCGATCCGGAACAGGAAAAGCCTCGTTTCCAAAAGTGGCTTCAAAGAACCTCCCGATCTGAGCATTCTCAACGCTCAAACCTGGTGACAAAATCAACGAGCGCGATAACATAGAGATTGTGTGGTCCGTGAATTGTCGCCGACGACTACGTGCTGCGACGCACTTGAATCGCCTTTCTCTCCGGGTCTAAGGACATGTCAGATTCACTTCAGGGCAGCTTTTTGATTGCAGGAAACCATCTGCGCGATCCCAATTTTTATCGCAGCGTTGTGCTTATGCTTGAACACAACGAACAGGGAGCGATGGGGCTGGTGCTCAATCGACCTTCCGCGATGACGATTGGAAAAGCACTGTCGCAGCATGGCGCGGTGGCGGGCAGCGATGCTCCGGTGTTTGTCGGCGGTCCTGTTGAGCCGACGTCGCTCTTTATTCTTCACAACTGCGTCGCTCTGGGAAAATGTGATCAGGAAGTCGCGCCAGGAGTTTTTCTGGCGGGAAGTGAAGATTCTTTTGAGCAGGTGGTGAAAAGCGGAGCGAAACCCAATGAGATCGCAAGATTTCGACTGATCTCCGGTTATGCAGGCTGGGGCGAACAACAATTGGAAGGTGAACTCAATCGTGGCGACTGGGCGGTCCTGCCAGCCCAGGGAGCACTGATTCTTGAAGAAGACCCTTATGGCCTTTGGGAAATCTGCACTCGCCGACTGCACCGAGCCAATCGGCTGTTGCCTCATGACGCTCGAAATCCTGACTGGAACTGAATCGGGGCGTCTATGGATCCGCGGCACAGGATTACTTCGGATGAAGATCCCTGGCAACGTGTCTCATCGCTGCTTCCCAAGGTTCACGCAAACTTAAAAACCGCTCCTCGCATGCATGAGAAGCCTGCGTTTTCCATATGTTTGCGATGCTTCTGCAGACAAGATCGTCGCGAGATTTGAAATCTCGCCGCGTGCTGAGGTGACAAGGGCCGTTGCATTGGAAACAATATGCATATGAACGCTCATTGGACGCCAGAATCCTGGCAAACACGGACGGCTCAGCAGCAGCCGACGTACGACAATCTCACCGAACTCGACGAAGCTCTAAGAACGCTGTCGCAACTTCCCCCGCTGGTCACAGCATGGGAAGTCGATCGCCTGCGCGGGCAACTGGCAAACGCCGCCGACGGAAACGCATTTGTGCTTCAGGGCGGCGACTGTTCGGAAAGCTTTGACGACTGCACATCGGGCACAATCCTTCGCAAGTTGAAAGTGCTGATCCAGATGAGCCTGGTGCTCATCTGCGGCTCAAAAAAACGAATCGTGCGAATCGGTCGTATCGCCGGACAGTACGCTAAGCCTCGATCCACCGATACCGAAACACGAGGCGACGTTGTTCTGCCCAGCTACCGCGGCGATATCGTCAACCAGTCAGGGTTCACAGCGGCGGAACGCCAGCCTGATCCGCAGTTGATGCTGCGAGCCTACGAACGCTCGGCTTTGACGATCAACTACATTCGAGCACTCAGCGAAGGCGGGTTCGCAGACCTTCATCACCCGGAAAACTGGGATCTGGAGTTTGTTCGCAACACCCCTGGATCGCGACGTTATCAACAGTTGCTGGATTCGCTCAGCGATTCAATTCGGTTCATGGAAGCTGTTTCGACCAATGAATTGACTCAGTTGTCGCGCGTGGACTTCTTCACATCGCACGAAGGACTTTTGCTGTTGTTCGAACAGGCTCTAACGCGCGCCGAACGTCAGAAGGGATGGTACAACCTCGGAACGCACATGGCATGGATCGGAGATCGAACGCGAGCCATCGATGGGGCTCATATGGAATACTTCCGAGGCATTCGCAATCCGATTGGAATCAAAGTCGGCAACTCAATGGGCGCCGACGAGCTCATCGACGCGATTCGCATTCTGAATCCCGATAACGAACCCGGACGATTGACGTTGATCCATCGTTTCGGAGCCGACAAGATCAGAAGCAAACTTCCACCACTGGTCGAAGCCGTTCTTCGATCTGGTTGCAAGGTGCTTTGGAGTTGTGACCCGATGCACGGGAATACTCAGACGGCTCGGAACGGGATCAAAACTCGATCGTTTGACGATGTGATGTCCGAAATCATCACGTCATTCCGAATGCACCGAGAACTGGGCAGCCAACTTTCGGGCATTCACCTGGAACTGACAGGCGATGACGTTACCGAATGTACCGGCGGACCGGGCAATCTGACGGAATCCGATCTGACTCGCGATTATCGCAGCCAAGTGGACCCTCGCCTGAACTACGAACAGGCCATGGAGATCGCATTTCTGATCGCCGAACAGATGAAATAGCGGGCCTTGTTTCTTGAATGGCCCGGCAACGCCAGCGTTTCCTGCGATCGGTGAAAACGAACAGATCCCGCTCGTAAGCCGTCAAATCCTTCAGAATCCTGATTCCCGAGTGTAATTTTCAGTCAGGTCTTTGTGACTTCGCGCGTTGAGACTGGTAAGATATCAGTCAGACCGACAAGTTTCTGATCCCCACGCTTTCGGAAGACTTCCGATGATAGACCTAATGCTACACACGTCCGCTCAACCGCTCCTCGCTGTTCTTGGCCTTCCCGGCGGAATGGAATTGGTGATCGTGTTGGCGATTATCCTGCTGCTGTTTGGAAATCGCCTTCCCGGAACAATGCGGTCGCTGGGCCAAAGTCTGGTGCAGTTTAAGAAAGGCATGAAAGAAGATGACGACGACGCGTCATCTGGTTCAGAGAAGTTGCAATAGCCCCAGGTACCGTGGTTCGTCACGGCTCGGGTGTTTTGTTTCAATCTGTTGAGTGAGGTTTCGATTATGGGCTTTCTACCAGGTGTTGGCACGACCGAAATGCTGATCGTGGGCATCATTGCTCTGCTGTTATTCGGTAAGAATCTCCCGTCCGTTGCAAAGAATCTCGGCAAGAGCTTTTCCGAATTCAAGAAGGGCGTGTCCGGGTTTCAGGACGAAATCCGAAACGCCAGCCGTGACGCTGAAAAGACGGTGACCTACACACCGTCAGAAACAAAATCCAAGCCAGAAGACCGTCCGAAAGTCAGCGTACCGGATTCGTCGGACGACGACGACTTCACAGCGCCGCGGTTCGATGTGGGTTAGGCGCGAACTATCAGAAAGCCGGGACGAATGTCGAACGCCTCAAATCCGTACGACTCGTCTTCCAGTCAGGACCAACGACCGCTTTCATTTAAGCAATGGGGCTTGTCTTTCGCGGTAGGCTTCGTTGTCATAGTGTCGTCAGCATTCACAATGCTGGCCTTTCTGTTTGGCACCCTGATCGCCTTCGCCGGAAAAGACCAACCTTCCCCGCTGGACTTTGCGACACTGATCGCTGGCCCGTTTGGAAAGTACTTCAAGATCGGCGTCGTAGGAATTGTGCCTGTATCGTTGATGCTGGGACTCTATTCCGTCGGGCGCATCATCAGGGTCCAAAAGAACTTGCTTGAGGCTTCAACACGTCGCCACGATCTGCTGCAACAGCTTGAAAGCATTCGCCAGTCCCAGAAGTCCTCAGTAACTACTGGCCCGAAACAACCTGAGACAACACCATGACGGATCAACAGACAGCTGTGGATGGCTTCTGTGTTTCTCTACAGGACATCCAGCGGGCCGCAGAGAGAATTCGTGCAAGCGTTCTTCAGACTCCTGTTGTGGAAGCGTGGCGACTGAATAAGGGCCTGGGATGTCAACTGCGGCTGAAGTGCGAAAACATGCAGTTCGGCTTTGCGTTCAAGGCTCGCGGAGCCTGTAACGCCGTTATGAGCCTGACAGACGAGGAAGCCTCGCGCGGAGTTGTAACGCATTCGTCGGGTAATCACGCCGCCGCATTGGCTCGCGCGGCGGTGTTGCGAGGAATTCAGGCGCACATCGTGATGCCACACAACTCGGCTCGAGTGAAGCTCGAGGCCGTTCGAAGTCTGGGAATCGAACCGATTCTTTGCGAGCCTGAGTCCGCGTCCCGTGAAAGCACGGCAGCCAGAGTCCAGCAGGAAACGGGAGCGGTGATGATTCATCCGTTCAACGACCCACGAGTGATCGCAGGGCAAGGCACCGCAGCGCTGGAAATCCTTCAACAGGCTCCTGACGTCGACACGATCATCGTGCCGGTTGGTGGCGGCGGATTGCTGGCGGGAACACTAATGGCCGTGAAGTCGCTTCGCCCCGACATTCGCGTTGTCGCCGCAGAACCGACATGGGCCGACGATGCTTTTCGAAGCCTGAAATCGGGTCGAATCGAACCCGCGCTGCGAACAGATTCAGTCGCCGACGGCCTGAGAACCCCTCTCGGCACACTCACGTTTCCCATCATTCATCGACTTGTCGACGACATCCTTTGCGCCGACGAAGAAACGATTCTGCAGGCCACAAGTCTGCTGGCGCGTCTGGCTCGAGTCATCGCCGAACCTTCCGGCGCCGTGCCGCTGGCCGTGATTCTTCAGCACCGCAGCGCGTTCGCCGGACAAAACGTGGTCGCGCTGGTTTCCGGCGGAAATCTGGATGACCTCAATTTGCTTCGGCCGCGAGCGGGGAATTCCGTTGTCTTTGATGGCCACGTCGAGACGTTCGGCGTACAGTAACGAGCATGCAGTGTCGAACGTGTTTCGAGGCTGTTTTCCTGATTGAATCCTGACTTCCAAATCGCTGGTGACATGCCGAATTTCCAATCGTCTTCTTCGCCGCTCAAATGTTCGGGCAGTGCGTTGCGTTCCTTTCTCGGGCAGACCGCAAACCTGAGCCAAATCAGCAATCCCGACCTGGAACTGGAAGTCGTTTCCGCGCCGCCCGAGGTGACTCTTGGGGAACGTATCGAGTTTCGAATCACGGCGTACGGTTTCAAGCAGCGAGCCACTCACGAATACATCACTGTAGCAGAAGATACGATCATCGAACTTCAAGTCGACGGGCCGCTGCGAGCCTGGCGCCACGCTCAGCGAATCGAGATTAACGGCGATGGCGAATGCCGGCTGATCGACGAAATCGACTTCGAACCGCCCGGCGGAATGCTGGGATTTTTGCTGACGGAAGCCCGAATTCGCGAATCCATTCAGGAAGGAATGGAGCATCGCTACTCGGTTCTGCAGGAATTGATCGAATCAGGGGTCATTTCTTGAAGAAACCCGAACCAACTCAGCCGCCAACCGTTGCGATCGCCCTGTTTGCCGCGTTCTTTTTGAGCGCCGGTTTCATCGCCATCGCGGCTATCGTGCTGCCCGGCATCCTTCTGATGCTGCTCGCCGGATTCGGCTTCCTGCTGTTCTTCGTCGCCCAATACTTCCTCTGGGCTCGCTGGCTGTACCCGATCGTTCAACGAATGGAACAGGAAAAGGACTCAAGAAAAAGCTCCAGCGAAACCACCTGAGACTGTTCGCCCTCTGTAGGTCGATCTGTCCCAGATCGACCATTGCGCACCGTCTCGTGCCAGAGCAGCATCCCACGAAGTAATCGACAAACCCTCAATCCCATTCTGCATCGGATCGCTATGCAAAAGAATGCGGACCTGAGACAGGCCCGCCTACTGTAGGTCGATCTGTCTCAGATCGACCAGTGTGCACATTCTCTTGCCAGAGCAGCACTCACGAAGTCATCGACAAACCCTCAATCCCATTCTGCATCGGATCGCTATGCAAAAGATTGCGGACCTGAGACGGGTCCGCCTACTGTAGGTCGATCTGTCCCAGATCGATCAGTGTGCACTCCCGAATGACGCTGATGACTTGACGTAGGTCGCTGCAGATGCTGTCGTTCAGCTTTGGAACGCTGCCGTTCAGTTCGTTAGGTGAGCGGACAAATGAGAGTCGACCTGCTGGACGTGTCCTTTCGGATCAAAAAAGACACCGGTATTGAGCTTACTCAGCGTGACTGGCAATCGCTGCTGACGGACGGCGATATCACTGTCGGCGATCTTTATTCGCTGCTTCTTTACCGACTGAAGTATTCTTCGGATTTGAAGACCGATCTTCAGCTAAATGAATCCGTCTGGCAACGCACTCGTCTGGCACTGGCTCAGGTCGCCGACATTCCGGCTAAAGAAGTCACCCTTTCGCGGCGTCTGAATGCACTGCTGCCGGAGCCTTCTCGTCTGGAACTCTGGAAGAGATTTCAGGAGACACTTCAACTGAGCGTGCCACAGTTGGAATTGCCTCGTTCGGTTCGACGGCTGCAATCGTTCGAGGCTTACATGATCCTGCTTGCTGTTCCTATGATCCCCGCCGCGATCATCGCCAGCAAGTTTCTGCGTGACATCGAACCAGGCAGGTGGTGGCTCATACCGATCGTCTATGCTTGTTCCTTACTGGCGTGCTCGCAAGTTTATTCGGGATTTGGACGATTCTCCCACAGGGAACGCCGCCGCCGAATCCTGCCGACGGGGCTTGAGACAGTGAAAGATCTTTGTCGACAGGTGCGAGATCTGAACGCCTTCCGACTGATCGGTCGCCCATATACCCAGAACCTTTACGAAGGCGAAAAGGTCTGGAATTCGCTCAAAGAATGTCTCGTCAATGCTCTTGGCGTTGATCATGACGAAGTAACGCTTCAAGCAAGGCTCATTCGAGACCTTGGTGCGGAATAAGGAATCCGCTCCAGATATCCTTGAGCTGTCAGCAAAAAAAGCCATCGCAACAATTGCTGCGATGGCTTGAGCTCGTTTTTATTGAAGGCCACTGTGCCGTGAGCGATTGAGGATAATCGCTCTACAATGGATCAGTCCCAGTTCAGTGCACCGGCGCTTTGGTATTCAGTGACGCGGGTTTCGAAGAAGTTCTTTTCCTTTGACAGGTCGATCGTTTCGCTCATCCATGGGAATGGGTTTGGTGAGCCATACTGCGTTGGCAGGCCAATGCGTTCCAGGCGGCGGTCGGCGATGTGCTGGACGTAGTCGCGGAAAGATTCTGCGTTCAGACCGAGCACTCCGCGTGGCAGACAGCCTTCGGCGTATTCAATTTCCAGCTCAACGGCTGTTCGAATTCGCTGAATCATTTCTTCCTGGAACTCGTTCGTCCAGATGCCAGGGTTTTCCGACTTGATCCCGTTGATCAGGTCGACACCGAAGTTCATGTGAACCGTTTCGTCTCGCAGGATGTACTGGAACTGCTCGCCGATGCCCTTCATCAGGTTGCGACGGTGGAACGAAAGAACCATCACGAAACCACTGTAGAAGAAGATGCCTTCCATGATCACGTAGAACCCGATCAGGTTCTTCAGGAACATCTGCTGACCTTCGAGCGTATCGGTTGAGAAACCATCGCTCATAATTTCGGCGGTGAGTTCCATTTCGAACTCGTCCTTCCTCGCGATGGCCGGGATTTCCCGGTACATGTTAAAGATTTCGCCTTCGTTCAGGCCAAGGCTTTCCACAACGTACAGGAACGTATGTGAGTGAACCGCTTCTTCAAACGCCTGACGCAGCAGATACTGGCGACATTCGGCGTTAGTCACGTGCTTGAAGATTGCAAGAACGAGGTTATTACCGACGAGCGATTCAGCGGTTGAGAAGAAGCCCAGGTTTCGCTTAATCACCAGTCGCTCGTCGTCGGTCAGACGGTCCGAACGCCAGATTTCGACGTCCATGTTCATCGGCACTTCGGTCGGCATCCAGTGATTCGCGCAACCGCTGTTGTAGTGCTCCCACGCCCAGTGATACTTGATCGGCATCAGCTGATTAACGTCCACCTGAGCATTATTGATCAGACGCTTTTCCGTCGCCTTCACTCGGCCAGATGTTCCGGTCAGCATCGTGTTCTTGTTGTCCACAGTGGTTTCGTCATCAAAGGAGATCGTTGACATAGAGCAACCTCATTCCGTGAGTAAAAAAGTAAAGGGGTGGTTTCAGATGTTCGTTTTTTTGTTCTAAGGCAATCGCAGGATTGGCATCTCAAATTTGAAAATTGAAATCCCATTGGTCATTGGCACTTAGTCATTGGTCATTTCGCGAAGCGACGTCCGATGCCATGCGTTGTAAAGGTAGCCCTTTGGGTTCCAGGGTACAGACTCTGGCATTGAGTTTCCGAGAGAATCCGT
>JANMEV010000003.1:0-3010 GCA_031377305.1 Planctomycetota bacterium | reverse complement strand
CAGGTTCTGAATCGACTGAAGGAACTCGCTCGCCGTCAGCAGATGGTGAACGAACGTCTGAAGGAACTGGAATCCGAACTGCGGGCCGCCACAACCGACAAAGAAAGCGAAGAAATCGAACGTGAGCTCAAACGCCTGCGTGATGAGCAGCGAGAAATGCTGCGCGACGTTGATGAACTAAGCGAGAAAATGGATCAGGTTGCTGATCGTCAAAAGCCCGAGTCGGCTCAGATGCAGCAGCAGATGGAAGAAGCCCGCACCAATGTCCAGCAGGCGTCGCGAGCGATGGACGAAGGCAAGTTGGCCGAGGCGATCTCTGAGGGCACTCGGGCCGAACGTCAGTTCGAAGATCTCAAGGAAGAATTTCGAAACCAGACGTCTTCAAAATTTGACGAAGCCGTCCGCGATCTTCGCGATCAGGCTCGGGAACTCAGCGAGCAGGAAGAAAAGTTGGCTCGTCAGCTCACGGGTGAAGGAACCGAAGATGACAAGAATAAGAAACCTTCGCTGAAGTCGGATCGGAATCGGGAGGAGTTGCAGAAGCAATTTGGTGAGCAGCGTGATCGGCTGAATCGAGTCGTTGACGACGCAAAGAAGATGGTTGAGCAGGCCGAACAAAGTGAGCCGCTGCTTTCAAACAAGCTCTACGATGCTCTGCGAGATCTCAAAGACACCAAGCCGCAGGAAGCGCTAGAAGCGACCGAACTGCTGGCGGGACGCGGCATGTGGTCGCAGTCTCAGCAGGCTGAACAGGCGGCTCGCAAGGGCATCGATCAGTTGCGAAAAGGCATCGAGCAGGCCGCTGATTCGGTTCTTGGCAGCGAAGCCGAATCGCTGCGGCGAGCTCAGTCTCAGCTTCAGAACGCGACCGAAAAACTCGCCAGCGAAGTCCAGGCGGCGACCGGTGAAAAGGGAACCGCGGACTCCACGGAGCCCGGCAGCCAGCAGGATGAGTCCGGTCAGCCCGGGAAGTCCGGCGAGAATGCAAATGACGAATCGAAGAAGTCTTCGCCGTATGGTGACTCATCGGATTCAGCAAAGCCGACTCGCCGACCCGGCCAGCGAGGTCAGCAGGGCCAGCCGACTCCGCAGGAAGAACGTGGCGAAGGTGGCCAGAAGAGTCAGTCCGAGCAGTCTCAAACCGGAAAACCCAGCGATGGCGAACAGCCAAACGGACAAGGCGAGGGCGATCAGAAGAGCGATCAGAAATCGCAGCGACGTCCCGGTCAGCGAGGCCAGAAAGGCAATTCTGAACAGTCGGGCGAGGGCGAACAGGCTGGACAACAACAGCCCGGTGGACAGGGGCAGCCGCAAGGCGAAGAATCTGGCGAGCAGGGCCAGCCTGGAGAACAGACCTCCGAGCAAAGCAAAGATGGCGGGCAGCAGGCAGGCCAGAAATCCGGACAGGGACAGGGACAGGGTCAGGGACAGGGTCAACAAGGCGGTCAAGCCGGTAAGGGCGATGAACCGCAGGACGGTCAGTCTCAACCAGGCGAACAACAAGCCCAACAGGGTGAAGGCCAGCAGCCGGGCGAGGGCCAGAAGTCTCAACAGGGCAAGGGGCAGGGACAGCAACAAGGCGGTGGCCAGGGCGGCGGAGAAAATCAGCCACGGTCGTCATCGCTTCGCAATGGCGGTCGAGAAGGCAACGGTCGTGCCACCAACAATGTTGAAGGACAGCCGTTAACCGGCGACGAATATGGAAAGTGGTCCGACCAGTTGCGAGACATCGAAGAGATGCTTGACGATCCCGAACTCCGCAACCGAGTCGCTCAGGTCCGCGATCGGGCTCGCGCGATCCGAGCTGACTTCAAGCGTCACGGCGAAGAGCCTCAATGGGACCTGGTGAAGTCGCAGTTGCTTGGCGAAATGCAGTCGCTGCAGCAACGTATCAGCCAGGAACTTTCCAAACTCGAATCCGACCGAGCTATGGTCCCTATCGACCGCGAACCCGTCCCGGAAGAATTCGACTCCCTTGTCCAGCGGTACTACGAATTGCTGGGCCAGGAACGGTCTGATGAAGAGCCAGCGAAGAAATAGAAGGCATCTCCTCCAACCGTAGGATGGGCATTCATGCCCGTCGGTTGCCGACGCCGTTGAACAGTCACCTCGGACAGGAATGTCCAAGCTACGAGGATCAATTCGACTGCCGAATCAGCAACGCCTGATAGGCACCGTCGGCGGGTTGACCGGGCAGGTGCAGGATTTCGCGTTCGAGCTTGAATTCTCGCATCGCTGTCAAAACGGTATCCACGACGCCACGGTTTTCTTCGGGCTCAAGACTGCAGGTTGAGTACACGATCCGGCCGCCCGGCCTGATTCGTTCGCATGCCTGCAGTAACAATCGAGTTTGCAGCAGCACCAACTCCCGAATTCCGCTTTCGTCGCAGCGCCAGCGGGCTTCGGGGCGACGATTCAAAACGCCAGTGTTAGAGCAAGGTACGTCGACAAGAATGGCATCGAACGGTCCATCGGGAAGACTGTTGCCATCCTTGCCGATAAGTTGCGGCGTGATGGAACTCAGTTGTAATCGCGATGCGTTGTCGAGCACTCGTTTCAATCGACCTGTCGCGACGTCGCAGGCGGTGATGTGAGCCTGGTCGTTGCTCAATTCGGCCATGTGCGTCGTCTTACCACCAGGCGCGGCGCACATGTCGAGGATTTGTTCGCCGGGTTTGGGTGCCAGCAGAATCGAAGCCGACATGGCCGCTTCGTCCTGAACGCTCCAAAGTCCGTCGGCGTACCCCGGCAACGATTCCAGTCGGACCGACTGATCGAGATGTATGCTGCCATCGATATGCCCGAGACTTGCCTTGCAGCCCGCCTCCGTCACCGCCGCCAGCACATCCTCGGCGTTGGTTCGCATCGAATTCACTCGCAGCGACGTCGACGGCGCAGTGACGGATTGGAAGCAGATGGTGAGAAGCTCGGAAGCTGAAACACTGATCGGCGAGCGGCAGGGCGTCAGCCCTCCGAGTACATTTGCGTTTTCTTCGGCAGAAGTTTGCTC
>JANMEV010000657.1:0-9067 GCA_031377305.1 Planctomycetota bacterium | reverse complement strand
CCAGGTAGCTCGTCGTCGCTTGAATTGCGTTTGTTGTCGTCCCTATCCACTGAAAAGGGAATGTCACGGTTTCAGGCACGATGTCGGTCGGACATCGAAGCATAGGCAAACTCTTCGCAATAGCTGCTGGGTTATTACCCTGGCTTACAAACAAAGTCTGGGTCATTTGCTGGTACAGATTCGCCTGATACATCATCGGAAGTATAAAGCTGTGCCACGACCAGCCTTTGCCGCAACCAAACCTGCCCGACTGGAAATGCTTGCCCGCATAACCCATTGGAAATACACCATAAGAGTCAATATAGTTATGAAGCGCGAGACCGATCTGCTTCATATTGTTCTTGCATTGAGTTCGACGAGCAGACTCTCGCGCCTGCTGAACGGCAGGCAGTAACAAAGCGATCAGAATCGCGATGATCGCAATGACCACCAGCAGTTCTATCAAAGTAAATCCTCTTTGTTTACGCATTTGGTTAGCTTCCCTTAACAAAAACAGTTGAACTGAAGAGCATTAGAATCATCAGGAAACAGGCACATCCGCCACTTCGGCCGTGAAACTAGAATTCACCAGTTGTGGTCCCATCGTCCATACAATTCAGCTTCTGCCAGACGCCAGCGGCGGCATTGAAGCCGAGAGTCTTTGCGTCCAGATAGCCAGCCGAGGCCATTGCAGGCGTTGTCGTTGAGCAACCCCAGCAGGTTAGCTTTGAATCGATGTTATTGCTAATGAAACGCACAGTTCCATCGGCGAACAATGCATTGACACCGCCGCCTGGATGATTACTGGAGAATGATTTGGCATGGCCGTCTCCACCCCAATACGGATGAGTGTTGCCGGTTGTTGTGTAGGGATTGATTGCCAGTGAACCTCTTCCCCAACTGGCGGTGGCTCCAGTATCCTGAGAAATTGCCCAAATCGAACCAGTTGTCCTGGGGCCACTATCTCTGTGCTTGATCCAGGCGCCAGGGTTTCGCCCTGTACCGACTTCAGGATTAAAGTATATCTCGGACGCTACAATTGTGTTTGAAGTGCCATCAGTTATGTCGCCGAATTTGGTTCTGGTGTTCCAGCCAAAAACGCCCTTTGGCGCGGAAGCATCGCCGACTACACCACCTCTGCTACCCCCAAGAACGGTATCCGGAACATCCTGCGACCACAAGCCAACGGATGCTGCGTAATCAATATACGAAATGCCTCCCCCAAATTTCGGTGACTCGCTCGATGGACACTTCCCCATCTTGCTCACGATTGAGATCGACGCAAGATAGTTATAGACTGCGGGAAATGGGGCGGCTGGCCGGTCATACGGGTTTCTGGACAAGTCAAACTGGCTGTACAGGGGCGCCTGCTCAATATACGGCAGAAGCGCAAAATTCCAAGTCCAGCCTTTGCTGCCTGTGTCACTTGCGTTCTGCCTTGTGTTGTTGGCGCCATAGGGGAAGCCGAGATGCACATCCGCGTAATTGTGCATCGCCAGCCCCCACTGTTTCAGGTTATTCGTGCACTGCAATCGCCGCGCTGCCTCGCGAGCCTGCTGGACTGCCGGAAGCAATAACGCAATCAGAATTGCAATGATGGCAATAACCACCAACAACTCGATCAGGGTAAATCCCTTACGGAGAGACTTCGGATACAACATGAATACCTCCTCTTGTGACTGGGGAGCCAAGCAGAACGAAAAACAATGACGCGATCGAATTGATCTCTCGACCGCATGCGGGTCTAAATGTCCACTAGATTCTGAACACGGGTATGCTTGAAGCGTCCACTGCCAATTTCAGGTTTTTCTGAAATAATCGAAGAATAGCCAATGCCAGTCGATGTGCTGGAAAGAGGAGCTCTTCTGGAGATTTCGCGTTTTTTTTGCTCATTGTATTCGTATTTTTTGGGGAATTCAGGCTGAAAGTGGGCCTCGCGCAATGATCAAGTGACAGTGGTTTGAATCGCCTTGCAGGCACGGGCACCGAACCGGAAATCTTTGCTTTAACAGGCCATTTCGAGAGGATTTCCACATTGCAAGTGCTCATAATTCGATTCAAACTGCTGTTTTGTTAGGCATGGCGGACTGCATTGACGCTGGAGTGGTAGCGTGAAAAAATCTGGCAACGCCATTTCACAGAAGCAATCAGCTGGCGAAGGTACCGTAGACGCATTGGTGCGCCGTCTGAGAGATGGGGAGCACGATGCCTTGGCGGAATTGTTTTCGTTGTTCAACGACAAATTCCAACGCCTCATCGACGTGCGACTGCATTGGTCTCTGCGTGGTCGCCTGGATGTGTCCGACGTGCTTCAGGAATCGTACCTTGACGCTCGCGATCGTTTGGCTCATTTTTTTTCTCGCGAAGACAGTTCTATCTTCGTTTGGCTGCGTCTCGTTGTGCTGCAACGATTGCAGTTGCTCGAGCGATTCCATCTGGCGGCCAGCAAGCGAGATGCGTTCCGCGAGGTTCGCCTGAACGGGGACAATCGGTCGGGAATCAGCAGCAACCTTTCACATAGTCTTGCGGCATCCATTACTTCGCCGAGCGCTGCTGCGGTGCGAGAAGAATCGGTGGCACTGGTGGATCGCCTTTTGGCAGAAATGGAGCCCATTGATCGGGAGGTTCTTACTTTGCGACACTTTGAACAGTTGGCGAACAATGAGGTTGCCGAAATCCTCGGTGTGGGAGTGACCGCCGCGAGCAACCGTTACGTCCGAGCCCTGCGGCGGCTGAAGGAGATGGTTGAATAGTCTCAGTTGCAGAGTTCCTTATCGGCTGCAGCGGGAGGCATAAGCCGGACGGCATTAACGAACTATTGATTCGGCTACAAAACCTGCGCAGCGAAGCGCCGGCGGCTTGACGATGCAATGCATGACATGGGAGTTTTGACTTCGGAAACCCGAGCGAGATGAGGAAGTTCAAATGAACGGTGACGAATCCCTCGACGAATTTGCCGAACTGTTTTCGCGGCAGTTGCGACTGGGGCAGGTTCCGTCGGCGGAGGAACTGAAAGAGGAATTTCCAGCACTGACCGAAGATCTGAATGGATTCGTGAAGACGTTGTCGATTCTCGAAGAGGCCAGTTTTCAACACCGCATTCGAGGACCGGCGCCGACGGTTGCGGATGCCTCAGGACAGCGATGGACGCGCGTCGGTGGATTTCGATTGATCCGTGAGATCAGCCGCGGCGGGATGGGAATCGTCTACGAGGCAGAGCAGGAAGCACTCCAGCGCCGAGTTGCCATTAAGGTTTTGCCTTCCAGTCCAATGTTGACAGAGACCCAGCTTGAGCGATTCAGGCGAGAAGGAACTGCCATCGCAAGGCTACACCATTCTCATATTGTCCCTGTGTTTGGGACCGGGGAACAGAATGGCATTCATTACTGTGTAATGCAGTACATTGAAGGCTGCAGCCTCGATCGCCTGATTCGGGCTTTGCGCCGACATTTTGGTGTGGCATTGAATGATGCGGAATCGTCTGCTGAAGAATCTTCCCGGGCAGCGAATCGTGGGGCGTCAATCGAAGATTCGCAGCATCCTGAAGCTGATAAAGGGGACTCTTCAACCTTCCACTCATTGAAGGTGTTGCTGCTGGACGAGGCGCTGACAGATTCGAAGAGTTTCATCGCCAATGTCGATCAGACGACGGACCTTGTCAGGAAGTGTAAACAGTTTCCTGCGACCTACTGGAAGAAAGTGGCTCGTATCGGCGCTGATATGGCGGATGCACTCAGTCATGCGCATAGTCAGGGAATCCTTCATCGGGACGTGAAGCCCGCGAATCTGCTGATGGATCAAGTCGGTCAAGTCTGGCTGGCAGACTTTGGAGTCGCAAAGCTCACTGATCATGACAATCTGACAGCGACGGGCGGACTCATCGGAACTCTGCGATATGCTTCTCCCGAACAGCTGGATGGTCACTCCGACGCCCGGTCGGACATCTATAGTCTTGGGCTGACTTTGTACGAATTGTGCGCACTGCAGCCTGCCTTTAATGCCGACGACAAACGTGAATTGATCCATCAAGTCGCCGAGACAGCCCCACAGAGTCTTGCCAAACTGATGAAGGGCATTCCGGCGGATCTGGAGACCGTCATTCATAAAGCGATGGCCCCGTCCCCAGCAGATCGTTATCAGCGAGCCGCGGAATTTGCTGCGGACCTTCGTAGCTTCATTGCTGATCGGCCAGTGACCGCGCGGCGACTGACACTACTGGAACGAAGCTGGCGCTGGTGTCGCCGACATCGCACTGAAACGGCCTTGGGTGCTGTCATCGCAATGCTGCTGATTTCGTTTGGGTTGACATCGCTCGTCGCGTACCTGCGAGAGGCCCGACTTCGCGGTGAATCCGAGGATACGGCCAGAACAGCAATCGCCGCGATCAACCGCGTTTACGATTCATTCGTTCCCGACTGGACAAATTCGTCAACAGTTTCGGCTCACGGATCCATCAGCGTTACGCCAGCAACAGCTCAACTCCTTTCTGGTTTGTTGCAGTTCTATGATGAACTTGCGGAACGAGCCCGCGAGACCCCCGAGGAACAGGATGTCTTTGAGGTGACAGCCGCGTTACGCCGCGTCGCGTTAATCTATCATCGACTGGGGATGTTCGGAGAGTCCAAAGACGTTTATGGTCGAGCACTCGCCCGATTGAGTTCGTTGTCTCCGCAAAATGCGGCTCCGCGGGTTAGACTGGAGCATGCTCGTCTAAACAATGAGATCGGAGCTGTCTATTGGACGGATCGGCAGATTGCTGAAGCGACAGAATCACATTTCAATGCTCTGCGAATGCTGCAGAGCATTCCTCAGACATCGGAGCCTCAGTTTTTTCGTGAGGTTCAGTTCGAAACGGCAAGAACGGAATATCTGCTTGGAAGACGGGCGCGCGGACCGCAGGGCGGCGTCCCGCTGCGGCCTGTGATCACTCGCCAGCAGGAGCAGTTCGACAGACAGACCCGCACCGACAAAAAGCGAGCTGAGTACATAAATACAGCGATCAGGACGCTGGAAGAACTGGTCAGTGAAGCCCCGTCATCGCTGAACTACCGGCATTTGCTGGCCTTGTGCTGCTGCGAGCTTTCCGAGGGTACTGTCGACGAAGATCATGTTGTGGATGCGTCCATAGTACGCGCGATTGAGTTGCTGGAACAACTTGTGAAAGAGGATCCGAAGCAACCCGCTTATCGCTATGCACTTTGTTCCACGCTGCTCCTGCCGAAATTGTCAAAGGATGCAGGTGACGCTGCGCTGGAAAGTGCAGCGGCCCGCGTTACTCAGGCAATTCGCATCGCTGAAGAACTGTCGGCGGAACGCCCCGACGAATGGATCTATGCGGCCTCTCAGGTGGAGGCCCATATGCTGATGGCGAGTGTCCAAACTCGCAGCGGGGCGCACAAAGAAGCCCACGCAAGCAGTCTAAGTGCGATCCAGGTTGGAAGTCGGCTGGCCGAAAAGTATCCCAACTGTCATGCGTTTCAATACTGGACTGGCATTGCTCTCCAATCGGACGGCAACATCCTGCTTGAGTCGGGGGAGTCGGAACAGTCACTGGAGCCTGTCAATCAGGCGATGACGGTTTTTCGTCATGTTCTACAGGTCAGACCGGAATGGTCGCATGTTGTTTTGCGGGATCTGAAAAACAACTGCACTCTGCGGGCCCAAGTGCTGACGGCGCTTGGAAAGCATGACGAGGCGGAAATGTCTCGTCAGGAATCGGCTGACTTTTCTTCCCGACTGTCGATCACACTGGCGAATTCAAAATAGTCAGTGAACGCGATGCCTTCGAGTCACTATTCGGCGGAGTCTTTTGCGACGGACTTCGCTGGCTGTGTGGAAAACGTGATAAATGGAAACACCTCGGGGATATGAGAGTCCCAGCAACCGTGATGGCTCCAGGCCCAGCCTTGTGAGTCGCGAACGGGCGGAGCTTCCACGAATTTGTTGAACCGTGAAAAGTCCATTCGCCAGACGTCGCCCTCTTTAGGAGGAATCGACCGCTCATCGCCGAGAGCCACGACTTTCATGCCTGACCAGGGAAAAGCCAGTTCCACTGTCCAGCCACGGTCACGGTCTTCGTTGTTGTTCAAAGTACCGTCGATCGCCACGGCCGTTCTTGCTTCTGGATAATCCCACTTCAGAAATGCGTGTCGCGGTCCTCGCGGGTGAGTCGAGTAGCCGACTCCATTGAAGTTGCGACACTTCACATCCGAGCGAGAGCGATCAATCTCCGGCACCTTTGAAAACCCGTGTTTCTCGTATTCGCTCTGCCAGACAAACAGTCCCTCATAGAGCGTGCCGAAGGGGTTGATTTCGAATTCATAGTAGGCATTATCGAACGCAAGGAAAAACTCCACATCGTTATCGGTATAGACGGCTGAGTCGCGTTTTGTGAGGTGAGCACTGACGAACGGATCCTCAACCCAATACGCAACATACAAATTCTCATCGTCCCAGGTGACAGCCGCCCGAGTGTCATGCGCCGTTCGATGCCCGCGGATCAGGTCTTCAAATCGAGGCGACCGCGGGGCCTGTTTCCAGGTTTCTTCATCCAGCTTACCATCGATGGTGATCCTGTCGATCGATCGAAAGGCCGTGTAACGTTCGATCTGATCGTCCGGAACCGGCGGCCATGGCACGTTAGGTGGATTCCGCAGGTCTTCCTTCTCATCAGCACTTGCAACAGCCGCGAGCAAAACAAAACCCACCAGAGGAAGTAAGGTTCGAGCCATGATTTTCGGTATCCTGAACGTTTTGTGTTGATGATCCATTGATGAGCAGAACAAAAAGCACCAGGTAAGCCTGAAGCGCTAGCCGATTCGACGGCAATAAATCGGCCAGCGACTCAGGCTCAAGTCAGGTGGGTTCGGTGATCTACTTCTATCGAGTGCCTAAACACCCAAATCCTTCAGCATCGGTTCGATCGCTTCTGCCCAAAGCTTGTAGCCTTCTTCGCTGAGGTGCAGCGAATCGGGCATGATGGATTTTGGCAGTTTGCCTTCGTCGTCGGTGAAAATGTGACCAATATCTGCATAGCGAACTCGATCGCCGTCGGATTTTTTTTGAAGGATCTGATTGATGGCCACGTTGTTCAGGCGCTTTGGATCCAACGTCGATCCGCCTCGAGGAAAAATCCCCAGCAGCAGAACCTTCGTTTCCGGCGTCTGTTCCTTCAGGATGGCCAGAATGCGTTCAATGCCAGCAGCAACCTGATCAGGCTTCTGGTCCAGATGTCCGGTGTTGTTGGTACCTATCATCAGCACGGCCACCTTCGGCTTGACGTTGGTCAGATTGCCGTGAGTCAATCGCCAGATAACATGCTCAGTTCGATCGCCTCCAATCCCGAGATTCATCGCCTTGCGACCGCCGTAGTACTTTTGCCAAACGTCCTTGCCATTGCCCTCCCAACCCTGAGTGATCGAATCACCGATAAATGCCAGATCGAAATCGCCCTTCTTCGCGTTGGCCGTCAGTTCCATGTCGCGCTGCTGCCACTTTTTCTCCTCGCCACGAGTTGCGGGGATGACGGCGGTATTGACCTCGTAAAAATCCCGGAGGTCCGTGTAGCGTTTCTTCATCCCCGCCAGAATTTCCGCGTACTCCGGATCGTCGTGCCTGCTCGTGAGCTCGTCCGGATCGTAGCGTAGATCAAACAACTGATACTCGCGAGTGCGTGGAAAGAACATCAGCTTGTAGCGATCAGTACGCACGCCGTCGTGAACAGGAACGTTGTGGACCGACGCGTTTTCGTAGTAAGCGTAGTAAATGGCATCTCGCCAGCTGGCTGTCGGCTCACCCTTGTTCTTCAGAACTTCGACCAGGCTTTGTCCCTGCATTTCGGCCGGGATCATTGCTCCGGCCACTTCCAGAAACGTGGGCCCGTAGTCGATGTTTTGAATCAAAGCCGAGCCGTCGGTTCCCGGTTCTACTTTCCCCGGCCACCGAATCAGAAAGGGCATTCGCAGAGATTGTTCGAACATCCAGCGTTTGTCAAACCAGCCGTGTTCGCCCAGATAGAATCCCTGGTCCGAGCTGTAAATGACGATTGTGTTTTCGGCCTGGCCGGTTTCGTCAAGATACTGAAGCATGCGGCCGACGCTGTCGTCAACTGCCTGGACGCAGCGAAGATAGTCTTTGATATAACGCTGATACTTCCAGCTGATGATCTGCTTTTCATTGAGCTCCCCGGCCTTCATGCGTTTGATGAAGTCCTGGTTTTCGGGTTCATAGTGAGCATCCCAGGCCGCTTTCTGTTCGTCTGTCATCCGACGGTATTCCCCATTGCCGCCGCCGGTGAAGTTGTCGGGGAACATCACATCGCCGTGGAACTTCATGTCGCCGCCCCACGAGAAGTGATCCTTGATGGACATTTCGTTTTCTTTAAGCAGCTCTGTACGCCCATTGTAATCGTCAAAGAGAGTCGAAGGTTCGGGAACGTCGTCCTTGAACATTTCTAAATGCCTGACAGCGGGCGCCCAGTTGCGATGTGGGGCCTTGTGTTGACACATCAGGATGAACGGCTTGTTCGGATCGCGTTTTTCCTTCAGCCACTGCAGACTCAGGTCTGTAATGATGTCGGAACAATAGCCTTCGTACCGCTTCTTGCTGTTGTCCATCTGGATCAGGTCAGGGTTGTAGTAGCTTCCCTGGCCGGGCAAAACTTCCCAGTAGTCGAAGCCAGTGGGATCCGATGTCAGATGCCACTTGCCAACGACAGCCGTCTGGTATCCGGCTTGCTGCATGAGCTTAGGAAAGGTCATTTGACTGCCGTCGAATCGGTTTCCGTTGTGCAGAAATCCGTTCATGTGACTGTGTTTGCCAGTCAGAATGCAGGCTCGAGACGGGCCGCAGATAGAGTTTGCACAAAACGAGTTGCGGAACTTCGCTCCTTCGTTGGCAATGCGGTCGAGGTGCGGCGTCTTATTGATCTGGGATCCATAGGCTCCAATGACGGGCCAGTTTCGTCCCTATCGAGATTACTCAGGCGGCGGAATGACGGACTGGGGAGCTCATCGTTTCGGCGCGGCGCTGTTTGCGACGGGGCTTCATCACACAGGACCGGTTGAGATTCTGCCACCGAACGGCATAG
>JANMEV010000645.1:0-11552 GCA_031377305.1 Planctomycetota bacterium | reverse complement strand
GACGAGGCTCACGCCAGTGCGCGGCAAACTTCTATCGGCCTTTCTTTGTACGTCCTTTGAGAGGCTCCCGAAGGCGGACTCGACACCATCCATGCTCACGACAATGCGACGTTCTTTCACGTTTCCTTCGACCTGCACGCTTCCCGAGGTTGTCACCTGCGGGCGGTAGTCGGGGCCATCGGGCGGTAGTCGGGGCCATCCAATCAAAGTTGCAATCATAACTGACGCTGGCCTGTGAAACAACGTTGCTCAGCTAACTCAGAATTTCCTTCACCACGTTGCCATGCACGTCTGTCAGGCGGTAGTCTCGGCCCTGGGATCGGAATGTCAGGCGAGTGTGATCGAAGCCAAGTTGGTGCAGCAGTGTGGCGTTGAGGTCATGGACGTGGACCGGATCCTGAGCTACGTTGAAGCCCAGTTCATCGGTCTGACCGTGAGTGTGTCCGGACTTGAATCCGCCGCCAGCGAGCCACATGCTGAAGCAGCGATTGTGATGGTCTCGCCCGTCACTGCCTCCCTGCACCATTGGCGTCCGTCCGAACTCACCGCCCCAGACGACGATGGTATCCTCCAATAGCCCTCGCTGCTTGAGATCCAATACGAGCGCTGCACTGGCTTTGTCGGTGTCGAGAGCATTCTGCCTGACCCCGGCGGTGAGATTTCCGTGCTGGTCCCATGCTTCGTGAAACAACTGCACGAAACGAACGCCTCGCTCCACCAGGCGTCGAGCCAGAAGGCAATTTCTAGCGAAGTTGGCTTCATTAATGTCCTTGATCCCATATCGGTCGAGCATCTCTTTCGACTCAGACCCAAGATCCATGAGTTCTGGCGCGCTGGTTTGAAGTCGATAGGCCATTTCGTAGCTTTGAATTCTGGCAGCAATCTCGGGATCGCCTGCTGTGTCCAAAGCGAGGCTGTTCAGGCGATTCAGGGAATTCAGTGATGCCCGCTGAGTTTCAGGATCGATGCCTTTGGGATTGGAAAGATACAACATCGGATCACCCGCGCTTCGGAACGGGATACCTCCGTACATGGTCGGAAGAAACCCACTCCCATAGTTGCTTGCACCACCGCTCGTGCCCTTGGCGCTGGTGAGAACGACAAAGCCCGGCAGGTCAGATGACTCGCTTCCAAGCCCGTAGAGTGTCCATGATCCAAAACTGGGGCGTCCGAATTGTTGCGAGCCCGTGTTCATCATGATCTGGGCCGGAGCATGGTTGACCGCGTCCGTTTGCAGACTTCGAACCAGGCAGATTTCATCCGCAATCTTCGATGTGTATGGAAGAACCTCGCTCAATTCCATGCCGCATTGGCCATATTTTTCAAACTTGAACTTTGGCCCCAGCAAAGCCGAATTTGGATTGATGAATGCGGCTCGGTAGTTCTTAAGCAACTCCGCCGGAGGCAATTGGCCGTTACGCTTCGTGAGTTCCGGCTTGTTGTCGAAAAGCTCAAGATGGCTGGGTGCGCCCGCCTGAAAGATGTAGATGACTCGCTTTGCTTTCCCGGCGAAATGCGCCGACCGAGGAGCCAGCGGGTTCATGGATCGCGTTGGTTTCCCCGAGTCGATGGCCAGACTTTCGGCGGCAATACCGTCGACGGAAAACAAAGAGTTGGCAGCGATGGCCCCGAGTCCAACACCACAATCGCGAAGAAACCATCGCCGTCGAAGTGATGAGGCAAGCGCGTCCGATGCTGATGATTTGGTTGATTCGTTCATGATGACATGGCACATGGCTCGACCTCATCTGGAAGCTGCGATAAATGAGTTGACTGCGCATGGCATGATTACATTCATGCTCGGCAGGAATCGCAGAAGAACACAAGGATACTCGCTGAATTGAAAAAGCAATTGCTTCCCGGGCGACGGAAACCGCTCATTGTAGCTTCCTGCCTTCGAGAAAAGAAACTCGTGTACTTTTGGCCGCCTTGCCAGTCCGAAAGAGGAGAGACAGAATCCAATAGTCTAACGAAACTCAAATCGCTTTGTCGCAACACGTTGTGCCGTCCAGCCATTCGGTTGGAAGACCAACAAGTCTCTATGATGGTTGGCAGGGTTGAATGACAGATCCAAAGCCCTCAACAAACGATATTCTCTCCAGGATTCGTGCCAAGGCAGCAGATGCGCCGGCACCTTCGGGCGAGTCTGCGGCTGAGGAAGTAAAACCGGTAGAAGCGGCCTCGGCGGCACCTTCACCAGTCTCGGCTCCCAAGGGGACTGCTGACATTCTTGCGGCTGCTCGAGTGGCAAAGGCAGCGGCCGCTGCTCCGGGTGGAACTTCCGACATTCTTGCCGCAGTGAAAAAACAAGGCGCGACTGCTGGTCCTGCTGTCGGTGCCGCTGCTCCTAAAAGCCCGGCAGATATTATGGCGGCCATTCGAGCGAAGGCCGGGGCTGCTCCGGCGGCGGCACCTGTGGCGGCTGCCACTCCGGTTGCGGCTGCTGCTCCTTTGAATCCTGCAGCCGCGGCTGGGATGTCTGCGGCTGATATGATTAAGGCGGCTCGTTCCGCTGCAGATGGGACACCAGTTCCTCCAAAGGTTGTTTTGCCGTCAAAGCCGCTTCCGGGCAAAGTTGCGGCCGCGAAGCCTATTGCTGAGGATGTGAGTCGTCGAAGTGTGGTTTCGGCTGCTGTTGGTGTTCTGCTTTCGCCGGTTGTGATTGCTTGGGGGTCATTCATGACCGCTCTGACGGCGTCTGGCCTGGCGGTTGCTCGGTTCATGATGCCGAATGTTCTGGTTGAGCCGCCGACCAAGTTCAAGATCGGCCCTCCCAACGATTACTCACCCGGCACTGTGTCAACTAAATGGCAGGCGCAGTTCAACATTTGGGTTGTTAATGGCGAGATTGACGGCGCTCAGATGATCTATGCGTTGAGCACTGTATGTACTCATCTTGGCTGCACCCCGAATTGGCTTGAAGGGGAGCAGAAGTTCAAGTGCCCTTGTCACGGGTCTGGATTCTATAAGACTGGCGTGAATTTTGAGGGTCCTGCTCCGCGTCCATTGGAGCGAGTGGGGCTGCGACTTGCGGAAGACGGGATGCTTGAGGTTGACAAGAGCGTGAAGTTTCAGAAAGAGTTGGGGCAATGGTCGAATCCTTCGTCCTTTGTGGGCGTAACCTGATTCGGCTGACCGTTTAGGGTTTTCGTGTTTCGGCCTGACGGAAGTTCCGTTGGGTTGGGTGATCTTCTGCGGAAGTTTACCAAGAGATGTGCTAAGGCGTGGCTTCGTCTGAGGATCTGAAGGTGTCTGTCGGCGATTACATTCGTAACTCACAGATTTGGAAGAGTGTTTTTCGGCATCCCGCTCCGACGGACCGGCGTAACCGCGTCGTTGTGATGCTGACGAACTTCTTCCTGCATCTGCATCCAGTGTCGATTAAACAGCAGGGCATCGCTCTGTCATACACGTGGTGCATGGGCGGCATCACGTTCTTTTTGTTTCTGGTGGAAACAATAACCGGCGTTTTGTTGATGTTCTATTATCGTCCCACGCTTGAGTGGGCGTTTTATGACATTCAGGCCCTGCGCGACGTTCAGACTCTTGGGATTATGCGCGAGATTCACCGTTGGGGTGCTCATGCGATGGTAATTACTGTCTGGTTGCATATGTACCGAGTGTTTTTGACGGGAAGTTACAAGCCGCCTCGTGAGTTTAATTGGGTGATCGGGGTGCTGCTGCTGGTGTTGACGCTGCTGCTTTCGTTCACTGGCTATCTCCTTCCCTGGGACCAACTGGCGATCTGGGCGATTACCGTGGGTTCCAATATGGCGAAAGCAACGCCCGGGCTTGGGACGGAAGGTCCTGGTTTCCAATTGTTCAATACCAGTGGCTATGAATTAATTACTAACGCTTCTGACGCAAAGTTTCTGCTGTTGGGTGGCCGTTTTGTTGGTGAAGCAACTTTGAATCGCTTTTACATCCTGCATTGTGTCGCCATTCCGCTGGTTGTCAGCGGGCTTATTGCGATTCACTTTTGGCGAGTCCGTAAAGACGGCGGCATTAGCCAGCCTCTCTAGTTTTGTTCCGGGCTTGCCGGTGCCGGGCGCTCGGGCGGATTGTGGTTGTTTTTGTTTCTCCTGATCTGGTGTACTTCTCGCCGGGTATCGTCAATGTTGAATCCTCATCCCGATCTCACACCCAGCGTTTTGATCGGCCTTGGCTGGTTTTACCTTCTGGTGTTTCTCATGAACCTTCTGTGGACAATCCGCAGTTACAAGGCAGATGGGGAGTTTAAGAATGGTGTCCCGAAGGCCGCAGTTTGGGCGATTTACACGTCGATCCTGATGATGGTTTCCTTTTACCACTTCACGTATCCCGTGGAGGGCTTCCTGATTTCGATGCCGGTAGCGTTTAGAGACTTTTTTGATGCGTGGTTTTCGAATCCGGTTTTCTACTTCTTCCTCACCATTGTTGGCCTCGTTGTGCTGGTTCAGGCACGCGAGTGGTGGATTAAGCCAACTGTTTCCTGGGTGCTCTTGAATTTGTCGATTGTGTTTATGGGGCTCAGCCTGAGCGACTACGATTTTCGTCAGATCGTGGGTAAGCCGGATAATGTTCCGATCGTTGCAATGCTATTCATTGTGGCATTCTTCACCTGGATCTACTTCACTCGATCTGTTGATAACGACCGCCGCATTGCCGAGGGGCGTCCGCTGTTCGAGCAGGAAGACAACGAGAAGGTACTCGTCTGGCCGGACTTGGTTTACACCGAGCTGATTTGCATGGTCGTTTTGACGGCCGTTCTGATTTTCTGGGGCATCGCGTTGAAGGCACCGCTGGAAGAGCCAGCGTCCTCAATGAAGACGCCCAATCCTTCGAAGGCTCCGTGGTACTTCCTCGGGCTTCAGGAGATGCTGGTCTACTTCGACCCTTGGCTCGCCGGAGTTGTTCTGCCGAGCATTATTCTGGGCGGTCTGATGGCTGTTCCCTACATTGACTTTAATAAACTGGGAAATGGCTACTATACCTTTAAGCAGCGTTCCTTTGCGGTGACGACGTTCCTGTTTGGGTTTCTCCCACTGTGGGTCGCTCTCATTGTTCTGGGAACGTTTCTCCGAGGCCCGAACTGGAACTTCTTCGGGATCTATGAGTACTGGGATGTGCACAAGGTTGTTGCAGCGAACAATGTCAACCTGAGTGAAATCTTCTGGTCGACTATTGGTATTGGCATGCCTAAAGGCTCCGGAGCGGCCGACATTCTGCTGCGGGAGTCTGCTGGGATCATCCTGATCATTGGCTATTTTGCTGTGCTCCCGCCCTTATTGGGGATCACGGTTCTGAGGAAGTACTTTGTCCGAATGGGCGTGCTTAGGTTTTTGGTGTTCTCGAATCTCATTCTCTGGATGGCAATTCTCCCAATCAAGATGTTGCTTCGATGGGCGTTTGCTTTGAAGTACATCGTCGGTATTCCTGAGTACTTTTTCAACATCTGAAGTTCGGTATGGTCCAACTTCAGGTTTCCGAATTCCACTGAGGACGGGCAGAAGGCCCAGCCAAAGTCTCATGCCAGCAAACGATCAATTCTCCTGGAATCAGAAGACGCTTAACGTTGTCTTTGCCACCAGCTCTGTCTTTTTGCTTGCTTCCGTCTTTGTGATGATGAAGCAGGATCAGGATGATGAGTGGCGTGGGTACCAACGGACCGCGTTCAATATCGAAGCGGCAGTTCGCGAGTCCGACTTGAAGGCAATCGAAACGACGGAGTTCGTTGCCCAGCGTGAGGCGATGTCTGCCAGTGTCGCCGAGTCTGAGAAGGCTCTTCAGACTGCCAAGGCGGAACAGTCCGAGAAATTCTCGAATCAGGATAAGCTTCAGCGAGAGGTTGAGCGACTTGAGATTGATCTGAAGTTTAAGAACTCAGAGCGCGATGAGGCCCGTGGCAAATTTGACCTTGCGATTGCAACAGGAACTGCCGAAGAATTAACGAAGTCGTTGTTTGAGGGGTATCAGGCTCGCCAGCAGATTTGTGATGGCGTTCAGCTTCAGTTGGATGACGCGAAGGAGAGTCTGGCGGAGGCAACCGCTGTCGTAAAGGCGATTACTGCCGAGCACGACGGTCTTGTGATGTCTCTCGACAAGTTGAATTTTGAAGCCAATCGTGTTCAGGCGGCGCTCGAGGTTATCAAACCGACCGGCTTGGATTCGCGAATCAAACGAGCGATGATGGAGTTGCCCATCCTGGACGGCTTCAATTCGCATTTAAAGATTGTTCAGGACTGGATGCCGAAACTGTCCCAAACGCTTGGGATGGCCGAAATCGCTCGCTTTGATCGCTGTCGAAGCTGCCATCAGAATATTGATAAGACTGCTACTGGCGGTCTCCCGGCCTTCCCCGCCGGTCATCCTGCAACTGACGATGTAACGACTTGGGTTAAGGACAAGACATTTCCGCAGCCGTTTTCGACGCATCCTCAAACAAACTTGTACTGCACTGCGTCAAGTCCGCACCCTGTTGCAAAGTTTGGCTGCACAATTTGCCACGACGGACAGGGTTCCGGGACGAGTTTTGGCAACGCCGAGCATACGCCCAACGATCCTCATGAATCACACGAGTGGCACTCTGAGTATGGTTTTCATCCCAACCATTTCTGGGAGTACCCGATGCAGCCGTCTCGGTTCGCTGAGTCGACTTGTATCAAATGCCACCATTCTGTGACTGAACTTGGTGTGAACCCCAAATTTGGGGCATCTGCTCCGAAGGCGTTTAAGGGCTTTCAGCTGATACAAAAGTATGGCTGCTACGGATGCCATGAAATTCAGGGTTATGATGCGGGTGTTGCCATCGGTCCGGATATGCGTCTTGAGCCGCAGACCCCTGAAGAGATCGAGCGAATCAAGAACGATCCTACTCAGACAGCAGGAACGATGCGCAAGGTTGGTCCAAGTCTGCGACACATTGCAGAAAAAACAACGTCGGCATGGATTCAGTATTGGACAGAGATTCCTTCTCGGTTCCGTCCTTCTACCAAAATGCCACAGTTCTTTAGTCTTGCCGATCATCTGAACTCAGAGGATGCTGGCCACACGAAGCAGCTTGAAGCTGTGGAATTGGCTGGAGTTTCGGCGGTCTTGCTTGGCAGTTCGCAGCCGATTGAACTACTGGCCCCGAAACAGGGCTATGAAGCAAACGCAGAGCGTGGTCAGCAGTTGTTTTCAGAACGCGGGTGTTTGGCGTGCCATCAGCATTCAGCAGTGCCTGGGAATACAGCGGACTTTGGTCCAAACATCAGCGATATTCATCAAAAGATTAAGCGCAACGCAGATAACCCAGCATTCAGCAATTGGCTGTATACCTGGATTCGCGAACCCGAGCGTTACCACAAACGTACCCGGATGCCAAACCTTTACCTCGACGCTTACAAGGACGTCGATGGGCAGACGGATATTGATCCTGCTGCGGATATCACTGCGTTTCTGCTTAGTAAAGGTGATCCAGGGCAGTTCCCTGTCGCAGAAGTAAACGACGATGATTTGAACCATCTTGTGACGCTTTACTTAAAAAAATCACGGTTTGGAGACGCGGCGGCAAAGGGGATTATTTCCTCAGGCCAATTCCCACAGAAGAAGTCAGAAGTGATCGGTGACGAGCAGGTGTTGGCTTCAGACGAAGGCAGCGCAATAACCGATGCTGGAGAATGGCGACAGAAGAAGCTTGAGTACGTCGGACGAAAGACGATTTCTCGTTACGGTTGTTATGCGTGCCACGATATGCCGGGCTACGAATTGGCTCGACCAATCGGCGTTGCTCTTCAGGACTGGGGTCGAAAGGACACAAGTAAGCTTGGCTTCGAGCACATCGAAGAATATCTGCACCATCATGGCGAGCCTGCGAGCAGTGAGTTTGCATCGACCGCAGAGCGTGTTGAGGTTGGGACCAAAAAAATGGACGCTGGTGGTGCCGCAAAGGGGCAGTTCACGGAAGACGAAGAGTCCAGCGAAATGGCTGCTGCGTTCTTCTATGACAGCATTCAACATCACGGTCGACCTGGGTTCATCTGGCAAAAGTTGCGAGCACCTCGCAGCTATGACTTTGAGAAGACGGAGACCAAGGGATACGACGAGCGTCTAAGGATGCCTAAGTTTCCATTGAAGGAAGATGAAATCGAGGCGATTGCGACGTTTGTCCTTGGGCTCGTCGCTAAGCCCCCAGCGGTGGAATATGTCTACACGCCGGATGAGCGGGCGAAGAATCGTATTGAAGGCGAGTATCTACTGGCCAAGTATAACTGCACCGGGTGCCATGTCGTTGAACTGCCCAAAGTTACGTTTGCTGCAGATATGGAGCAGATTCTGCCCACCGAATTCACCGCCGCAGATCATGAGAAGGCGCTGGAACTGCTGTTAAAGGTTCGTCCTCCGATGCAGGCGTTTACCGGAGAGGAGAAGACGGTTGTCATTGAAGAAGAGAAGAAGAAATTCCCAGTTGCGACGTTCCATGGAATGGTCGCTTCTCGTCCAGATCCAGAAGAAGAAGACCTGTCGCTTCGTGAATATGGTTTCGACCTGTGGACCACCACTGACTTTGGGACTGGCGAGAACGCAAAGCGACTGCTGCCAGGTGCGAGAGTTACCTTTGTAGAGTCACAGATGGTGAAATACGAAGGGGCCCGCGGGGGTGAGTTTGCGGAATGGCTGGTAGAAGAATTGATGACAACGAAGACCGGTGGGAATCGATCATTGGCGTGGCAGCAAGCTCCTCCGCCGCTTTATCAGGAAGGAAACAAAGTCCAGACCCCGTGGCTTTATCAGTTCCTGCTCGAACCAACGAAGATTCGGTATACGACCGTGCTTCGGATGCCCAAGTTCAACATGAGCGAAGATGAGGCTCGTACACTGGCCAATTACTTTGCCGCAGCTGACGGTGCCGCGTTCCCTTATCAGGAAAAAGACGCATCGGATAGTGACTATTTGGCAACGAGAGATATGGAATTGAAGCATGCCGGCCTTTTGGCTGAAGATCAGTCCTATCTCAATGAATCGTGGAAGACTCTGAACGGCCCGTTGTGCGTGAAATGCCATTCGCTCGGCGGACGGAAGTTCAAGGTGTCCGATCCCGCCAAGGACATTCAGGGACCGAACCTCAACGTCGTTCAGAATCGACTGCGAGCCGACTGGGTGAAGCTTTGGATCTATAATCCGAAGTGGATTACCCCGTACACGTCGATGCCAGTGAACTTCGCGAAGAATGCGACGCAGTTCCCGGATCTCTTCAAGGGAGATCCAGAGTCGCATGTGCTCTCCGCTCGCGATGCGTTGATGAATTACAATCGTTTGATGGAAGATGTTGGGCCAACGATTTATGCTCCTGCTGGGGCAGAGCCAGCGGCGGCGGCAGCAAATGTTGATGCAGCGAAGTAGTTGAGTTTTCTTTTGGTTTCCGAGACGGCGTCATTTGCCGCGGGACGAGTTATGAAGAGCTTTGGAAGATTCATCTGGTGCTTGCAGGTAGCGGTCGCTGCGGGTTGCGGCGAATATGGTGGCGGTGCAGGCGTGGTTCCGCGCGTGACCTTTGTCGCGGCCGACGCCAGTGAAGCCGTTGCTTCCGTAGAAACGACTTCAGAAGAAGGATCAACCTCCACTGATTCGCCGGGAAGTTTCACCGGCAAGGTGGTGATGACGGGGACGGCTCCAGCTCTGGCGCCACTTATCGCCAAGGGGGCGAATGTAAAGGACAAAGAGGTTTGTGCCGCTGTTGATGTCGTAGACGAACGATTGGTTTTGGGCGATGGCAATGGAGTCCAGAACGTCTTTATTTATCTGGCAAAAGCTCCCAAGGGTGGGAGGGCGTTGGAAACGGCCACTGAGCCATATCTATTTGACCAAAAAAATTGCCGGTTCGAGCCGCACTGTGTTGTCTTGCCGACGGGACAAACGGTTAAGGTGCTAAGCGACGACTCCGTCGCCCACAACACCCATACGTATCCAAATAAGAATCAGGGCGTTAATTCCGGGGTAGCTCCCGGTGATCGCGACGGCCTGCTTTCGTTCGTGTACCGAAAACCAGAAGCACAGCCGCTTTCGGTCAAGTGCGACTACCACACATGGATGACGGCTTATCACTTGCCGCTTGATCATCCGTATGCGGCAGTCACTGACAAAACAGGGGCTTTTACAATCCCGGATCTGCCAGCCGGAAAGCATTCGTTTATCGTCTGGCATGAATCCGCAGATGGAAAGTTTGTGGAACGAAAGCTCGCGGTTGAAATCAAGTCCGGGGCTGTCACTGAAATGCAGATTGAGTATCCAGCAAGTAAGTTGAAGCTGTAGATTTCTGTTTACGTTTGTCGCTGTTTTTGTTGAGCAGAGGTTTGGGAATGTCACTGACTCCCAGTCTGAATAAGATGATCCTTTCAGGACTGCTGATGGTAGGTACCATCAGTGGCTGTTCGGATTTTGAATCCTCGTTTGTGTACAGCGAACGTACAACATCGCTGATCTCTGAAGCGAGCGATGGCGTAAAGGACCATCCCGGTGTTAAGGGCTTGGTGGACAGCAAGTTTGGGGATCCGCAGGATCTGAAGGCTTGGCTGAAACTGCCCGTGGACTTTGGCGGGACGGCTTCAACCGTAGCCGAGTTTGTTGCTCCGGAGGGAAAGTCAGTTAAGATCAAGCTGATTGCCGAGGAGGGTCAGACGCTTCCTGCGATGGCCAAGTCGCTCCACTTTGTCAGTGGAGCCTGTGTCGGAGAAACAGTGTCGGTTTCTGGTTGGGATTCGGCGACTGGCGAAGCAACGTTGGAGGGCACACTCGCACATCAGCCCACTGCAGGAGATTCCTGTTCGATCGATGGCGGAAATGTGCTGAAGTCGGGGCGTGGTCTGTACATGCGTCATTGCAGTCACTGCCATGGAACATCGGGAGATGGTAAAGGTCCGACCGCGGAGTACTTGTATCCTCGCCCGAGAGATTACCGTCACGGGGTTTTCAAATTCACATCGACAAATGACATGTCAAAAGTCAGTCGGAAGGACTTTGAGCGTGTGTTGAAGTACGGTATTCCCGGCACTTACATGCCGTCGTTCCTGCTCCTGAAAGATGAAGAAATGCACGCCATTATTGAATACGTGCGATTTCTTTCTCTCCGTGGCGAATACGAGCGGAAACTTGGCAACGAATTGGCAGGTGACTTCTCTCAAAAGGCTGTTGATGGTCGTGTCAAGGGCGGCGAGAGTCGAGAAGCGATCATTGGCGAGTTGACCGAGTTTCTTGCGGAAGATTTGAAGGAAGCGTCGGTCGGTCTGGGCGATGAATTGGCCGAGCAATGGTCGGCTGCGGATACAGAGGACGCTACGATCGTCCCGTCAGTGGCCCGGGTTCCCGATTCTATCGAGTCGCGACGACGTGGCCGAGAACTCTATCTCAGCAAGACCCTGAACTGTGCCGACTGCCACGGTGTAGGCGGCGGTGGCAATGGTCCGCAAACGATTGCCTTTGAGAAGAATCCGATCACCAATGAGTTGTACAACGAACCGGGTCTGCACGACGTTTGGGACAACCTGAATCAGCCTCGAAATTTGAAGACGGGGATTTACCGCGGCGGTCGACGC
>JANMEV010000572.1:0-3647 GCA_031377305.1 Planctomycetota bacterium | reverse complement strand
TCCTACCTGTCGAGCCATTCTTGCATCTGCTTGACCATATGCGGCATCCCGATCTTCGTATAAAGGTCACGAGCCTTCGTCCACAACTCCCGCGCCCCGTCGAAATCGCAGCGATCGTTTGCTAGTCTTCCTAGATTCGCGTACTGATGCGCCATTCCTTCCTTCCTGCCCAGTTTTTTATTGATGTTCAACGCCAGTTGAATCATCTCTTCTGCGCCGTCCAAGTTGTTGAGGGCATAGTAAATTGCTCCAAGGTTGCCGTACTGTCTCGCGATGCCCTCGTGTCTGCCGAGCTTCACATCGATTTCGAGCGATTTCCAGTGCATCTCTTCGGCCAGATCTAGGTCACCCCGGGTTTGGTATATCCCTCCGAGGTTGCCATATTGGTTGGCGATGTACTCATCAAGTCCGAGCTCCTTCTGGATTTCCAATGCCTTAAGCAACATTGCTTCGGCCTCGTCCAGTTCGCCTCGCATCTGATGGATCAAACCGAGGTTGCCGTAAACGCTAGCAAGGCCCTGGCGCCGATCCAGCTTTTCGTCGATTGCCAACGCCTTTCGGTGCATTTCTTCTGCCTGATCCAGCTTTCCCTGCGTCTGGTAGATCAGCCCGAGATTACTTATCGCCGTAGAGGCTACATCGCTCTGAGCATCTGGCCCGTTGATGGCCAATGAACGATGAAGCAGCTCTTCGGCCGATGTCAAGTCGCCCGTACGGTAGTAGAACTCAATGGCCAAGAACAGCACATCCAGATTGGCGGTTCCCTCGGTCGCTTTGGCGAAGTCATGCCGAGCTTCTTCCACACGGCCTTCCAGCGCCGCCTTTGATGCTCGCTCGGCGAATTCCAAGGCGAACATCTCCGCACGGTCGAACTCTTTCTTCGTTTCAGCCCTCTCTTTTTGCACCTCGGCGAGAACCTCGAGCGGCAAGAGAACCTTGTCACGAGGAGCGTCCGCCTTCGGCAACTCCCCTTTGGCGAACGCCCGAAGATGCCGATCCACTTCCACTTTGAACTCAGCTTCATCCGCGAACCCGTGATACAGCACCTGCCGCGACTCTTCGAGCTGCTTGCGGAATTCGAGCACCTTCTGAAGCTGCGGGCCGGGATCTCCCATTGATGCCGGATCGATGTGCTTGAAGAAGACGAAGATCTCCGGGGCCTGCAGCTTCTTTCCTTTGGGCTTGGTCTTCCAACGACTAAAGGCCCGGTGGAACTCTTCTTCTGTGTACGACGAATATGGCTTCGCTTCCGGGGCATCCTGACCCCAGCGGCGGTTCATCGCCAGAATGAAGACGTCGCAGCGGTCGATGTCCTGATTGATCGTTTCCTGCGACCGCGGCCTGATCACGGCCAGCGTGTCTTCCCAACCGAGTGGCTCAAAGGTGATGTTCAATGCGTCGCCAGAGTCGCCGTTGAGTTTCTCCAGCACGTCCTTGAACGCCCGCCGCTCAACGGCGAGATCGCCGGGCGAAGCAATGAAGACTTTAATCGTGCGGGGCGTGGGCATCTGCAAAAAACTCCGGCGGAAAAAGGCATACTCCCCCGGATGATTCAACGCCTTGCTCCCAAACGCAAGCCGCCCCCAGGGAAGGTTTGTTCGTACGTCGCTTTGGATGCAGAGTCCGGGTGCTGACGCAACCCGGCTCGCCGAGACGAACGCGTAGGCCGAACTGTCCCAGATCAGCAGTCTCGCCAGCCGCCATACGAAGCCTCGCTGAACAGCCGCTGCCGCGTGACCAGATCACGTGCCGCCATCCCGACCTGAGACAGGTCGGGCTACAAAGTAGCCGTCTCGCTCCGCCGAGACGAGCCTTCAGGATGGCCGGAAGTTAACAGAACCCTTCGCGGTTCAAGCGAACGACATTTAACGACAGCAACACACATAGCGACATGGGCTGACATGGGCTGACAGCATTTTGGGCCAGAGATAAGGCTCATCTCGGCGGAGCGAGATGGCTACTTTGTTCGCTCGCCGTAAATGCCTGTCGCGTTCGGTAGAGTCCGAGTGCTGACGCAGCCCGGCTCGCCGGAGTGTGGTAATCAATGCTGGAACAAAAATTCCTTGCTGTTGATCACGGCCCAGGCGACGTCTTCGAGGGCTCGGGTGCGGTCTTCGTTGGATTTGACGTGGTTCTGGGCGGTTTGTTGTTCTTCAGGAAGAGCGTGGCGGCTAAGGGCGGTGAGGTACAGCAGATCGATGATCTCAGCGTCGGTTTTGCCTCCCGTGATCCATTGATGCACGCTGCCCGAATCGGATCGCAGTTTGTTGTGGACCGTTGGTCCGTTAATCAATTGCAAAGCCTGAGACAGATTGCTGTCCGTTGAACGTTCGCATTCGCAGGGAAGTTCTCGCTGAGGCTGGCCGAAGACCTGAAGGAACTTATGCCCTTCCGGCGGATCGACGAGTTCAACGGCCTTTGTTCCGCCAGGCATGCCGGCGAATTCTTCGGGCTGGCCGGTCACGGCACAGATGGAATCCAGAAGCTGCTCAGCGGTCAGCATGCGAGTCGTTGCATGGCTGAAGTAGATTTCGTCGTCGGTATTGTACTTGTTTCGCTGTGAGCTGAGCTGATACACACGGCTGTTCATGATTGTGCGAATCAGGTGACGCTGCGAGAAGCCGCTCTTCAGGAATTCGTCGGCCAGATAGCTCGTTAGTTCAGGATTGGACGGCGGGTTCGAGTCGCGGAAGTCGTCGACAGGATCGACGATCCCTTTGCCCACGATGTGGCCCCAGATGCGGTTCGACAGAGACCGGGCGAAGAACGGATTGCTGTTGTTCGTCAACCAGTTCGCAAAGACGACTCGGCGATCCTGATCGGCAGGCACTTCGACATCGCCTTCCAGCAGCAGACGAACTTTCATCTGCTTGCCCGTTCGAGGCTGAGTCACTTCGCCACCCGCTTTGACGAAAATCATCTCGTCGTCAGGCAGACCGGTTTCCTTTCGACCGACTCGCGTGAACGCGGCGGCGGTGCCGTAGTAGTCATCCTGAGTCCACTTTTCGAACGGATGATTGTGGCACTTGGCACACTGAATTCGGATGCCCATGAATAACTGGGCGGTTGTTTCGGTCGCGTCGATCTCGTCACGGCTGGCTTTCCAGTAAGCGGCGGCGGCGTTCTGCTGAGTGCTGCCTGTCGCCGTCAGAAGTTCGCGAGCAAACTGGTCCATTGGCATGTCGTTCTTCACAACGTCAAACAACCAGCGGCGGAACTTGTGAACTCCGGACTTGGTGATCTTTTTGCTGTTGCTGCGAAGAAGGTCGGACCATTTCATCGACCAGAATCGAGCGTGGTCGTCGGTTTCCAAAAGGCGATCGATCACAGCGGCTCGCTTGGTCGGCGACTGATCGGCCAGGAACGCCTGCGACTCTTCCAGGCTTGGCAATCGTCCGGTCAGATCCAGCGTGGCTCGACGGAGGAAGTCCGTGTCGCTGCACAGTTCGGACGGCTGAATCTGAAGCTGCTTAAGTTTTCCGAAGACCAGCTGATCAATTTTTGTTTCTTCGGGGGGATTGGGCCATTGGAATTCAGGGCGATTTGTAAGGAACGTCAGTTGTGTCGTCGATACTTTGTCCAGATACCGAGCCAGCACGGTTACTTCGCCTCGGCCCTGCGTCGACAAAACGCCCGCGGCTGAAATC
>JANMEV010000562.1:0-11819 GCA_031377305.1 Planctomycetota bacterium | reverse complement strand
CCCGGTTCGCCTTCGTATCGGACCAAATTACGGATTACGGTTTCAAGGATCTCAGACCTCAGGACTTCAATCTTTGAATCCGGACGAGGATCCGGCATCGGCCCGAGAAATGTTTGCCACTGTTTGCGAATCGCTTCGCGCTGAGTTTCCCATTGAGCGATGTCGGATATCGTCTTGCCTGCTGCATCAATCAACAACGGTTCAATTCGACCCGGCGATTCCGCTTCAAACGTCTGCGGAGCGGTATTCACGTCCGTGAGCCACGGAACGTCGTCAGCCGCGTAGATCGGCGAGATCGTCAACAGCATCGCCGCAAAAAAGCCGATCGGCAATTTGCGAGAATCGAAGACCACACAACTTAGTACACGCGTTTTCATAGCGATGCCATTTGGTCGAATGCGAATGGTTTTGCAGCAAAGGCCACGTTTGCTGATTCAGCACGAAGGCGTCAATGAGCAGGCCCGTCGCCCACATCACGATGGGCCAGCGTCATTGCCAGGTGATCCTTATTCCAGCTTCCTGATTTCCAGAGTGTGAGTCACCGGAATCATCGCGGCCGAGATTGCCTTGGCGAGTGGTTCGCGAACCGCCTCTGTGTCCTTCACCGCTTTGCTGAAGTCGGCCTTCCCTTCCGGTCCGTGGAAGATGTTCTTCACCTGAGTCGTCTCATATTCCTGCTTGGTAAACACAGCTTGGTCAACCTTGTCAAATGCCGCAGTGAACGGGTTCTCGGGGAATTCCGCTGGCAGAAGGATTCCTTTGGCGAGTGCTTCGCTAGTGAATTCTTTCGTCGAGTCACCCCACTTGACGGAGAATCGACCGGTTGGCGCACCATCCAGCTTCAGCGTGAAGCGGTTCAGGTCTTCCATGAACGGAACCAGCGTCATTCCGGATCGAATCGATCCATCGCTATGTTCATCACCTCGAGCGCAGAACGGATAACGAGCACTTGTGATTGTCAGCTTTCCGGCAGCGAAGAAATCAACTGTGTGGCCAGCGGAGGCCGTTGCTTTGCTTCCATCCAGATTGACGCTAATCGTTCCGATCTCGCCATCGAGTCCCATTGACCGAAGAAAGGTCCACGCCATGATAACCTGTCCCGCCCAGTCCGGATGAATGCCATCACCACCGGCAACGTGGTATGGCTTTTCTTCAGTTGCGTTGTGCTGTCCCGGAGCAAACACCTGAGCCTGATACATTGGCCAGAAGATGTCCGCGAATCGAACATCTTCGTTGTTCGCCACACCGATCGCGATGTCTCGCAGCGAGCAGAGATGCAGGTTGTGATCTTCTAAAGTGCCAGTTCGCGGATTCACCCACGCGGCGATTTTTCCAGCACAGCCGGGAGAGCCGACGATGACTCGAACATCATGCTGTTTGAAGCGTCGCACGATTGCCGTGTAGTGATCTTCGTACCACTGGCCGTTGTTGATGTCGAACGGGCGATAGCGCGAGTCGTTCATTCCGTAGGCAAGCGTGGCGATTGTCGGCTTGAATGTCAGGCAGTCTTTTTCCATGCGGTGCAGGAAGCCGTCGGTTTTCTCGCCGCTCCAGCCATACTGACGTGCAGTGATTTTCAACTGAGGCACGCAAACCGTCAGATAGGTTTCGATGATTCGCGAATACATTTTCTGTTCGGTGATCGAATCTCCGCAGATCGCCAGGCGATCACCTTCCTTAAGTAGCAACGTCCCTGGCTGAGGTGCTCTTCTGGGGTTGAAGCTCTTGAAGGCATCGTGATCCGGCTTCACTTCGTAATCGTACGGGCCAAAGACAACGGGAGTCGTTGCGCGCTCAGCAGTTTGCTGGGCTATTCCGGCGGAAGGCGACACGACAAGCGTCAAAAGGAACAGAAAAAGGCGGATGTTCATGTTTCACCGTTTCAACTGAGTGGAAGTTCGACACGCTTTCAGGGATACAGCTCAGGCTCTGCGAATCAAACCGGAGTATGGCCATATTTCTTTCGGCGCTCGATAAACCTGGGGCGATATTGCACAATGAAAATCCAAACTCGTTGTCTCTCAAACGCAGGTGATTCGCAGTGATTCGAAAACAACTGGGCCGAACGAACCTTGAAGTCAGTCAGTTGGGTTACGGAAGCATGGGTCTTCGCGGCCCGAAGACGTGGGGCGTGCGCGTCGTCGATGACGACTCGGCCGACCGCTTTCTGAATGCTGTGCTGGACGCCGGAATCAACTTCATCGACACATCCCCGGATTACGGAGCCAGCGAGGATCGCATTGGTCGCTTCATTGGGGCTCGGCGAAATGAATATGTGCTCGCCACAAAATGCGGTTGCGTTTACACGCAATGCGAAAATCATCTGGATCTGGCGCATGTCTGGAAGAAAGATGTCATCCAGAGGAATCTGGAAACCAGCCTGAAGAGATTGAAGACCGACACGATTGACATCCTGCAGTTCCACGGCGGCGATGCGGAGACTTTGCAGCGGGAGGGCTTGATCGATCTTCTGGCCAGCTTTCGCGATCAGGGCGTGATTCGTGCATTGGGCGTTTCCAGCAGCATGCCTCATCTAGCGGCTTTGATCGATCTGCAGGTGTTTGATACCTATCAGGTTCCCTATTCGTGCCTCGCGCCGCAGCATCATGAACTGCTGAAGCGAGCCGAAAGTCAGGGTGCGGGAATCATCATTCGTGGCGGGATTGCGCAGGGCGGTCCGGATGCGGAGATTCAGCGGCCTGCGATCAACGACGTGTGGACTCGCGCTGCCCTGGATGAAATTTTGCCAGCCGGGATGTCGCGAGCTGAACTGATTCTGCGGTACACGCTTTCTCAATCGTTCTTTCATACGGTCATCGTTGGCACATGCAACCCGGACCACTTGCATGAAAACGTTGCCGCGGCAGATCACGGGCCGTTACCGTCGGAACTGGAGCGACAGATTCACGACCGAATTGAAGGCAAGCCTGGAACGTTGGTCCCCTGAATCCCAGTTCGGCCAAAATCGGAAGATTGGCTCCTTCGCTCGCCAAAGCGAGGCGTCATGTCGCCGGGATCCTATGGTCGGGGAATGACAATCGGCTGGACCCAGGCGCGTTCGAATTCGCCGGGCTCTGATGGATTGGGATGAAGACGCGATGACGTCACAACGGCTCGCACGTAAAGCTCGGTGCCGTCGACGGTGTAGCTGGCTGATGTGCCCTCCGCCGATTTCAGCACGGCGCCGATATCGTTGCTGTAAAGACGTGTCACGTCATTGGCCTTGCATTCATCGCCGTCTGCGGGTTTCGATTCAGCGTTGAATCCGGCCTTTGTGCCAATGAAGTCGATGCGATAGGTGAGATCGTTTTCCGGTGCAATCTCCACTTTCAACTGGCCTGCTGCAAACGAGACAGTGCTCAGGCGAACGCCACTTGAGGAATAGAAGCGTCCGACTTCGAGTGATACCACAAGAGCATCGGGAGTCAGCGTTTCTGCAAGAACAACCACCCAACCTCGTCCAGGCTGCGAGCCTTTGCCGGGCTCTGTTTGGAAATAGTTGTGTCCGTCATCTGTGGCCAGGCCATACATTATTGGGAGATTGAGTTTGGATAGCCGGAATGTGTTGATGATGTCCCACATTCGTTCGGTCGATGCATGTTGAGCGTCGCCCAAATTGTGAACGGACGAGTGGCCATTGTAGACCTCAAAGAAGTTTTCTCCGACAACCTTCATGAGTTGTTCAGCAGTGATCGAATAGACAAAGTTGGGATGGTTCAGGTGCACCAAAGTGCGAACGCCCGTGCGTTCGCGACGAGCCAACGCGGCATCGATGTTTCTTTGCATGACATCGACAACGTCGTCGCCGCCCGTTGGTGGAAGAAGTTCCGTTGTATTCGTAGCACACAGATGAATTTGATGGGACTTAAAACGGTCGGTGATCTCTTCGCCCTGGATGAGCAAGTACTCCTGAGGAACGGCCAGTTTTGCAAATGTCTCCTCGAAAGTCTTCAATCGCACTTCATCGCGATCCTCCATTATGCGAGACATCACCCAGTCGCCAGGAAACGCGGCTGAAAGCGCATCGAACGCTTTGCGACCGCCTTTCGTCTTATCAATGTCCACCCAGCGTTCTTTGTTATGCAGCGTGTTGTGATCAGTAAACACCAGGAACTGATAGTCGTGGTCGCGGTACCACGCGGCAATCATCTCCGGATAGTGATCGCCGTCACTCCAAAGAGAGTGCGTGTGCATGTTGCCCCGAAACCATTTCTGATCTCGCCGCTCTGTCAGATTGAAATCCTGACCAACGGCTTGCGTGATGTTGAGGCAGGACAGAACGATGAAGACGCCGCGTGACACAAATGCTGCAGGCATTGAGACCTCGTGGTTTGGAATGAGAATCCATGGCGAAAACGTGACGAACTGTCAGCGATCGACGCCTTGGTACTGAGCGGGCAGTTTTTCCGGAAGCACCCTACCATCCCGTTGGTTGTCGTTCAATCGACGACCTTGCATCCGCATGATCGCAGCCACGGAGTTGTGTTGCGGTCGACTCAACGGTGTGATCTCTAACGTGTGTGCTGATGGGCACAGGTTGCTCGGCTGATTAGCGACGAATCACCATTCACGGAATTGAGGATTCAGAGCGAGTTAGTTGACATTGAACGTTTGTCAGCGAAAACACACGGAGTCGAGTCGTATGACAAAGACGGCATTGAAATCACCGTTGTGCAGGAGTCTGGGGATATGGGTCAGCCTTTTTCCTTGTCATCGCATGGAATCACCGTCACAGACGTTTACCGCAATCTGCCGCCGAGCAGTCTCTACGAGGAGGCGATTCGACACGAAGCGGGTACCAGCATTTCCGATACTGGATGTTTGATTGCCTATTCAGGTGAAAAGACTGGTCGCTCTCCTAAAGACAAACGCGTCGTTCGTCATGCGGAATCAGAAAACAACGTCTGGTGGGGGCCCGTCAATTTTCCGCTCGACGAAATGACATTTTCAATTAACCGCGAACGAGCCGTCGACTACCTGAATACTCGCTCACGAATTTATTGCGTGGATGCTTACGCAGGCTGGGATCCATCAACGCGGCTGAAGGTTCGAGTCATCTGCGCTCGACCGTATCATGCGCTCTTCATGCACAATATGTTGATTCGACCGACGGATGTCGAACTGGAGACTTTTGGCGAGCCAGACTTTGTCATCTACAACGCAGGCGGGTTTCCAGCGAATCGCTACACAACAGGAATGACGTCTCGCACCAGCGTCGATTTAAGCCTTGAGCGGAAGGAAGTCGTGCTGCTGGGGACCGAATACGCTGGGGAAATGAAGAAAGCCGTATTCACGTTCATGAACTATTTCCTGCCAGGCAAGGGCATCCTTTCGATGCATTGTTCGGCAACCTGCGATCGGCAAACAGAAACGTCATCTGTTCTTTTTGGATTGTCGGGAACAGGCAAAACAACATTGTCTGCGGATCCCAAGCGACTGCTGATTGGCGACGACGAACACGGTTGGTCGGACACTGGTATTTTCAACATCGAAGGCGGCTGCTACGCAAAGGCTGTGTATCTGACTCGCGAATCGGAGCCCGAGATTTTCGAAACTTTGCGATTCGGCGCAGTCCTCGAAAATGTTGTGTACGATAAGGCTCATCACCACGTCGACTTCAATGATACATCGATAACGCTGAATACTCGCGGTGCGTATCCAATCGAATTCATGCGGAACGCTCAAATTCCCTGCGTGGCGACTCATCCTTCCGACGTGATTTTTCTAACCTGCGACGCGTTTGGTATTCTGCCGCCCGTTGCGAAGCTGACTCCCGAGCAGGCCATGTACTACTTCATCAGTGGTTACACGGCAAAGGTTGCGGGAACGGAAATGGGAGTTTCTGAACCGGAAGCTACGTTCTCACCGTGCTTCGGAGGTCCGTTCCTCGTCTGGCATCCCGGTGTTTATGCCAAACTTCTCGCTGCGAAGATCAAGAAGCACAACGCCAACGTCTGGCTGGTCAACACGGGTTGGTCAGGCGGTTCGTATGGGACCGGCAGTCGGATGCCGCTTCGTTATACCCGAGCGATTATTGACGGAATTCATTCCGGTCAACTCAAGTCCGCGCCGACCGTTCGAGACGACATTATGTCGCTGGATGTTGTGACGGCATGTGAGGGAGTTTCCGCTGACATGATGCAGCCTCGACTATCATGGGCCGACGTGAGTGCCTATGAAACAGCGGCGAGAAAACTGGCCGCTCGTTTCCAGAAGAACTTCGCTCAATATGCCACTGCTGTCGAAAGCCATGTCGTCGATGCCGGTCCGCGCGGCTAAGCCTGACGATTTCAACCATCGAGACCACGGTTTTCGAGTGTGCAGTTTCGTGGCGGGCCTGTTGTTTGGTGTTTGGTGACCGAGCCGGTTACCGAAGTTCGCGATACAAGGCAAAACGTTGTCTTTTCGACATGCCCCGGTTTTTGAAATTGATTTGGTTCTGACGTCATCAGACGTTGCTTCTTCATTGGAGACCTGCGACGGCTAGCCCAACTTCCCCAGCTGGAATCAGAAACGCAGTAAATCCTTGGGGGTGCGGGTTGTTTTTTCTCACTACATTTTCCGTTAGTTTTTCTCACTACATTTTCCGTTCGATTGTTGTGGACGGCAGTTTGAGTCGCCGTTTTCCAGCAGTATCTGCTGGTGTTCGGTGGATATTGACATGCACTGAGTGCGAATCTCGAGCCCGGAAAGAGTGGGCAGCACCGCGTCCATCGAGCGGATGCAGGACATTTCGGCCAGCATTCGGCGAGGTTCGTTTCCGAGCCCCGCCTATAGGCGAATCTGCCCCCGAGTTTTCCAAAGCACGTATGCCTCAAGACACAAAAAGATATGAGCCAGCACGGGATCCTCTTTGTGATGCCAATTCGGCCGCAGCGACAGGTCGCTCTTGTGAATTCGAAAGGCAGCCTCGGCTTCGATCAGCTTGATGTAGGCTTTCCACAGATCTTCATCTGACCAGTCAGCGACGTTGGATCGAAACCGGTCGCAACCTGCACTCAGAGTCTTCCAGTCGCGATGCGCTTCGATCTTTCTGCCATTCGATGCGCGCAGCACCGGTTGTAAACCAGTCAGATCCGGGACTTCGTTGACCGACGAACAAAAGCAGGTCGGACAAACCATGGTGCAGTTTGTGCAGGACAAAAGTGTCGGTTCACACCTCGAACGATGTCGTTGGATCGTCACAAACTCTGTCGAAACAACCATTTCTGAAGGATGTGGTTAATATCATTCACTGGCGAGCTCCGTAAGAGCGCAACCCGATCTTCGGGTGTGCGGCCACGTCTCAGCGTGGTTAAGAATGGCGCGCTTCACTGAAAGGGCCATCAATCTCAAACTGTTACGTTATCTGAGGCCGATGAAAGGAGTTGTTGGGCGAATGACCTGGCCCGATCATGATCTCTGGTGTTTGGATGTCTGCGGTTGATACCGCCGATCAGCCAGAGAGGTCCCACAGTATCCCAGCCGCGGCAGCAGAATTCGCCGACGACACGGAATCCGCGTTGAACGAGTCGCTTTCGGAGTGCTCGGTGCTGAAACCAGCGAAGAAATGGAAGTCCGGCGGTGGAGAAAATAAAGGCCCGGCCGGAACATACTGGCCAGGAATCGACCAACTGCAGCAGCGACTGATGATGTCGACCGAAGTAAATGCCCGACCCAAATCCAATCAATTCAAATTCGGGCGAGACAAATGCTTTGGCTTCTTCAACAGAATGAGTGGACGCTGCAAGAGCTTCCGAGATGACTTCGGCAAGTTTTTTCGTGTTACCGTGATGGACTGACGCGTAGATGACTGCGGTCTTAGGTTGTTCTTCCATGAGATCTTCCTGTGAGGGTTGACTATGGTCGATGCACTATCGATGCCTCTTTGAAGTATCAGATCGCAATTGGTCTAGCCGAGTTTCAACGACTCAAACTTCATCGTGCGAGTTCCGGGGAGTTCCGGATAGAGCTTTTAATATGCTGCGGAACATGAAGAGGCGAAGTGCAAAGCAGAGTGATGAGTGGCGGATCGGGGACTCTTTGGCTGTGAAGGCCGTCATGATCTTTCAGGGATTGCTCGCGCATAGATACACCTCACTGGAATGCTGTCTCGCCTCTGCTGGATGTTTCACTGGTGGCTGCGCTGATTGCGACAGTAATTCTACCAATTTCGGTGCGCTGGGCGGCAGGGATCATTCAGCGACGTACTGCACGGCGGGATGCCAATTGCAACTCCGAGATCAGTGAAACAGATCATGGAGCATCGCATGCCCAAAAATAGCGGCGCCCTGTGATAGACTCTTTCGGCCGTCTGCCTAGCGCTCCTGGGTGGCACACACACTCGTGCGGATTGTCGCGATGCCGGGAACTGCTGCGAGTATCGTCCCGTCGCGGCTCAATAGTTTGCGAACGTGGTGGATTCTTTTTGGCTTGGTGGCGATCACAGTCATACCAGACCGAGTTGGAACCGCGACGCCTCTGGCCACGGCGGGCGTGTTGGCGCTTCGAGAATTCGTAGGGCTTGTTGGATGGTCGAGCGTCGGCAGACCGAAAGGGATACTAGTCTTTGCTTTCGTTCCGCTCTACTACGTCGCGGCCATTGCAGGGCAACACGAACCTGTGCGCCCGTTGCCACCGGCAGCCTTCTTTGTGGCATTGGGAGGCCTGAGATCCTGGCTGGGCTGCTTGAGGGCTATATCCGCACGACCGCAGCGGTATTTTGGGGGCTGATGCCGTTCGTCTACGGACTTTCACACGCATACATTCTGCTGGAGCTTCCTTCGACTGTTGATCCTTCGGTCGGACACTGCGTTCATTTCCTTTTTCTGATTCTGTTGACGGAGATAAACGACATCATACAGTCTGTCATCGGACGCAGCTTTGGAAAGCATTAAATCACGCCACGTATCTCGCCGGTCAAGTCTCTGGAAGGGCTTCTTGGTGGAATGCTGATTACAACTGCGCTGGCAGTGCTGCCGGCTTCAACGCTGACAATCTGGTCCGTTGGTCGTTCACCTGGGCAGTCGCTGACGATTTCGGCGATGGCAGGGTTGCTGATTTCGCTGCTTGGGTTTCTGGGGGACATCAACGTGTCCGGTGTCAAACGTGATGTGGGCGTCAAAGATGGAAGTACCTTGCTTCCCGGACGCGGTGGAATGATCGATCGAATCGACAGCCTGACGTTTACGTCGCCGGTGTTTTACTACTTCGTGCGGGGCGTGTAAATTGCCGGTGCGATTCTGCATCGAATGGATTCCTCGACCGCCAGCCCGTGGTCAGTTGCCGCTTACGCCGCGGTCTAACTGGCCGCAGAACCAGGGCCGACAAACAATGTCGAGCCGGTTTTGACCGCGTAAGGACACCTTGTCTGCACGGATTGTTGATGAACCGTCGACCCAACGCTGATCTGATGATGATCCTGGCGGAGATCAGACCTGCAGTGATGGGGGGCTGGGTCGAGGGTGTAACGCTGTTCCTTTTTGTTCTCTCCGTATGGCACGCTGGGTGCCATTGGGCCGTCATGAAAATATCACCCGGCTCAGAACAATGGCAGCCGACATTCTCCACGTTTCCTGAAAAGGTCACTACACCACTCCGGCGTGTGGGATCGGAGTAGGCAAGCCGATGCGTATTTCTCGCGTCGGGCGCGACCGCCGGAGCGGTGATCATTGCCCAAGTCCTGAGTCGGCTGAGAGCAGCGAAGCGGGAGCGAGGTTCTCGACCGTACAGTTGCTTTAGGGGAGTGTTGTTTGAAGGTCAAGCCGGTTGCCGAAATTTGCGATGCGAGGCAATAGCAAGATCGTTTCGATACGCTCCGGTGATTGATATAGAGTTTGGTTCCGACTTACTCGGATGTCGTCACTTGTCCGTTCTCGAACCGTGACGGCTAATCGATCAGCACGGAAATAGACACTAGTTTCCCTTGGTGAAAGGTGGGGACTGCGATTCCCAGTGAGGGCATGAAAGTACGATGGTCAGGAATCAGAACTCTGAGTGAGTCCGCGTCGGTCAAAACTTGAGGTTGTCGGGATTTTGACAAGCTTGCAAAGAGGGAGCCCGCGTCACTGGGAAGTGATCGACCACATCTGGACTGGAGCGATCGTTCGCCATCGAGCGATTCGCTGACAAGCGTTACCGCAGAACCATCTTCGCCAGGCTTCCAGATCTGGATCATGCGAAACAGCGGAGTTGTTTCGGAATTGAACAGTAGGACGACGTCGTCAGAATCGGCTCCGGAATCCGTCAAAGGCAGGCCAAGTCCCGAGTGCAGCTGCTCCGCGGAAATCGCGACACCTCGGACGGCATTGCTGTCGTCTGCGAATCGAGTTCCCAAATAGGGCAACTGCCGCTCAGCAATCACACCTGGCAGCCCTGAGCCGATAGGAAAGACGACATGCTCACTGAGACGCCGCAGCTTTTCGCAGTTTGAATAGATGCCACCATGGAGCTCATAGCGGTTTGAGCCAAGGGAGATCCGCCAGTGCTCAACTACTGTCTTCAGGGATTCGCCACCATCCAACAACAACAGCACAACCGACAAGATCTTGCCGTCGCAGAAAATCGGCAGTCCAATGCCAGTGGTCAAGCCGGCCGCAGCCGCAGCATCACTACGACGAAACGGACCTGACGTGAGTCGACGGTAGAAAACGGGGCACTTCGACTTCCAAACGTCGCCAGGCAAGCCCTCATTAATGGCAAATGACAAATCCTTGCTAATGTTCGCCATCGCATCGGCATCTCGATAAGAACTCTGGGTCAGCAGCAGCCGTGATTGGTCTGCGTTGGGTGCCCACACTTCTACGCCTCGCACGTAGCGACGAGGCTGATTGACTCTTCGAACAAGACGACCAGAAAGTCGTTCGTCACGTTTGGCTCGGCGAAAGACAACGGCAAGCTCTACGAGTTCAGCAAGTGATTCGACCTGAAGTTTTTTCATCAGCCGAATTCGACGGTCTTCAACAGCTCGGATCGTGATACCAAGATGGTCCGCGATATCCTTGTTCTTCCGGCCCGCCATCACCAGATCAAGAACTTCCAGCTCCTTATCCGTGGCTTCCTGCATGCGGACTCGCGCGTTATTGGACTCCTCGCAGGCTGACTGAGCTTCCACGCTAAGTTGACAGGCTTCCTCAATGATTTCCTGCAGAGTGTCCCGTTCGACGGGATATTCGACCACAGAAAATGCCCCGCCTCGCATCAACTCCACTGCGATCGATGTACGACAGGATCCTGAAAGCAGAACGACCGGCATTTGAAGAAATGCCCCGATCAAACGCTGCAGCAAGGAGAAAGCCTGGGCGTCATCCGCAGGACACTGAACCAGAATGCATCCAACGTGAATTTGAGTCGCGGCGTCCATCAGTCGTTCGACTGACAAGTACTGGCGAAAGCGAAGTCCGACGGATTCCGCGATGCTTGACGCCAATCGATTTGCGTCAGCACTAAGTGCAACGGACATCACGATTGCCGATGTCTTTACAACGCTCGATGGAAAAACGCTCATGAGTCACGCCCCTCGGTCAAGTCAGAGGATTCTGTCCTTCTGCCATTTGCTGATGCTCGCAGCCTTACTGCGCAGGCCTTGTAGCTGGGTTGCCGTGAATAGGGGTCGAAGGTGGACTTCGTTAGCTGGTTGACACATTCATAGTGCATAGCAGCAAAGACCTGACCCGGTCGAACTGAGGGCGTGATGACAGTTCGCATTTGAACGTTTCCTCGTCGCGAACTGACTTCCACCTGATCGCCGTCAAAGAGCCCGAGCGAATCTGCATCCTGATGATTCACTTCCAAATACGCATCCTGTGGATAGAGCTTGCGAAGAATAGCTGATTTGCCGG
>JANMEV010000530.1:0-16646 GCA_031377305.1 Planctomycetota bacterium | reverse complement strand
GAGCGATCTGAGAGAGATTTCCCCCGATTCCTGACGAGTGCTCGCGGTTCTTCATCGGAATTAAGGACCCAAGCCTACATCGCCTACAAGATCAAAATCGTCGATCAGCAGCAGATGAACCATGTCGTGGATGAAACCAAGCAAATCAATCGAATGTTGATCGGCTTATCACAATCGATCCAGAAAAAACTGAACACTGAACACTCCGATCATGCAAACAGCTCGTGTCATTGGCTATGCAACCGCAACGATGAAGCATCCTTCACTGACAGGATGGAAGCTGGTCATCCTGCAGCCTTTGGATATCAACGATGAACCGGATGAGTTCCCTCAGTTAGCCATCGACCCTCTGGGTGCTCGTCAGGGGGACCATGTGTTTTTTACGAGTGACACGAAGTACATACAGCAATTAGTCGGCCGAAAGGATTCGCCCATACGATTTTCCATCCAGGGGATCCTCGATGAGCAGCCACGGGCTTAGCGTTCAGTTGCCAGTGTTCAGTTTTCAGCGAAGACGGACACTTGCACGATTGTTTTTGACTTACTGAACACTGAAAACTGAAAACTATCGAATGACCATCGACGCAGTTTACATTGATCAAATCGTGCAGAACGTGATGCGGGAAATGAAATCCCGCGTAACGGTTCCTGCCGCTGTGTCTGCGCCGGTGACAACGTCCCAGGCCAAACCAGTTACAGCAACCGAGCCGTCGACAGCATTAACGATCGCGGCCAAGGTTGTCAGCGAAGACATTTTGGTCGCGGCTCGAGCGGTCGGAAGAACGATCGTGCTGCAGGCTGGAGCAATCATCACGCCGTCCGGGAAAGACTATATCCGGAAGAATGGTGTGACGGTTGCTGGATCGGCGTTGAATAAGCCTGCGACTGTTTCCACGGGAAGTTTTGTTGTCGTTGGCAACAACGCGACATGTCAGTCAGCGGCGGCGGCGACGGGCTGGAAAACGTCGGCAGTCGAAAACGAACACGATGCGGCGTTGGCGGCATCTCAGACATTGAAGAACGGCATCACCGTCACCTTTGGCGGAGAACCGTCCGTCGTGGCGTGCCTGTTGAATCGCGTTCCGGACATACGAGCGGCCGTGATTACGAAGGCGACGAATATATTGACATTGACCACGGTGATGAGTCCTCAGGTTGTCTGCCTGGATTCTTCCGGCTGGTCATTCGGAGATATTTTGAAGCTGTTGAGATCTCTCTCCGCAGCAAACCGGCCGCAAGGCTGGAAAGAAATCTAAAGGGGCAGAGTTTTCAGTATTCAGTGTTCAGTAAATACAGGTGACTGAAATTTTCTGAACACTGAAAACTGAACACTGAAAACCTGCGTTGAAAACGAATGCGAATCATGGAATGCATCGGACGGGTGACACTGTCCAAGTGGGACCCGACGCTGACCGGCGCGAGCTGGAAGTTGGCGGTGCCGTTGATGCATGCCGGACTGACGGGCGACGCATCGGGACGAACAGAACCGATCGTCATTTACGATGACATGGGAGCGGGCATCGGTAGCCTGATGGCTGTCACCGAAAGCGCTGAAGCGTCCACTCCATTTTATCCTGACTCAAAACCGATTGATGCTTACTGTGCCGCATTGCTGGACACGGTAAGTGTGGAATAAGAATGTGAGTTTTTAGTTTTTAGTGTTCAGCAGAATACCGAAGACTGAGATTTACTCAAAACTCAAAACTCAAAACTCAAAACTTTTAGCGAAGCAAAACACATGGCCAACAAATGGAACAGCGGCATTAACGACCGAGCCCTCAAAGAAGAGATCTGCGAGATTGGGCGTCGTGTTTACAACAAGGGCTTTGCGGCGGCGAATGATGGGAACATCAGCATTCGCGTTGGCGAGAATGAAGTGTTGTGTACTCCAACGATGATCTGCAAGGGCTTCATGAAGCCGGAAGACATCTGCGCCGTCGACATGGAAGGCAAGCAGATCGCTGGCGTTCGCAAACGAACCAGCGAAGTGTTGCTGCATCTCGAGATCATGAAACATCGACCAGACGTTAAGGCGGTCGTGCATTGTCATCCGCCACATGCAACTGCGTTTGCAGTGGCCGGTGAACCGATTCCTCAATGCATTCTGCCGGAAGTTGAAGTCTTCATGGGCGAAGTCCCAATCGCTCCGTATGAAACCCCAGGCGACCAGCGATTTGCCCAGACGGTTGTGCCGTTCCTCAAAGCGACGAACACGATCATCCTGAAAAACCACGGCACCGTTTCTTTCGGCAAGGACCTGCAGGACGCGTACTGGAAGACAGAGATTCTGGACGCATATTGCCGCATCCTGTTGCTCGCGAAGCAGATCGGACAGCCACAGTATCTGAACGAACAGAAAAGCCGTGAACTACTCGACCTGAAAAAGAAATGGGGCTTCGACGATCCTCGTTTCCACAACGAAGACTGCGACCTTTGCGGCAACAGTGCGTTCCGCGAAGGCTACAAAGAAAACATCCCGGTGCAGCGAGCCTTCGACGCGGCTCCTTCATATCCCGGTATCCTCCAAAAGCCCTGCGGCACAGCCTGTGAAACACCGACTGTTGGTGTGAGCGAAGATCTGGTGAAGATGATCACAAGCCAGGTTCTGGCAGCATTGGGGAAGGCCTGATTCCAAGTGTTCCGTTTTCAGTTTTCAGTGTTCAGTACGGCACCGAGAACTGCGATTCACTGAACACTGGTTACTGAACACTGAAAACTAAGGCGAAGCCATATGAAAGTCAGCATTATTGGTGGTGGTGGATTGGTCGGTTCCTGCGCTGGGTTTGCGTTGCAGGCGGGCAAGATTGTCAGTGAGATCAACCTCATTGACCTCAATCAGGAACTGTGCGAAGGCCAGGCTCTGGACCTGCTGCATGGGGCTTCTTTGATGGCTCCTCAGAAGATCACCAGCAGCGGCACCGAAGGCGCGAAGGATGCGGATGTGATCGTGATCACAGCCGGTCTGCGACGTAAGCCGGACGAAAGCCGACTTGACCTGATCAACCGCAACGTGGCTCTGTTCCGCAGCATTCTGGCGGACCTGAAGAAGAACACATACAAGAAAGAAGCGATCGTCTTCGTCGTTTCCAATCCCGTCGACGTGCTGACTTATCTGGCCGTGAAAGAACTGGGACTGCCCGCTTCCCAGGTCATTGGACTTGGCACAGTGCTGGACACGACACGCTTGAGAAGCATGCTGGCTCAGCGACTGGCCGTTCCTCCGACGCAGGTCAACGTCACGATCTTCGGCGAGCACGGCGACAGCATGGTTCCAATCTGGTCGGCCGCTCAGATTGCCAACTTGCCGCTCGACAAGTTTCCAGGCGTGAATGCCACGGTCATCGCCGAAGTCGAAAAGAAGACTCGCGGCAGCGGGGCGGAAGTCATCAAGAAAAAAGGCGGAGCAGGCTTCGCGGTCGGCGTTTCCATCGCCGATGTCGTCCACAGCATTGCCCTTGACGATCATCGTATTTTGCCAGTCAGCTCACTGATGAGCGGTGCTTATGGTCTGCGTGACGTGTGCCTGTCCGTCCCAACTGTCGTTTGCCGAACCGGCGTGAAGAGCCACATCGAGATCGACCTGTGGTCCAAAGAAAAAACCGCTCTTGTTCAGAGCGGCTCGGTGTTGAAGGACACGATCAGCAAGGTATTGAATGGCTAAGCCTATCGGTGAGCGGCTTGTCGGCAGCCCAACTGCGATTCCTCGGAGCCCGACGGTACTCCCAATAAGCGTAAATCGCAACCTATCGGCAAGCTGACGCACGCTGTTCAATGTGAGATTCACTCATTCGGTTCATCGTACTTCGGCCATTCATGGGGACGCGGAGACCAGTCCTGATTGCCGAAGTAATGCGATACGCACTGACTCAAACTCAAGCGACACGCATTCCAAAGTGCAGATTCTCCGGCATCGGCGGCGGTCGCGGTCTTCACAAACTTGGCGAAAGAATCGGGAAACTCATCCATCAGGCGATTCACAAGTATTTTGGACAGGCTGTAACTGAGTTCCTGACGATCATCCGGGGCGTAGAACGACGTCCCAATCCAAAAATCCTGAATCGTGTCAGGGTTCCACCAGAACTGATGCTTCTTCGCCAGTTCTTTCGTCAGTCCTTCATGAAAGCTTCCAGCCACTTCCTGTTCAGCAAGTTGAGTCACGCCTTCGTTCAGCCAGAGCGGCAAATCTAGATGTCGCAACAGGCAATGCGTGAGTTCGTGGGCGATCGTGGCTTCGGGTACAGAGTTTATCCCCGCGAGCACAGCGATGTGATCGTAGTCGTCGTGAATGAACATGCCACTGCTTCCGCCGAAGTCTCCTTCTTCGGGATATCTGTCGGAGACATAAGTGAAAGACGTTTCAGCATCATGAAACAACAGCACGACATACTTTCCATTTCCTTCGCCGCATGCCATCTCGCCAAGTAGTCGGAGGATTTTCTTTAGCGCCGTTTCGCAGTAGCGAATCAAACGCTCACTTTCTGGCTTGCTACGTGAGCTCAAAACAAGAAACTTCTGAGACTCCCATACTGTATAGTTATTCTTGAGTGCTTCGGCGAGTTGGCTTAACCAGTGCGCAGCGATTTCAGTCCCGAGTTCGTATGGATCGACAGTGTCTGCAAATGTTTGAGCCCACTCAATGATGACAGGCCACTTCGGGCGAGGCAATCCTTCCCGAACTTCAAATCCACCGTCGATATGTGAAATACGAAACGGTTCAGCAGTCATTTTTGTAACCACTTGCGTTTCAGCACAGAGGCGCGCGGTGTAACGTCAGCCCACCGATACAACAACGACAGTTTTGGGCCGCTGTATGCTATAGCATCTCTCGAAAGTCGCAAAGTACTTGCAAGCTGACACATGCCGCTCGCCGGGGCTACCCATTATTCCGACTCGACTTCCAGCAAATCCGTAAGCGCGTCGGCCAAACGGAAAAACGTGAATTGGAATCCTTCCTGTTTCAGACGCTTCGAAACCACATATCTGCCGTACAGTGCAAGTTCCGGATCGGTGCGCATCAGCAAGGGCGCGCCGAGCCGGACCATCCATTCGAATGCTGGCAGCCCGATGGGCATTCGCATCGCCTTTCGCAGCTCCTTCATGAAGAGTCTCTGACAAACCGGATTGGGAGATGATGCGATGTAGGCTCCCTGCATCGACTCATCCGTTAGAGCCAGTTCAAAAAGTCGATTCATGTCGAGTTCATGAATCCAACTCATTCCCTGTGTTCCTGAACCGACCGTCCCGCCGAGCCCAAACCTGACAAGCGTTCGCAGCCGCGACAACGCACCACCTCCAGAACCTCGATTGCGACCGATGACGAAGCTGGTTCGAAGGAGCACGCCTCGCTGCAACGGCAGCAGATTTGCCTTGAACGCATCCTCCCACGCTCGCGCCACGTCAGGAGCCAAGCCGTAACCGAACGCGGAGTCTTCGTTGCATTCAACGATCGGCGGATCACCATAAATATGAGCCGTGCTCACTTGGACCCAAACCGGAGGCGGAGAGTCGATCGTTCGCATCGCTGCACCGAGCACGTTGACGGACTCCACGCGCGAACGAAGAATCTCATCGCGATGATCGGGAGTTTTGATGCAATCAACCGTGCGACCGACGAGGTTCACAACCCCAGCGGCGCCCGATAGCACATGTCGCCATTCGCCAACGGATCCTGCATCCCACGAAACAAACTTCCAGGGCCCTTTGCTTTTGGGCTCGTGCCGCGACAAAAGGATGATTTCATGACCTGCAGCAGACAAATGTAAGGCCAGCGAAGTCCCCAGAAATCCGCTTCCACCAGCAATAACAATTGGACCACAGCCGGCAACAGTCACGATGAACTCCCCACATGAAGCCCGTTTTTGGCAAGCACATCAGGCAGACCGTGCACATCGACTCGCCTTAACCGACGCGCATCCGCAAAATGGACTCAACAATAAAAACGGCAGTCTAGAACAGCAAACTTCTGAGTGATTCGGCGCCAAACAGTACCGTTAGCCAACTGGCAGCGGCAGCGAGAGTGAATGCTGCGAGGAGCATGAGGATGATTTCTGATCCATGCAGCGTCAGAATCGTCGGTCGACTACAGCCCAGACGAAACATCGTCTGCATCTCGTTGGCCCGCAATCGCATTGACAGTGTCAGCACCAGGCCCAAAAGCAATGACGTGACCAGGGCTGCGGCGAATGAGCAAACCCAGACAAGTTGTTCGATGCGAAACACGATGCTGAGCAATTCATCGATCACTTCAGGCGGTTTCAAACACTGAGCTTTCGACTGAGCGGAAGCGAATCGCCCCAAGATCTGCGTACGCGCCTTTTCATCATTTGGAACAACAATTAGCGCCGTCAGAGGAAACGTGGCAGGTTCACCATGGAAGTGAAACGAGTCGATATTGTCGGCCGTGATTTCTGTAAACGGAAGAACGCCTGCGTTGGCGGTGACGGTGTTCGGCTTATCGGAATTCAGCAGAAGGTTCGGATCAGTTTGCGACGTCAGTTCCTGATGCCCGTGGCCGATTCCATCAATTACCCATGCCGTGCGAACGTCGGTAAACACAGCGTCGTCGTCTGGCGAATGGGCCAGAGCCAGAATCCCGGTGATCTTCATCTTCAGCGGATAGTCGCCCGCCAGATTGAAGGCATTTCCTGGTGCGGACAGAATCGTGTCGCCGGTTTTCAGTTTCATCGCCAATGCTACGCGAGCACCGACGACGCAATCACCGAGCAGCGACATCATTTCGCCCGACGCAATCGTTAGCTGACGAAACTCGAAGTACTCGGGCGACGTTCCCACGATCACAGCGCCATCAATGCCGGGTTGCGATTGAGTTCGATAGCGAATGTGCAGTGGAATGGCGATGCCCAGGTTCGAATTCGTCACCTGTTCGGCTTCAGCCATCGTGGTATCGGCTGGCGGCATTGTTTTAAAGTACAACGAATGCAGCGCCAGATCGATGCGACTGCCAATCGCACCGACAACCAGCGGAGTTGAATTGGCTCGCGCGGAGATTTCGCTTCGAAACTGATTCAGTACCAGACGCACAGTCACCGGGAGCCAGATCGTGATCGCAAGGCTCAGGATGATTGTCAGCGACCGGCCTCGGTACCACGACAGCGACTTCAATGCCAGAAAGAGGGCATGCCTCATGATGCGGTTCCTTGTGCCGCGGCCAGTTCATTCGGCTGGAGAAACGGTTCAAACGGAACGACTCGATCGAAGCGCGGCAGAAGAGAAAGATCATGCGTCACCATCACAAGAGTCGCCCCGGAGCGTTTGGTTTCGCTCAGCAACAGACTCACAATGCGTTCTGAATTCATGGGATCCAGATTCCCGGTCGGCTCATCCGCCAGTACGACTCGAGGCGACAACAGCAATGCGCGGCAAATGGCGACTCGTTGTCGTTCGCCTTGTGACAGGCGAGTCACCGATCGATGCTGAAGGGTCGAGATACCGACCGATTCAAGAAGTGCTTTGGCTCGTTCCCTGTGCTCGCGCGTCAGCGAGACAGATGGATGGATGCGGCATGGCAGCAGCACGTTTTCCATCACATTAAGATAATCGATGAGCTGAAAATCCTGAAAGACAAGACCAATATTTCGAAGTCGAAAGAGTCTTCGTTCGGTGTCGCTCAATTGATGAATCGATGTTTCTGCCACGTTGATTTCGCCAGCGTTGGCAGGCAAAATCCCGGCAATCAAATTCAACAACGTCGTTTTTCCTGAACCGCTTGGCCCGACAATGACGGCTGAACGTCCGGGCTCAAGACTGAGTTCCGGGATCTTTAACGAAAACGGGCCGTCTAAGTAGGCAAAGAGAAGGTGTTTGATTGAGATCATGACTCATCCGAGACGGCGCGTTCCTGGTTTTGGCGGGACGATGTCTTAGTGTAGACTATGTTCTGCGAAAACTGTGCTCTGCATCCCAGCATTCTTCAAATGCCGGACCGCATCAAGCGGCATTGTGCATGAAGATCATTTTCCTCAACACCATGAATGCACATCTCGGTCCAGAAAGCCCTTTTATGACTTCCAAAGTTCAGCCAATACCGGTTGGTTACCACTCGGTCACGCCCTATCTTCTGATTCGAGGCGCCGGTGACGCGATTGAATTCTACAAAAAAGCGTTTGGTGCCACCGAAGTGCTCAGGCTGACAGATCCGGAAGGCAAGGTGTCGCACGCGGAGATCAAGATCGGCAATTCGCACGTCATGATTGCTGATGAACACCCCGAACTGGACTTTCTCGGCCCGCAAAGCCGCGGCGGCACGACGGCCAGCATGCTCGTTTACGTTGAAGACGCAGATGCGGTGTTCAAGAACGTGATCGCTGCAGGTGCGACAGAACTTCGACCTTTGTGCGACCAGTTCTACGGAGATCGCAGCGGAACGGTGACAGATCCGTGGGGCCACATCTGGTCGATTGCCATGCGGATCGAAGATGTTTCGAAAGAAGACATCGTGTCGCGCTTCACAGAGCTTTATGGCGACTAGTTCAGGCGTCATCGATGGGCCCGGCAGAGAGGGACGGAGGCCGAAACGAGCGGGGGAATTTTCGGCAACGTCGCGGGATGCCGGAACTGACGTTGTTCGGTCCGGACCGCGACATATCAGCGTTCGTTTCGCGGGTGGCGATACAACGGCTGATGTGGTAACAACACAACATCGCCAAAAGGCCGAACAATCTCGGTCTGTCTGACGTGAATACTTCTGACAGTTCAAATGTCGCCTTGAACCGACAGGCAAGTCGCTATACCGTAAGGCTTTGTGCAGGTGGCCAGGTGTTTCGTTGGAGGGCGTTGGATTGTGGAAGATGTCGATCAGAAGTCGCTTGAACCACGACCGTTGGCTCAGATTTCGACGGCATGGTCAATTGTTCTCAAGTCCAAAAATGGGGCAAACGTCCCGGCTGAGGAAGTCGCCAGCTTCTTCGCTCGCTACCACGGCGCTGTTTATCGATATTTTCTAACCTCTCTTCGAAAGCCGGATGTCGCGGAGGAAATGGCTCAGGATTTTGCCGTACGTTTTCTTCGAGGCGACTTCAGCAACGTGCATCCTGACAGGGGCCGGTTTCGAGACTTTCTGCGAGTCTCGCTGGCTAATCAGCTGAGGGATTATCGTCGAAGGCAAAAGCTGCGTGGAGGCAATGATCCGTTTGTCGAAGAGACTCCGGATCAGGGTGCTGGCGAAACCTCGGCATCGACGTTTGATGAAAACTGGCGAGACGAGCTGTTGGCCCAGACATGGTCCGCCCTTGAGCAACATCAAACGGCCACCGGCCAGATGTATCATGTGGCACTAAAGCTGAAGGCTGTTGAGGTCAATCGTCCCAGCGTCGAACTTGCGGAGTTCTACTCGCAGCAGGTCAAATCAGAGACCAGCAGTGATGCCTTCCGGAAAGTTCTGGAAAGGGCTCGCCGCCGATTTGGGGAGTTATTGCTTCACATTGTCGCCGACACGCTGGCCATAGCGACTCGCGATGAACTGGAACGCGAACTCTCGGACCTGAAGCTGTTGGCCTATTGCAAAGAATTGCTTTAGTGCTCCGTCATCTGTGAATTGAGGGATCGAATTTCGTGGGCAGCACCAAGCAGCAGCGAGTTTCGGCTAGTCGTCCAAAATGCAGATGAACTCGTCCTGCTGACATCGGTCGCATGTCGCGAATCCTCAAGCTGGCCGACCGTAGAGCTGTGTCCGGTCATGCTGTTTGACGCTACTTCTTCCTGACGATCAGCGCCGCGCGTTCCGCGAAGAGACTATCAATCTCGGCAAGGAACGCAGGCTCGCCCGGTGGATGTTCGGCGAAGTTGTTTTCCGCCCATGTCAGGTACGAATCACTTGCCGCGGAGTCATTGTTGACCCATTCGATCATCGACAGGATGATCAAGTCCATGGTCAGGTCTTCCTGACGGGAGGTCCTGAGGTTCTTTAGCAAAATTTGTTCGGCTTCGTCGTAAAGTCCATTTCGATAACACGCCAGTCCCACCGTATTGCGAATGGCTGCGGAATCTGGAAACGCAACGTAACTGAGGCGTGCGAGCTCCAAAGCCTCCCTGTCGTTTCGCGGCTCGTCCGAAGCCATCAGCAGTCGCCAGGCCACCATATTCTGAAACCGCGGATCATTAGGTGCCACCTGCAATTGATCCCGAGCGACCTTGAGTGAATCGCCGCGTGCCAGTAATCCAGAATCGGCACCTTCAAGCGTAACGACCAGCGGTAGTCCGATAGTATCAGCAGACAGCTGAGATGCCGCATCTTCCGACTCGCCGCTATCTGTGTCGCGCCAGTTCAATCCATGCTCAGCCAGCGCGCGGCGCATACGCCCGATGTTCCATACGCGAGCACCGCTGGGGTCGCTGCTGAGCTCAACGAAGTATTCACCACCGGGGGAGAACCGGCTTGTTGTCGTCCAATAGTCTTCCAGTTGATCGATTCTCGCAATCACTTTGCGAGTTTCGGGATTGATCAGGCCCAGACGGCTGGACATTAACCGAACGACCATCATTGGTAGCGTCGGATGAAACGTCGCACAGGCGCCCACAACGGGAGCATCAAGCTGCATGACATCGGATCGCTCCCATGTGTCACAATTCCAGAATTGAAGATGATTCAGCGTCGACGAAACGAAGTATCTTGAATCGTCAGACGCCGACGGGATGGAGCCTATGCCGACATCCAGAACGGCTAGTTTTTTGGCGGTCTGGAAATCGAAGACTTCCGCGTTTGCCTCCCTCCATCCTCGACGAACAGCAAGCGGCCCCGTCCGAGCAACATCAAAACCCGGCGCCGATTCACCTGTTTCAAGGAGTACTTTGCCATCGGCGAGTTGAATCACCGACAACTTGTCGGGAGCCGTTTCAGCTCGAACGATTGCTGAAAGTGCATCCCTGGCAATAATCCCGCTTTGAAGCGTCGGAAGAGGGATGATTTGTGGCGGCCCCATCACAAGCCCTCGCAAACCGGTGGATCCATGACTGCGAACGGGCCACTGCACAGCTGATGTCTGAGTTAGAATCACCAGCCGATCCCCCATCACGGAGAACTCGGCCGAAAGGATTCGCTCACCTGGAATTCGATGAAGTACCGAAGCAGTCCGAAGATCAAACAACTGGCAACCTTCCAGCGAATAGATGGCAGCCAGCCGACCTTCGGGATGAAAGCAAATCCCGGCCGGCAGACGTGTGTTGTTAACAGAATCCCACGGTAAATCAACAACTTCTCCTGGCGACCATTCAGCGATTCTTAGCAACCCGGACTTCACCTGCCAGCCAACGCGGCGACCATCATGACTGAAGGAAATCGCGTCCAGTACTTCGTTGCTGCGAATGAGCGTTCGGCCTGTCCAGACGTGGCGAAGCAGTATTTCTCCGGTCCATGAGGTTGTGACAAAGAAATTACCCGAAGGATGCCAGCTGATTCCCGAGATCACTGAATCGTTGTTTCTAATGGTCGAAACAACCTGCAAAGATTGAATATCACGAACGATGATGTTGCTCGATTGATTGGGCAGAGCGATCAACCTCCCGTCGGGACTCCAGGCCAGCGTGTTCGCCTGCCCCGCCGGCAGAACTCGGTCGACGGTTCCATCCGTTTGCATCAACGTAAGTTTTGCGGAACCAGTCTGATCCAGAATCGCGAGCCGACGACCGTCGGGGCTGAAACGAACAAAGGATGCCGGAGTCGTGAGATACAGCGTCTGAAGCGCCGGCGATGAAACCTCGCCAGTCAACGAGGCCGTCATGATTGCAGCAGTCACATGCCAGAAAACGATCTGGTCCGTCGCATCGCTCACATCACATCCAAGTGCCTGCTGCGGGACCTCAAAGAGTCTTCGGCCGTCCGTGACTCTCAGAATTTGCCAGTTACTCGCCAGGTCCGTCGCCACAAGAAACTTGCCCACCCGACTAAACCAGACCGCTTTGATGTCGAATCCCGCTGCATCGGAAGTGATTTCCGGCGACTTGCCGCCAATCGAGCGAATTCGAATCTGCTGCGATCCCGAAGAACTCGCGAGCTCCGCAAGCAGTTCACCGGATGGACTCACAGCCGCGACTGCCGATTCACAGACAATCGATTGCGTAAAACTCCAGTCCGCTCGAGCCTGGCACGATAGCCATTCGTTCCGCAACTCCGTGCGCGCGGCGTCGCTGAGTGAGTGAACATCCACTTTAAGCAACGCCATACGATCGCGAAGTCCGGCAAGTCCCGTCTGACGATAACGAGCGACATCTCGAAGACGCGCGAAGGCTTGTGATTCCTTCTCGGCGGATTCTGTCCGCTGAAGCAGATTGACGGTACGCTCATGACGCTCGTGCAGTTCGAGATAGATGAAACGTCCAACGGTTAGCAGCAGCGTCAAAGTAAACACCGTCGCGAGCGAAACGGCCAGTGCTCGATTCTTTCGACACCAGCGCAGAGCGGGTTCCCAGAATCGGACTGGCCTCGCTCGAATTGGACTGTCGGACAACCATCGAAAGAGGTCGTCCGCCATTTCCCCAGCAGTCGAATACCTCTGGCGAGGATCCTTTCGCATGGCTTTTTCGACGATAATCTGCAATGGGACCGGGATCGCAGGATCCTTCTTCTTCATAGCAATGGGTTCGTCAAACAACACCTGGCGAAGCAGCTCTTTGCGATCATCTGCATGAAACGCGGCATCGCCGCACAGCAATTCGTAGAGAGTAGCCCCCAGTGAGTAAACGTCCGTGCGATGGTCGACAGGAACTCGACTGGCCATCGCCTGTTCGGGGCTCATGTATCGCAACGTTCCCAATAGGTCACCAGTCGCGGTCAGCCCCTGTTCGCCCTGAATCTGAGCCAGCCCGAAGTCCGCTATCAACAGCACATCATTCTGATCGACAAGCAGATTCGAAGGCTTGATGTCGCGATGAATAACTCGTTGAGCGTGAGCGTAACTCAGTGCCTGCGCCGCCTGTTGAATCAGTGTGGCAACATATCGAAATCGGTTCTGGCCTGGACCGAACAACTTTTCGTTGAGCCACGTGTTGTGATGATCACGCTCAGCATTTGCTGGCTCCGCTGGTGCGGCAGAGTGGGTGACCCTGGTTCCTGCTGTCGAGGAATTGTGTGTGCTGATGCTGCCAACCACGCGGTCCAGACTGATTCCATCCACGAGCTGCATCACCAGAAAGTGATGACTGCCTTCATTCTCGATAGAAAGCAGACGCACGAGGTTGGGATGAGTCAGACGGGCGATAATCTCCGCTTCATGCCGGAACCGTTCCAGTCGTCGCGCGTCCAGACCTCCGGTCGATGGAAGGAACTTCAACGCAACGTGCTGTTGAGTTTCGACGTGCACGGCTTCGTACACGATCCCCATACCGCCACGCCCGATTTCATGTGCAATCCGCCACTGGCCGAGCTGTTCGAGGATCTGTGACGTCGGTGTACTCCGTTCAAGCCGCCGCGCCATGCCTTCGTCAGAGGCGGATTCAAGAATTTCACGACTGACGACCGGCGATCGAATCTCGGCGGCCGACTGACCGCCTGCCACAGACTTCCGAGGATGCCGCACGGCTTCCACAAACGGAGGAAAGTCTTCGTCAGAGCAATCGGAGTCTTCGCAGGTGTGTCCAGTCTTCGAGTTCATGCCGATCAGCATATCGACGGGGAGTGGCAGTCCTTCAAGATCAAATCATGACATCCAAAAAACTTTCTGGATTTCGTGTCACAGCCAGGAACTCGTGCGTTTGTAACTACGAAGGGCAATTCATCGTTTCGCTCGGTCTCGACAAATCGTCGATCGAGCGACCGTGGGTTGCCACGCACCTGTGATTTCGCGGGCGCTGATTTTTTTCCAGCACAAGGCAATTCGCCTATGATCAGATCACTCGTTCAAGCGTGCATGGGTCAATGGAAGTCTCGGCAAATCCGGGGCACCAGACGACGGCTGCAGCGATATTCGTGTTTTGCCGAATCGTTCGAAGCCCGCGTACTGCCGGCGGCAGTGAATGACATGCTGACGAGAAATGTACTCGGTCAATCCCACGTCCCGCTCGCCAAAGTTCGTTTTGTGCACGTCCAGTTCTACTTCAGGAGTTCTGCCATGACATTTGTCTTTAGCCAAACAAAACCACGCACGATTCGAAGCCTCTTTTCGCAAGTCGGTGAGTTGTTCGGCCACGCGAGCCGTTCACGCCGCACGAGGTCGAGGCTTCGTTCGGGAAATTCAGGCGGCTTCGACACGCTGGAGTCTCGGCAGTTGTTGACCGTGAATCTTGTCAGCGCGGGCAGCATCGGCGGGGCGAATGACGACTATCTTTATGACCTCGATGTTGATGCGACTGGCAATCGAACGGTCGTCGGGAATTTTTTCCAGGCGATCGATGCGGATCCCGGTCCGGGAGTCACGACGCTCAATCCACAAGGACCGTTCGCAAACTCATATGTGTCTCGAATCGCGGCAGATGGCAACCTTGTCTGGGCTAAGACGTTTTCCGCCAGCAACGGTAGCTGGAATGGCTATCACGTTACGACGGACGGTTTTGGGAATACCTACGTTCAAGGGAGTTTTCAGGGGACCAGTGATTTCGACCCCGGTGTCGGAGTCTCAAACATGGACTCTGTTAACGGTCGGCAATTCCTGGTGAAGCTGGATCCGGGGGGCAACTTCGTGTGGGCTGCGCAGTTTGGCGGCGTTGGATTGAGTGTCAATCTCGCGGCAATGGCGACGGATCAGAACGGGGTCACGTTTTTAAGCGGCAGACTTGCGGATGTTGCAGATTTTGAGCCAGGTCCCGGCATCACAAATCTGGGGACGCTCAACGAGAGCCGTTCGTTCCTGCTGAAGTTCTCCAACAGTGGTAGTCTTATTTGGGGAAAGAGTTTCGGTGGATCAACAGCCAGTGCCGAGCCGCGTTCCCTTGCACTGGCCGGGGATGGAAGCATTTTGGTTGGAGGCGATTTTCAAGGGCAAAACTTCGACTTTGATCCATCGCCTCTGGGTTTCCTGCAAAAATCGTCCGTTGGCAATCTTGCTCGTACCGATGCATTCGTCTCAAAAATCAGCCCATCGGGAAACCTCATCTGGAACAGGACTTTCGGCACTGAACAAACTGAGACAACGCATGGCCTCACTGTAGATTCACAGGGGAGCGTTGTGCTCGGATTGACATCGGCTGTCGCACTCGATGTCAATCCGGGAGCGGCCAGCAGAATCCTGACACCAATGGGGATCAACGATGTATTCGTGGTCAAACTGTCGTCAAGCGGAAATTTCAAATGGGCCACACAGATTGGCGGGACGGGCGCATCGGTTGGTATTCATTCAATCCTGACGGACAGCAACGATCAGTTCATCGTGGCGGGAACAGGTCCGCAGCTGTTCAGCATTCAAGGGGAGACTCGATCAATCGATATTGATTCCTCGCCGGGGACGTTCCTGACGGGTCTTGGACGAGACGGCAATCCCATCTGGGGCAACCGGATCAGCAGCGCGATTGGAGCGATGGACCTGGCTCCACGAAACGACATTGTGATGGCCGGAAGTTTTAACGGATCGGTCAGTATTGATTCTGGGGCGGATGATACGGTCTTGACCTCAGCCGGCCTGTCCGATGGATTCATTGCACAATTCACGACTGAACTGAGAGCTTCAGCGGCGATCACCGGAACCAAGAGCTTCCTTGTGCGGAAAAATGGAGATGATATCGAGATTTCTGACAAAGGGACCGGGGTAGTTCTTCGCTCTGGACCAGTGGGTGAAGTTACGGGCATCGAAATCACTGGAGCCGCAGCAGCGTCAGATTCGCTGCTCGTTGACTTCGGCGGAGGGGCGTTTTCGCTGCCGCAGGGGATTCGCTTCAGCGCGAATACAGGAACAGATGATCTCTCCGTGATCGGCGTCGGCAGTGAATCGGCCGTTTATCGTTCTGGTTCCTTCAGTGGTCTGACCGAGTTGCTTATCAACGGCGGCGTCATTCAGGCGACAGGCATTGAATCCACGGACGTGTCGAACATGGCGGCTGTCCGAATTGAGACACAGGGTATGGCGGATTCCGTGACCGTGAACCCGTTTCAGGTCATCGGGACAACGCTGAAGACCACCGTTGGCGGCACCAGCAGCGGTCAGACGATCGTACCGTTGTCGTTTCAGGCCGTCGATCGCGTGACTGTCGATACCGGAGCGAAGGACAGTGTCCCCGCTCAGAGCATTGATGCCGTGACGATCAGTGCCGGAGCATTGGAAGCTCCAGGGCTGCTCGACTTTATCGTGACGACAGGCATTGCAAACGACGTTGTCATGATCACCGGCCCAGATTTCGCCGCACCGGGTGAGTCTGGAATCCTGCAGATCATCGGCGGCACCGGCGTTGATCGGGTCAATGTCATTGGGGATGTCGACTGGACGCTCACGCCGACTCAAATGAGCAACAGCCTCGGCAGCCGCCTCCTTTTCAGCAGCATTGAGACCGTTGGGATCACCGGCGGAGCGCTCGCCAATGTGATTGATGCGTCGACGTTTATGGGAACCGCGATTCTCGATGGAGCAGGTGGAAACGACATCATCCGAGGTGGCCTGGGAAATGACACGCTCTATGCCGGCACAGGTAACGATCGAGTGTATGGGAACGGTGGAGGCGATCGCATCTACGGTCAGGATGGCGATGACGTCCTTTGGGGCGGCGACGGC